>CAKZLV010000138.1 GCA_937127285.1 uncultured Bacteroidota bacterium
GTGTCGTACCGATGGACGTCCGGAAAACCGTACACGCCCGTCACCGGAACGCGCACCGGCCCCTCCGGAGGCGTTCTCCCCGTGGACGGTCCGGTCGGGAGCCGACGGTTGCCGGCGTATCAGCGCGTGGACATCCAACTCAGCTATTTCTGGCCATTCGGAGACGGGCGGCACGTCCTCGTCTACGCCGCCGTCAACAACGCCCTGGATCGCCGGAACGTGCTCGGTGTGACCTATCCGCCGGACTACGGCGCTCCCGACTACCAGCGTTCTCTCTTCCGCCGATCCGTCTACGTTGGCGTGACGGTCCAGCTCTGACCGTTTATGCTCGCGAACGACTCGTCGACGCCAGACGCGACTCGTCGAGGGACGCCAAACGAACGGGTACTGCAGGGCTTCAATGGGGCGAACTCGACGTCCCAGACACACGGCCCGATCCCATCATGTCCCTCCAACGCCTCCGTTCTCAACGCCTCCGTTTTCGGCTGATCATTTCGCTTCTCGCCGCGGTTCTTCTCACCCTCACGGCTCCGACGACCGCCGCACAGCCCGTCGACTCGCTCCTTGCGAAGGGGAAAACGCTTCTCGAGAAGGGAACCACGAAGGGGGATGCGGCGACCCTGCAGCAGGCACGTACCCTCTTTCAGCGCGCGACCACTTCCGATACCCTCACAGCGTTCAGCCATTACTACCTCGCCCTCGCCGACTATCGCCTGATCGACGTGGCCGGGGAGGACCAGAAAGAAACGTATTTGGACGATGCGGCCAAACACCTGGAGTTGGCTCTCGATCACCGGGAGCGGTGGGCGGAGGCACACGCTCTTCTCTCTCTCGTCTACGGACGCAAGGCCGGACAGGGAATGTTGAGCGGAATGCGCTATGGCCCACAGGCCAGCAGCCATCTGG
Organism: uncultured Bacteroidota bacterium; assembly: GCA_937127285.1. Classification (GTDB taxonomy): domain Bacteria; phylum Bacteroidota; class Rhodothermia; order Rhodothermales; family Salinibacteraceae; genus CAKZLV01. The sequence goes on from CAKZLV010000138.1 coordinate 907, forward strand.
ACGAAGCCATCGAAGCGGCTCCGACCAACCCGCGGGTTCTCCTCGCCGGCGGGATCAGTCTTCTCAACAAGCCCAGCATGTGGGGCGGGGACAAAGAACAAGGCCTTGACCGCCTTCAAGAAGCTGTGGCCCGGTTCGAGCAACGCACGAGGTCCACGTCAGAAATGACTTTATCCCCCTCGAAATCACTTGAACCCACCTGGGGACATGCGGAGGCCTACGCTTGGATCGGGATCGCACATGTGAAGGCGGATCGTCACGAAGACGCCCGCACGGCCTTCCGAAATGCATTGTCCGCCCGTCCTGGATACGCCTGGGTCGAAAAGGTCCTGATGCCCCAACTCGCCTCCGCCGAGTAGCGGCGAACCCGACCCCCAATGAGTGAGTGGGAGACGCTGCCGAATGGGGCTCCTCCACGCCGGCCGGTGAGATCCGCGACCTGATGAATCGATCACGTTCGTCCATGCCGTCACGCGCAGAGCCCTCACGGGCAGATTCTCCAGACACCGGTTCGGGCATGGAATCGCCGTCTGCCATCCGCGAACGTCTGGAAGAGGCCACGCCCCCGCCCCCGTCCATCACGGCAGCGGGGGTTGGCCTCTCTGCGGTGGGCTGGCTGCTTTTTGCGCTGCTCTACTCGTTTCTGGTCGCGCAGGATCAGCCGGGCACCCCGTTTGTCTTTCTCTTCGTCGGGCAAGTCGTCTACGCCGTGCTGCACGGCGGGCTCAGCGTGCTGGTATGGTGGGGGACGGTCCGCGCGCTCGACGACCGCCACTGGGCGTGGTCCCTCGCCGCCCACGTTGGCATCGCCCCCGTCTACGCATTCGTCGGTCTGGAACTGTATCTGATGCTGATGGAGGCGATGATCGGGGCGTTCGTCGTCCAGGAAATCCAGGCATCCTATCAGTGGGTGCTTCTGAGTGGAGGGACCGTCTACGCGGTGCAGTTCGGAGCCTATCATCTCGTCCGATCCGTTCAGCGGCTTCGGTGGCGGGAGCAGCAGGCCGCCGAATACGCCGCGCTGGCCCGCGAGCGCGAACTGGAGGCGCTGAAGGCGCAGGTCCATCCGCACTTCCTGTTCAATACGCTCAACTCGATTAGCAGTACGGTCTACGCCGACCCCGGAGACGCTCGGGAGATGATCGCCGACCTCGCGCAACTCCTTCGCCATTCCCTCGACAGCATCGATCGCGACACCGTCCCGCTCCGCGATGAACTCGAGGTCGCCGCCAGCTACCTGAGTCTCGAGTCGCACCGATTCTCCGATCGTCTTCGTATCGACGTTCAGATCCAGGTTCCCGATGACGTCTTGCGTGCGCCGGTCCCGCCGATGGTTGTGCAGCCCCTCGTCGAGAACGCCGTTCGGCACGGCGTGGGGCCGATGGAGGACGGGGGAACCATCCGTCTGTGCGTTCGGCGACACGAGGACCGGATCCGCGTGATCGTCGAGGACGACGGCGTCGGCCCCGACGAGAAGGAAGGCCCCATCACGAACGGCCAATCGAATGAACCGGCCGGGGCGGCAGCGAGCCCGGAGGCCGCGAAGGGAGGCGTGGGTCTGACGAATACGGACGAGCGCTTGCGTCGGGTACTGGGGGAGGGAAGCGGCCTGCACACCGAGGCGGTCGATCCCCACGGGTTCCGAGTATGGTTCGACGTCCCCGACGAGTCGGAGGAAGCCGAACGGTAGGGCCCTGCAAGGAGCGAACGCAATGCTCAGAGAGGAGCGAACGGTAGGGCCCCGAACGGAGCGAGCTCACCGACCTGCCACCAATCCGTCCGACAACCGACCAGCGCAATGAAGGAATCTTCGCAACAGACATCCCGTCGCGTCCGAGCGGTGATCGTCGACGACGAGCCGCCGGCCCGAGACCTCGTGAAAGAGTTTCTGTCTGAGTACGAAGCGGTTGATGTCGTCGGGCAGGCCGGATCGGTGTCGGAAGCCGTGGCGTGCATCGAGGAAGAGGGGCCCGACCTCGTATTCCTCGACGTGCAGATGCCGGACGGGGACGGGTTCGACGTGCTGGAGCGGATCGAGCATCTGCCGGACGTGGTCTTCTCGACCGCCTACGACGAGTACGCGATTCAGGCGTTTGAAGCCGGTGCGGTCGATTACCTGCTCAAGCCGTACAAGCAGAGTCGATTCGACACCGCCGTAGAGCGCGTCCTCGCCCAGCACGCCCGGCGGTCCCGCGAGGGCACCTCCGCGTCATCTGCAGACGGTGCGGCGATCCCGGATGCCGCGGCAGACGACTACGCAGATCGTATCGCCGACCTGCTACAGGCCGCCAAAGCTCCCGGCGATGCCCCCGAACGGCTGTATGTTCGCCACGGAGACAAAATCATTCCCGTCGAGACCGAGGACGTGTTATGGATCGAGGCGGCGGGGGACTATTCGAAGCTCCACACCCGAGAGAAAACCTATCTGTCGTCGAAGGGGATTGGCGAGCTCAGCGATCGGCTGGACGAGAAGCGGTTTGTCCGTGTGCACCGCTCGCACGTGATCGCCCTCACCGCTGTGGATCACCTACGCAGCGACGACTCGGGCGGATACGTCGCGCGGCTGGTCGATGGCACCCGTCTCCGCGTCAGCCGTACGTACGCTCCCCAGATTCGAGACCGGATCGTGTAGAGGGGCGCTGTCCCGGAGGCTGGAACGACCGCTTGACGATCTCCTTTCGTCCAACGGATGGTACGGCGGCGATGCGGCTCCGGTCACCCGACCGCCTTCACTCCAAACGGGGCGAACGTGTTCATCTCACCACCACGCCTCGACCGGTGGTGCGCCCGCTGGTCGAAATCGGGTCATCTCTTACCGTGGAGGGCGTGGCCGGACCTTCGATTCGACACCATCGCTTGTGGACGTGCTATGACAAACCCCCGTCGCATTGCAATCGCCGTCGCCGTTGCGATTCTCTGCTCTCTGTCACTCGCGCTGCCCGTGCATGCACAGTGTCCGGGCGCCCGCAGTGCGCCGGCGGGACTCACGAACGCCGGAGCCGACCCGTGGCCGGGTATTTTTCCGTCGTTAGATCGGCGCGACTGGTCGCCGCAGTATGCGAGCGGACGGGCTCATCTCGCGACGTACGTTCCCGTCGTCGCCAGCGGGGTGCTGCTCCGGGTGGCGGAGGCCCGCGGGACGGAGGGCGGCCTCGACCGCCCGTACGTGATCGCAGCCCTCGTCACCGCAGGGACGGGAGCGGCCCTGGGGCCGTCGATGGGGCAGTGGTGCCTCGGGCCGGAGGCCCGCCGCCAGAGCGTTCTGCCGACGACCCTTCGATTCGCGGGAATTGGCGGAATGGTGCTCGGCGTTCATCTCTACGGCGAATTCCTCGAAGACAAGAGCTTCGGCGAGGTGCTGGCGCTGAGCGTCTTCCTGCCCGTGGCTCTGGCTCCGGGGTTCGTGATGCTCGCCTACGGAGCGGGCATGGCCTTCGACCGCACCCCGCGCGTCCGCTGCAGCCGGGACGACGCCCAACAGTCGGTCTCCGTCGGCCCGGCGGTCGATGCCGAAACGGGCGGACACGGCCTCAGCCTGCGCCTGGAGTTTTAAGCGCACGGGAC
>CAKZLV010000139.1 GCA_937127285.1 uncultured Bacteroidota bacterium
GCCTGCAGTCGCGGCAGGAGGACACCTACGCCCACAAGCTGCTGGCGGCCCTGCGAAACCAGTTCGGTGGGCATGCGGTGAAGGAAAGCGCGACGGACGCCGACAGCGCCTGAGCCGCCGGCCCGTCGAACCGATTCTCGAACCAAGAGGCCCGACCTACGCGATGCCCATTTCTCCCCACCTTTTCGTCATCTTCGGTGCGACGGGCGACCTCGCACGCCGCAAACTCATTCCCGCCCTCTACCACCTGATGCAAAGCCGCGAGGTGTCTCAGAACTGCTTCGTTCTGGGGACGGCCCGGTCCGACTGGTCCGACGACCACTTCCGCGAGGTTGCGCGCGAGGCGCTTCGCGACCAGGGCCACCCCGAGGAAGAGGTCGCCGAGTGGTGCACCCGCAACCTCTTCTACCAGTGCCTCGGCGACGGCGGCGATTACGACGCACTCCGAAACCGCATTGACCGGCTGGAGCGCCACTTCGACCTGCCCGGCAACCGGGCCTTCTATCTTTCCCTCCCTCCCGGCATCTACGGATCGACGGTCGAGCAGATTGGCGATGCCGGCCTGCACGAAAGCGGCGGATGGACCCGCCTCGTCGTCGAGAAACCGTTCGGATACGACCTCGAATCTGCGCGGTCCCTGAACGACACCCTCCATCGCTACTTCAACGAGGAGCAGATCTACCGCATCGACCACTACCTGGGCAAAGAAACCGTCCAGAACCTGCTGGCCTTTCGCTTCGGCAACGCGATCTTCGAGTCGCTGTGGAACCGGACGCACATCGAACGGGTCGAGATCAGCGTTTCCGAGAGCCTGGGCGTCGGCGGACGGGCGGGATACTACGACCAGTCCGGGCACCTGCGCGATATGGTCCAGAACCACCTGACGCAGCTCCTCACGCTCGTCGCCATGGAGCCGCCGTCGGCCCTGGAGGCCGATGCCATTCGGGACGAGAAAGTGAAGGTCCTTCGCGCCACGCGGCAGCCCGACCCCGACACGGATGTCGTCTTCGGTCAATACGAAAAGGGGTCCGTAAACGGGGAGGTCGTCCCCGCATACCGCGACGAGGACGACGTGCCGGCCAACTCCGACACCGAAACCTTCGTCGGTCTGCGCCTCGGGATTGCCAATTGGCGGTGGCAGGGCGTCCCGTTCGTCCTTCGAACGGGGAAGCGCATGCCGAAGAAGCAGACCCAGATCTGCGTGCGGTTTCAGGGGGCGCCGGTTTCTCTCTTTCAGACCGGCGGGCAGCCCTGCATTCCCCAAGAAGCCGACTGCGAGGCCCGGCCGAATGAACTCATCATCACCCTTCAGCCCGACGAAGGGTTCGATCTGCGCTTTCAGGTGAAGGCCCCGCGCTCGAGCACGAATGGAACAATGGACCTGGACACCCAGCAACTTAGCTTTTCGTACGAAGACGCCTTCGGCCCCACGCCGGATGCCTACGAAACCCTCCTGCGGGACATTATCACCGGAGACCCGACCCTGTTCGTTCGGGCCGACGAGGTGGAGGCGTCCTGGCAGCTCTACGACCCGCTTCTGGAGGGCCGGGTGCCCCTGCACCCGTATCCGGCCGGAACGTGGGGACCCGACCTGCCACAGCCCGCAACCGACTCCCTCACAACGGAGACGGCGCACTCGTGAAGGGGACCGTCGGTCTTGCTGGTTGTGACCCGTGCGACTGTGACCCGTGCGACTGTGACCCGTGCGACTGTGACCCGTGCGACGCAGCCTCGGCGGTTCTTCTCAGCCGGCCAGACGGAGCGAGTCGCGGAGGGACCGGGCCGTCCGGGCCGGCTGGTAGTCCGGGTCGGCCTTCTCCCACGCCGCAAGGGCCCGATCCAGGTGAATCCGGGCTTCTCCGTGACGTCCGGTGTCGTGAAGCAGCGCGGCGTAGGCCGCGTTCGCCCGGGGATGGGCGGGAGAGCGCCCCAGAACGCGCTCGAAGTAGCGCTCCGCCTCGTTCGTGCGGCCGATCTCGTGGTAGATGACCGCGATCCGGTAGCGGCTTCCGGTATCGGCCGGGTCCCCGTCGATGTCCCGGGCGTACGCGGCGATTGCCTCCTGCAGGTTGCCCTGTGCCTGCAGCAAGCGGCCCCGGGCGTGGTGGATGCTGAATCGCTGCGAGAGACCCGTAAACCCGTAGGCTTCAAACAGTCGGTCGGCCTCTTCGATGTGGGACGCGGCTTTCTCCAGATCTCCCGTTTCCGTATACGTCCGGGCGATGGCGAGATGCAGAGCCGCCGGATCGACGCTCCGGTCTCCGCCGCGATCGATCACCGCCTTCGCCTCCTCCACGATGCGAAGCGCTCTGTCGCGATCCCCGTACCGGTAGAGATGCGGGGCCATCGATGCCTTTCGCATCAAGGTGACGTGCTGCGGCATGTAGGAGTCGGCCGTCTCGAAGAGCGAGTCGACGTACGTCCGGAACGCGCCGGTCTGGCCCCGCTCCCGAAAGTACTGCGTCAGCTCCAGGTAGGCGGTCTCGACCTGCTCCGGCGACTCCGCCTGGCGGAGCGCCTGCCGAAGATGGGTCTCGGCCTCTTCGAACTCGCCCATCCGCTGATAGGCGTTCCCCAGGCGGCGCAAGACGGTCGGGTCGTTGGGCCCCTGCTGGAGCGCCTTTCGATGGGCGTCGAGGGCGCGCTCCGGATTCCCTTCGGCGGCATGGGCTTCCCCGAGGCGGGTGTAGCCTTCTGCCCGGCTCGGGAACGCCTTCGTGTACGCGGTCAGATCCTCGATGGCCTCGTCGTACTCACCGGCTCGCGTAAGCAAAGCGGCGATCTGGAGACGGAGCTTCACCTGTCCAGGGTCGAGGTCGACGACCTGCCGCAGGCTCCGGGCCGCCTCGACGGGCTTGCCCCGAAGCTGCTGGATCTGCGCGAGGTTCGTCCAGGCCATCACGTCGTTCGGATACAGCGTCGTCCACTGCTCGACCGCTTCCTGTGCGGCCTCCACCTCCTGCGACGCGATGAGACTGCTGGTTCGAAGGGAGTAGCGCAGGGGCTCGACCAGCCGGTACTTGTGCTGCTGCGCGGCCTGCCGGGCCGATGCCACCTTCGAAAACTGACCCGTCATTGCGTAGCCATACATCCGGATCATGTGAGCAAGGGCAAAGGTCGGGTCTTTCTCCACCGCCGCCTCGATCCGGCGCAGCCCCGTCGTAAAATCGGTCTGTACGCTGATCGCATCGTAGCCCATCGCGTACTCTTTCAGGGCCGGCAGCGACGTCGTCGTGATCTCCGAGACGGGCAGATCCGTCGTCGCCTCGATGTGGGCCGATGGGACGTCCAGGTCTTCTCGAAGCTGTACCGACGCCTGATCGATGAGGGAAAGAAGGGACGCCCCTTCGAAGGTTCGCTCGGCGACCACCTCCAGGTCGCTCGTCGATCGCAGAACGGTCGTGAGGCGGTACGGGCCGTCCGTCCGCTCGACGGTTCCGCTCACCAGAAACGGCAACTCGTACTCCTGCGCGATGTCGCGGCGGAGCGCCAGCGGGACGTCGGTCAGATCTTCGATTCCGCTCTCCCGCAGCCGGAGCGCCAGATGCGCCGGCGTGTAGGTCGTGACGAAAAGATCTTGAGCCAGATCGCTCTCCAGAGCGTACGGGACGACCCGTTGGAGCGCCGCCAGCGAATCGGGCTCGGCATCGAAATAAAAGAGACCGACGCGCTTGCGGAACTCGTTCTTGGGGACGGTCCGCTGTGCCGTCTCCCCCGAGAGCCCGGCCA
>CAKZLV010000140.1 GCA_937127285.1 uncultured Bacteroidota bacterium
TCGAAGCAGAGGCTCGACTTCCCGGAGCCGGACGGGCCGGTAAAGACGATGAGGCTGTTGCGCGGCAGGTCGAGGTCGACGTCCTTCAGGTTGTGCTGCCGCGCGCCGCGGATGACGATATTCTGCTTCGCCGCCTCCCGCGCCGTCACCGACGCATTGGCGATCACGGGATCCTGCGTGGGGGCGGACTCGATCGTCTTGGTCATCGAAATGCAGAACTCGGATTTCGGGGTGCGGAGCGGGACGGCCAGGCCGCCTGGAGGAAATCGTCTACTCCGGTCCAAACGCCCGGAGATACCGATTGATGCCCGGAGACAATGACGATCTTCGAAGAATGTACCGGCATCTGTACCCTCTCCGTCCGCCGGCTCGTACGGCTAGGCTACGATGCCGAGTCCTCCGACGATTCGAAGAGCGACCGGATGGGAGCTCGGGCATCGTAGGGGAGGTCAAACTCCAGGGTGCCGAGCGTTCCCGTTACCTGCTCGGCCTCACCGACGGCATCGAGCTCGCCGGCCGGAAGGGAAACCCGAAAGATGGTTCCAAGAGCCTGCACCCGCGAATTTTGCTGAACGGAAAACGGATTCTGCCACGTCTTCGTCTGCTCGCCGAACGCGAGCGAGACGCTCTCGGCCGTCAGCGACACGGGCTCCGAGTATTCCACCGAAAACCGGAGGGCATACGTCTGCGGGGTGCAGCCCCGACCCGTGCACGAACCCTCGACGGTGAGAAAGAACTGCGGGCTCCGGTTGTACCCGGAGGAAACCTGGATGCCTTCCAGTTGGATCCGGTTCGTCTGGTAGGTGGTTCGGTCAGACGACGGGGTGTACTGAACGCGAACCGGCGTCGATGGCGAGCTGCAGCCGGCCGCCCCGAGACCGGAGACGACCAGCACAGACAACACCACGAGGAAGCGACGAGGAGTGGTGAGGGTCTGCATGAAAGGAAGAAAGGGACGTGCTGAAAAGAAAGGGGAGGGAAGACGAGGAGGGGGGGCGGTCCAGGCATCCGCCCGGTATCTGGGGCCGGCCGGCGGGCAACCGGAGCGCGGGGCCGCAGGGGCCGGGCCGGGAGGGGCCCGGGAACGAATGTCACGAAACAGGGTGAAGATACCATGCACCGCGCCCCTCCTCTACCTGTCGCTGGTGGTCATGATTCGATCCTGTGAGCATGTCGGCCCCCTGGTACGGGCTCCCGGCCCGGCTTTCCTCGCTGTGGCGATCATCGTAGGCAGCCTCCTGGGCGGCATCGGCTGTACGTCGGAAGCAACGCCCCCGCGGGTGTCGCCCCTCGGCCTGGATGACGGAACCGTCGTCGTCGACCGGGTCGTGTCGGAGGACGCCACCTTCCGCGTCGTGCGGGTTCTGGAGGGCCTCGATCATCCCTGGTCGGTCGCGTGGCTCCCGGACGGCCGGATGTTGATCACCGAGCGGCCCGGCCGCCTCCGCCTCGTCGACGGCGACTCGATCCGGACGGTCGCCGGACTTCCCGACATCCGGGCGCGCGGGCAGGGCGGCCTCCTGGAGGTGGCCCTCCCGCCGAACCACGCGGAAACCGGCTGGATCTATCTGACCTACTCCGCCCCGGGCGACGGCGGCCTCGCCACTGCACTGATGCGTGCCCGCCTGGACGGCGCGACGCTTGTCGACCAAGACCTCCTCTACCAGCAGACCCCGTTCACCCGGGGCGGGCGGCACTCGGGCTCGCGCATCGTCTTTCCCGGCGACGGCACGCTGCTCTTCTCAGTTGGCGACCGCGGCCTGCGCGACCCCGCCCAGGACCCCCGAAACGCGATCGGCAGCATCGTCCGGTTGAATCTGGACGGCTCGATTCCGGAGGACAACCCCTTCATCGGGCGCGACGACATCCTCCCCGAGATTTATTCCTACGGCCACCGGAATCCGCAGGGGATGGCTGTCGCCGCCGACGGCACGCTCTGGGCCCATGAGCACGGCCCGCGCGGCGGCGACGAACTGAACCGCATCGAAGGCGGCAAGAACTACGGCTGGCCCGCCATCACCTACGGGCGCGAGTACTCGAACAACGCGCCCATCGGCGGCACCGAGGCTCCCGGGATGGAGCAACCGGCCGTCATCTGGACGCCGTCGATCGCGCCGTCGGGGCTGGCCGTGTACCGGGGCGACGCCTTTCCCGGATGGCGAGACAACCTGTTCGTCGGCGCCCTCGCGCATCAGAAGCTCCAGCGGGTGGTGCTGTCCGGCGGGGCCGTCGCCCACCAAGAGACCCTTCTCGACAAGACGATCGGGCGCATCCGGGACGTGCGGATGGGGCCGGACGGCCTGCTGTACATCCTCACCGACGCCTCGAACGGCGGATTGTACCGGCTGGAGCCGGTGGCCTGACGGGTGCCCACGGGGCCGCCTCTCGTTTCTGCGGGCCGCCTCCCGGTCGCTGCCGGCGGTATTTCCGCCAGCCGGTCGAAGGAGCCAGTCGGTCGAAGGAGCCGGCAGGGCTACCGCCCGCTTTGCCCCTCGGCCGCATCCGGGGCAGAGGCGTCCTCCTCGAGCCGGTCGAGCCGCGCCGCGAGCTGGCGGATCGGCGCCCGGCCGTCGTAGGAGAGCGTGAAGTCCGCATTCCCCAGCTGCCCGGAGACGGAGCGCACGCTCCCGATGGTGGCAAGCTGGCCGCCGGACACCTGCACGGTGCACACCGTCCCGCTGCGGAGGCGGATGGGGTCGTCAAGCGCGCTGCCGCCGGGCTGCGTCATCCGCGGATCCTGCCACTCGATCGTCTCGTCTCCAACCGTCATCGACACCTCCTGGCTGGCAAGACGGACCTCTTTCTGTCCCTTTCGAAGAAACCGGAGGGTATACGTGGAGGGGACGCACTCGCGCCCGGTGCAGCCCGCCTGCACCTGCACGTAAAACCGCCCCGGACTCGAGAGCCCGCTCTGCACGTTCATGTCCTGAAGGCGGATCAGACTCGTGGCGTACGTGGTCTCGCCGGCTCCATCGCTGTAGGACACCCGAACCGGCTCCGACGACGCACAGCCCGCTGCCAGGAGAAAAACGAAGAGGACAACGAAACGGAGGGGCGACATGGCGGTCTTCGTCTGGTAAGCATTCGGCTGACCGGCCGCTGTGTGTGAACGAAACAAAAAGAAAAGAATGGAAAGGGTAAAGCAATCGGCCATCCTTCGCCGGAGAACCGGCCCCAACCAAAGGGGCAGCCACGGAGGGCACCCGCAGGGCGTTGCGGCGTGTAAAAACAAGACCGCTCCCTCTCGCCTCCCGACGGTGCGCCCCCACTCGCCGTTCTTCCCGCCCGTCTTGGACCAACCTCCGTCCTACCGATGACCCCTTCCGATTCGACGCAAGCCCCGGGCTCCTCCCTGGATTCTACGTCCTCCTCCTCTCCGCACGATGCCGACGTTCCGGAGGAAGCGACGCTGGCAGAGGAGCAGATCGTCTCTCTGGATCCGGAAACGCCGTTCTGGGATCGATTCTACATGGTGGCTCCTCTCGTAGTGATCGGCACCAAGGACGAGGACGCCCAGACGTACGACCTCGCGCCCAAGCACATGGCCGCGCCCATGGGGTGGAGCTCCTACTACGGGTTCGTGTGCACACCCCGGCACAAGACCTACCGCAACGCCAAGCACACCGGGACGTTCACGGTGAGCTTCCCGCGTCCGGACCAGGTCACCCTGACCAGCCTGGCCGCCTCTCCGCGCGAGGACGGAGACGGCCCGTCGGATGGCCCCGGCACCAAGCCGAGCGTCGACCAGTTGCCCACCCGGCCCGCCCAGGTGATCGACGGAATCCTCCTCCGAGACGCCTACCTGTACCTGGAGTGCGAAGTCGACCGCATCGTGGACAACCTGGGGGAGAACAGCCTGCTCATCGGCCAGGTCGCGGCCGTGCACGTACACGAAGACATCCTGCGCACCTCGGAGCAGGACGAGCAGCAGTCCATTCACGACCACCCGCTGCTGGCGTATCTGCCGCCCGATCGGTATGCGGCCATCGACGAGTCGAATGCGTTTCCGTTTCCTGCCGGGTTTGAGAAGTAACGATTGGAACCGAGACCGCCCTCTTCCGCGAGAGCGGCAGGCCCGGCCGCCCGCCCGGTTGTCGGCGCCTGCCCGCGTCCCGGCCCCGCCCTTCTCTTTTTCGCTATGCTGACGTCCTGACGCGAAGTCAGCCCTGCTTTTATGCCTTCCTCCTTCATTCCCTCCTCCGCCGACCGGTCTCCGGCCGGCGATGACTTCTTCTCGGTCCCCGAAGCCGGCCTCCGCACCGACCAGGTCCGCCGCCTTCGGTCGTCGCTCGAGGAGCGGCGGGAGGACATGATCGCATTTTTGAGGGCTCTCGTCGAGGCGGAATCGCCCACGGACGTCCCCGAGGCCCAGGCCGAGGCGCAGCAGATCCTGGCCGGCGCCCTGCAGGACATGAACTACCGCGTCCGCACCGTCGACGGCGGAGCGGACACGGGCGGCCACCTGTACGCCCGCCCCCGCCGCCGGCGCAAAGACCGCCCCATTCAGCTTCTGCTGGGCCACAGCGACACCGTGTGGCCAACCGGCACGATCCAGACTATGCCCTTCCGGGTCGACCGGGAGGAGGGCGTGATCCGAGGTCCGGGGGTGTTCGACATGAAGGGGGGGCTGACGCAGGCCGTGTTTGCGCTGGCGGTTCTGCACGATCACGGAATCCGGCCGGCCGTCACGCCGGTGGTCTTCGTCAACTCCGACGAAGAGAAGGGGAGTTTCCACTCCCGCCGCTACATCCGCTGCCTGGCGCGCCGGGCGCACCGGGCCTTCATTATGGAGCCGGCACTGGGACTGGACGGCAAGATCAAAACGGCGCGGAAAGGGTCCGGGCGGTTCACCGTCGTCATCACGGGCAAGAGCGCCCACGCAGGGCTCGACCCGGAGGCTGGATCGAGCGCCATCCTCGAACTCTCCCACGTCGTTCAGAAGCTGCACGAACTCAACGACTCCGCCGAAGGCCTCACCGTCAACGTCGGCACGATCGACGGCGGAACGCGCCCCAACGTCGTGGCGGCCGAAAGCCACGCCGAGGTCGACGTCCGCGTCGAGACGCAGGAGCAGGCCGAACGCGTCGAGCAGGCCATTCGCGACCTGCACGCCACCGTCCCCGGCACCGAACTGGAAGTCAGCGGCGACGTCGGTCGTCCCCCGATGGAGCGCACCCCGGGCTCGCGGCGGTTGTGGGAGCAGGTCCGGACGGCCGCTGAAACCCTCGGCCTCGACGATCTGCAGGAAGGGCGATCCGGAGGCGTCTCCGATGGAAACATTACGGCTCAGTACACGCCGACCATCGACGGGCTCGGCGCCGTCGGAGACGGGGCGCACGCCGAGCATGAGTTCTGCAGGATCGATGCGCTCGTCGAACGCAGCGCCCTCCTGGCTGTGCTCCTGGCCCTGCCGCCGCTGGAGGCCGGGAACCGCCCCTCCCGCTCGACCCGCTGATCCCCGATGGCACCGGCTCGAAACCCGTCGGGCGGACGGTCTGCGGCCTCTTCGCTCGCGCCGGCGCTTCGCCCGGCGGATTCGAGAGAGAACCGTCGTCGAGACCGGCACCCGGACGGGGGGAAGACGGTGCCCGCGCCGGCCTCGTCAGGACGCGGGGCGCGGCCCGCTTGTCCGGGCCTCTCTGGCAGAGGGGCGCAAATGGACTTTCTTGACCGTGTTTTGTATCTCCGTCTGTGGATGGATGAATCGAAGCGACGGGCGCCTCTCTGACGCTCCACTGTGCGGGGAGGGTTCGCCCGTCGTTTTTGTTTCTCCCTGCCGGCCCTGCCCGCCCCGTCTTTGTCGATCTGCGTCTTCCCGATCCCTCGATTCCTATGCTTCCCTCGCGCTTCTCCGCCCTGCCGGTTGCCGCTGCTGCCCCCCTGGTCGCTCTCGTGCTCGGGCTGTGCGCGGGGTCGGCCCCCGCACAGCCGTCGGTCGAGTTCGCCCCGCGCATCGGGGCCAACATTGCGACGGTCGCATCGGACGCCGACGCCGGCCTGAGCCGCAAGACCTCGCTGATGGGGGGCATTGCGGTTCGCATCCAGATCCCGGGACCGGTTTCCCTGCAGCCCGAGCTCCTGGTGAGTCCGAAGGGAACGGAGGTGAGCGCGCCCGAAGGGGGCGACGTGCGTTTCAGCGCCACCTACGTCGAGCTTCCCGTCATGCTCCGGGGCGATCTTCCCCCCATTCGCGGGACGGTGACCCCGTTCGTGCAGGGGGGCGGATACGCGGCGGTGAAGATGTTCGAGCAGCAAAGCGTCGGCGGCCTCAGCGGACAGCTTCCGCTCGACTTCGACCAGTCCTTCTACCGGCGCTTCGACGGCGGACTCACCGCTGGCATCGGGGCCGCCGTCGACCGCCTCGCCGTCACCGCCCGATACAGCTACGGCCTCGTTGAGACGGTGCAGGACGACATCGGTCCCACCTTCGAGGACAACCCCGACCAGCGCCCGCCCGAAGACGGATCGAGCGCCGTCTGGACCCTCAGCGTCAGCTTCGGATTCTGATCCGACAGGCGAGGGGGAGGATGGAAGATGGAGGATGGAAGATGGAGGATGGAAGATGGAGGGTGGAGGGGGTGCTACGGCCAGATGCCGCGTTGCCGGGCGACGTGGGCGACGCGGCGGATGGCGAGGATGCTGGCGGCGGTACGCAGGTCGACCGGATCCAGCGTCCCGGCATCTGGCCCTCCGGCGTCTCGTTTCCCGGCGTGTTCGGTCGACGCTCGACGGAGCTCCGGAAGCGACGCGTTGATTTCCCGGTGGGTGTCGATGACATCCGCCGTCGCCCGCCGCATCTTGTCTTCCAGCTTGCGGTGGACCGTTTCCGCCTCCCACTGTTCGTTCTCGATGTTCTGCACCCATTCGAAGTAGGAAACCGTTACGCCCCCGGCGTTGGCCAGAATGTCGGGGACGACCGGAATGCCGCGCTCTTGCAAGATGCGGTCGGCGTCGGGCGTGGTGGGTCCGTTCGCCGCTTCGATCACGACCCGGGCCTGGATCTGCGGGGCGTTGTCGGCGCGAATCTGGTTTTCAAGGGCGGCCGGGATCAACACGTCGCAAGAGAGCTCAAGCAGGTCGTCGTTCGAGAGGGAGCGCGCGTCGTCGAACCCGACGACGGAGCCGGTGTCCCGTTTGTGGCGAGACACCGCCCGCGGGTCGAGTCCCTCGGGGTGGTACACGCCCCCCTGCGAGTCGCTGACGGCGAGAATCGACGCCCCGGCGTCATGCAGGAACGCAGCCGAGAGGGCGCCGGCGTTGCCGTAGCCCTGGATGACGACGTCCGCCTCCTCCAGCGACGACAGACCGCCGACGAGGCCTTTCTCCAGCGCCGTCTCGGCAACCACCCGCAGGCCGCGGGCCGTGGCTTCGCGACGACCGTACGACCCCCCGAGTTCGACCGGCTTCCCGGTGACGACGGGCAGGTTGTTCCGTCCCGGGTGCATCATGTCGTAGGTGTCGTAGACCCAGGCCATCGTCTCCGCTCCCGTGTTCACGTCGGGGGCGGGGATGTCGGTGTGCGGGCCGATGGCGTCGCCGAGCTGCGAGACGAACCGGCGCGTGATCTTGCGCACGTCGCGCTTCGAGAGCGCCTTTGGATCGCAGGCCACCCCGCCCTTCGCACCGCCGAAGGGAACGTCGACGACGGCCGTCTTCCAGGTCATCCACGCCGCAAGGGCGCGCACCTCGTCGGGCGTAACGTCTGGATGGTAGCGAATCCCGCCCTTGCCCGGGCCACGCACCTTGCTGTGCAGCACCCGATGGCCGACGAAGTTGCGGACGCCGTCGTCGGTTTCGATGGGGAACTCGACGGTAATCAGCCGATCCGGGCGAATTAGGAATTCCACGAGGCCGTCCTGCAGGTCGGGCAGGTAGCGAACGGCCGTCTCGAACTGCTGCCGCGCGATGTGAAACGGGTTCAGGTCTTCGGCGGGCGGGGCGGCATGCGGCTCCGCCTCCGGGTTGGAGGACGACATGGCGAAGAGGTGATCACTGGCAGAAAAGATCCGGAAAGAAAAGATCTGGGCAGAACGATCCCGTCAATGCGACGCGACCGTCGAGCGGAGAGGGCGACAGAGATTCCCACAGGCGAGACCGGCAGCACGCTGAATCAAAGGATACGACGGGAGGCGGCTTCCGTGCAACTCCGTCGCAGGAGCGAATGGCCGGCAGCCGGCCTTTCGGCGAGTGGTGCGTGGCCCGGCCCGGTTGGTTCGGCCGGCTGGGCCGGGCCCGGAAACGAAAACCCCGGCGCGCCGGGGCACGTCGGGGTGGATCGGTGCGTTCGAACGTCGAAGAGGGGAAGCGGCTGCCCAGGATGGACTCGAACCATCAGCCTCTCGGTCCAGAGCCGAGTGCTCTGCCAATTGAGCTACTGGGCATTGTGTCCGGGCATCGTCTGAGGTGCGCTTCTTCACCGGACGCGGGTAAGCACCCGGTTTGACGAAACACACATGCAAGAATGCGCCCCGAAACCCGTCGGTTCCACGGTTTACGGGGAGGTCGAGGGATTGACGGATGATTCACCGCCTTCGGGCGGCGTCTCCGGCGGGGGATCGGCAACCGGTTCGGAGGAGGCGATCTCCTCCGCAGCGGGCAGAGGGGCGGTGGCTTCGGTCTCGTTGTCGGCCAGTGCGTCGACGTCGGCCGGCGATACGCCCCGCCATTCGGCGAGTTGCGCAACGATTCGAGCCCGCACCTCCTGCTGCAGGTGCCGCGACTCGTCGGCCTCGTATCCGCTCGTATCCACGGGGGGAAGCACCCGAACGCGAATGGTTTCGGGGTTGGGCTCAAACCAGATCGAATGTTTGGGCAGGGCCTCCTGCGTGCCGTCGATCGCGATGGGGAGCACGGGGACCCCCTCCCGGATCGCCAGTCGAAACGCGCCGTCGGCGAAGCGGTGCACCCGGCCGTCGCGCGACCGGGTGCCCTCCGGAAAGAACATCACGCTGCACCTCTTGCGGAGGTACTCGCGAGCCATCACGAGCGTGTGCGCCCGGCTGTCGCGGTCGCGGCGATCCACCGGAATGTCCCCGCTCATTTTCAGGAGCCATCCGGCGAACGGCAGACGAAACAACTCGGCCTTCGCCACCCACTTCATCTCCCACGGAACGCGGGCGACGATGGGCGGGTCGCCCTGCGAGAGGTGGTTGCTCACGCACACGTACGGGTTGCGTGGATTCTCAGGAAACGCGCCGTCGAGCTCGATCTCCCAGAAGGGATTTACGTACGTCATACTCCGTCCGAGAATCCGGAGAGCGTACCCGGTATAGTACCGGGCCGGGTCGCGATCGAACAGCCGCACGGCCGCCATCAGCGGGACCCAGAGCACGATGAGGACGACAACGGCCGTCCAGACCCAGAGGGAAACGAGAACGGAGCGCATGAGGAGGAAGGTCGAGTCCGCAGGAATCGAACCAGAAATCGAGTGGTTCCGTTCTTCTGTACGATTCCAAGAGACACGGTTTCCAAATATCCGGCCGCCCCGGTTCTCTCGCGTCAGCACTTCCCTCTGCCATGCCCGCCCCGGACGTTCTGAAGTACTTCCACGAGGAGCCGGCCCTTCTCGAACCCCGAACCCCTGATTCCGACCCGGATGCTCGCAACCGCCGCGGTCGCGGAGCCGACCGGGCGGACGAGAGCAGCGGCCGCATGCCGCTGGCGGATCTGCTGGATACGACCGAGGCGTTTCGCGGCTATCTGGCCGGGACGAGCCTGTCGCGCGACACGGTGGGTCTGACGACGCTGAAGCGTCCATCCGTATTCGTGGAGCCGCTCGTCCAGGTTCTTGGCCGGTCGTGGTGGGCGCGGTGCACGCCGGACGGGTCGACGAAGGACGTAGCCGAGGCCGAGGTGCGCGACCTTCTGCGCGAACCGGGAGAAACGGCGGCCCTGGTTACCGCCCGCCGACCTGTGGCGGAGGAACGCGTGGCGGCGGCAACAGGTAGGGCACGCCGCCACGCCCTGGCGGCCCTCCAGGATCTGTTGGAGAGGGCGGAGGCGGTGCTCTTTCCGGAGCCGGCGCACGACGGCTCCGACTGGAGCTTCTTTGCCGCCCGCCCGGTGCGGGAGTCGCTGACCGCCGCCCTCCGGCGAGATGCCGAGCAGGAGCGTGCCGCTTCGACGACTCCAGGCGCTGGGCCGCCCGTCCGGCGCTTCGTCGTGCCCTACCAAAACGCCCGATCTGAGAGCAAGTTTTACTTCGAGACATGGCAGCTGACGGAGCCCTCGCTCCCGGACTACATCGTGGAAGTGTGACGACCAACGGGACGCGGGACCACGCCCACTGGATGCGGCGCTGCCTGGAGCTTGCGCGACGCGGCGCCGGATCCGTCAGCCCCAACCCGATGGTCGGGGCCGTCCTGGTGGGCGACGACGGGACGGTTCTGGGCGAAGGCTGGCATCGCTCGTACGGCGGTCCGCATGCGGAAGCGCACGCGATCCGGAAGGCCGAGACGCAGCATGGGCCGGAGGCACTCCGCTCGGCAACTCTGTACGTGAACCTGGAGCCGTGCACCCATCACGGCAAGACGCCGCCCTGCACAGATCTGATCCTGGAAAAGGGAATCCCGCGTCTCGTCGTCGGAATGATCGATCCGTTTCCGGCAGTCAAGGGGCGCGGCATCCGGCGGATGCGGGAGGCGGGCATGGACGTCGAGGTGGGGGTTCTCCACACGGAATGTCGCCGGCTCAACGAAGCCTTTTTGCACCACATCGACACCGGACGGCCGCTGGTGACGCTGAAGGTAGCGCAGACGCTCGATGGCCGCGTGGCCACGTCGACCGGCGACAGCCGGTGGATCTCCGGGCGGGCGGCACGGACGCGCGTGCATCGGTGGCGGTCGGAGTTGGACGGCGTCCTTGTGGGGAGCGGCACGGCCCGAAGCGACGACCCGCGCCTGACGGTGCGCCACGTAGAGGGACGGCAGCCCCTCCGCATTGTCCTCGACCGACGGGGGGCACTGTCCGAATCCCTTCAGCTTTTCAGTGACGACCACGTGGCCTCCACCGTCGCCGTTCTCGGTGCGGGGCGCGACCGGCCCCCCTATGCGGATGCCCTGGAGGCTCGGGGCGGCACGCTGCTACGCGTCGACGAACGGCGCGGGGAGGACGGCCGTCCCCATCTCGACCTAGACGCCCTCCTGCAGCGGCTCGGAAAAGACGCCGGGCGCGAGGCCGACCCGATGCAGTCGCTTCTCGTCGAGGCCGGCCCGGGCCTGGCGACGGCTCTCTTCCGCCAGGACCTCGTCGATCGGTACGTAAGCTTTATCGCCCCCAAGATCGTCGGCCGGGGCACACCGGCGCTTTCCGACCTCGGAATTACCGCCATGGAGAACGCGCGCACCTTTGCCGAAACGCGATGGGAAGCCGTCGGCAACGACATGCTCTTCCGCGGCTACGTCCGCTCCCTGGACGCCGGCGGAGACGCGTAATCGGCGCAGGAGCGGCCGGCGGCCAGGGGCGTGGAAGCGGAACGACCCGGGCGAGGCACCGGCCCGCCGCCTCGCCGCCGCTACAGGTCGGCCACGACGCGGAGCATGTCGTGGGCGGTGATGACGCCGCGGATCTCGCCCTGCTCGGTCACGAAGACGCGATGGATGCGGCCGCGCAGCATCACCTGGGCAACCTGCTGGACCGACGTGTGCTGGCTGACGTCGTACACCTCCGGCGTCATCACGTCTTCGGCCATCGTGCCGTCGGCCGAGATCGTGTGCAGCGACTGCATGTCTTCCTGGCTGTAGCCGTAGTCGTCCTCCGTCCGGTAGTAAGCCGGCGGCTTTTCCTGCTGGAGCCGCTCGCCGGCGGTTCCGTTGTGACGGGCCAGATCGGTCGTCGACACGACTCCGACGAGCTGGTCGTCGTCTCCCACGACCGGTGCTCCGCTGATCTCATGATCAAGCAGAAACTCGGCGACGCGGTTGAGCGGCCATTCGGCACCGACAGTTTTCACGTCGGTGTTCATTAGATCCTTCGCTTTGGTCCACTTCACGGTGGGAAAGGCTGGATGTGAGGGAAAGCGCTTCGTTGCACTGGATGGTAGTAAAAGCACAACACCGAATCGTGTTGCCGCGCCCGTCCAGCAAAATGTTGAACTTTGCAGGAGAGGGTTGAGGGTTGGGGGTTGAGGGTTGGGGCCGGGCCCTCCGGAACGCGAGCCGCGCGTTCGGGTGAATCCTCCACGAGGTGCTCCCGGAGCCTCCGCCGGGCAGCGCTACACGGATGTTTTCGCGTCAATCCTCCTTCTCTCTATGTTTACCGGTATCATTGAAGAAGTCGGCACTCTTGCCGCCATCGAGCCGCTCGGCAGCGACCGGGCCGGCAAGCGCCTGACCATCGAGGCCGAGATGGCCCCGGCCCTCCGCCCGGATCAGAGCGTGTCGATCAACGGGGCCTGCCAGACGGTGGTGGAGGCCGACGACGAGACCTTCCAGGTCGTCAGCGTCGAGGAAACCCTGCGCAAAACCACGTTCGGCGACCTGCAGGAAGGCGATCCGCTGAACCTGGAGCGAGCCATGCAGCCGGAAGGGCGCCTGGACGGTCACTTCGTGCAGGGCCACGTCGACGCAACGGGCGTCGTGGTGAAGGCCACCCAGGAGGAAACCAACTGGCTGTACCGCCTCCGCTTCGACGCGCCCTATGCCGCCTACGTCATCCCGGTCGGATCCATCTCCATCGACGGAATCAGCCTGACCGTTGCCCGGCTGGAGGAGGATGAACTCACGGTGGCGATCATCCCGCACACGTACGAGCACACCAATGTGCGGACGTGGACGGAGGGCCAGGCCGTCAACCTGGAGTTCGACATGATCGGCAAGTACGTCGTCCGCGCCCTGCAATCCGGCGGCGACACGCCCGATCCCGACGCCCTCGCCCGAGAATGGCTGGACCGATGAGGCCGCCGGTCGGCGCGACGGAGGTCCCACCGCTCCTGCGATCGAATCCACCGTTTATGGACGTCGTCTTCCTGGCACCGGACATCCACTCGCTTCCAACGGGCGGCAATATTTACAACCGCCGCGTTCTGGCAGAACTGGACGGTTCGGTCCATCTGGAACTGTGGCCGGTGGAGCGTGCGCCTGAGGATCCGGGGGCCGTCCCCGGCGCGGACGTCGTGGTCGTCGACAGCCTGCTTCTTGCTCACGGCGAGGCGCTCGACGCCCTCCGCCGGGCCCAACCGCGGGGATCGTTCGTCCTCCTGGCGCACTACCTGAACTGCATCGACCCCACGCAGTCGGACACCGCGACCGCTCAGCGCGAACGCAAGCGGCTCCGCCTCTTCGACGGAGCGATCACAACGAGCCAGTACGTCCGGCGCGCGCTGGCCGGCGAGACCCTCGATCGCGAATCGATCGCCGTCGTCCCGCCGGGACTGGACGACGGCTTCCGCGAACCGGTACCGGACCGCCCCGGTGCGACCGGGCGGCCGCTCCGGCTGCTCACGGTTGCGAACGTTCTGCCGGGAAAGGGCCTCCGGCGACTGCTGCGAGGGTTGGAGGCGCTTGCTGATGCGTCATGGCGCTGGACCCTCGTCGGAGACGAAACCCTCGACCGGGGCTTTGCGACGGACTTTCGCCAGAGGCTGGCCGCGTCCTCGGTTGCAGATCGGGTTCACCTGGCCGGCGCGGTTCCGGAAGGAGAAATGCGACCCGTCTATGACGCGCACGACGTTTGCGTCGTCCCGTCCCGATTCGAGACGTGCAGCATGTCAACACGGGAGGCGATGGCGCGGGGACTGGCTGTGGTGGCGACCCGTGTGGGGGGACTGCCGGAAAACTTCGGGATGGATCCCCGGCGCGCATCTCCCGATCCGGCCCCCACCGAATGGGGGGGATACCTCGTCGATGCGGGCCGATTGCCCGGGCTGGTCGAGGCCCTGCGGACCGTTTTGCACCGCCCGGCGCTACGCGCTCGGATGGCGCAGGCGGCCCGCCGGCAGAGTCAGACGTTCCCCACCTGGTCGGAGACCGGACGTCGCTTCGAGGCAGCCCTGCAGGAGTGGGTCGATGTTCTGACGTAGGTGGGCGCGCCCATCCGTCCCTTCGCAGGCCTCCGAGCTGGTGGGCTGGTGCGGCGCGTGCGTTCGCAGGTGCGCCCTCTTCGGGGCTCTCTTCAAACGAGGCATTGCCGACAATGACGAGGTGCAGGGCGACGAGAAGGAGCACGACCTGGAATTCCCTGCCGCCCATCGGGGGGGAGTCGGTCGGGCCGTACCCTCCACCGGGTCTACCTGGCGAGGACCGAGCGCGAAACGCCGGCGGGGCGAAGCGGGGGCGGGGGCGTGATGCCGGAGGCCTCGGAGAGGGAGCGGACGAGCAGCGAAAAGAGCCCTTCGTGCTTCCAGCGGACGGGCTCCGGCGGTAGAAGCAGGCCCTCCGTGAACCCCTGGCGCCGAAACGGGGCGACCAGGTCGGGATCGGTGCTCAGAACGTGGATCGGTACGCCGAACGTCTCGGTCGGGAGGAGAGGCGGCTGATGGTCGCCCATCAGGATGACGAGGCTGTTGCGGGGGACGAGGTCGCGGAGCGCCTTCTGGGCGACGTCTACTTCGTAGGCGATGTGGCGGAGGAAGCGGCGGGTGGCGGCTTGATCGGTGACCGGACGGCTGGTCACGGAGTCCGGCAGAAGCGTCGTCGGCCGGCCCTCCTCCGCCAGCTTCTGCTTGCGATTGGGGCCGGCGACCGTGTTGAACCGGCGCCAGTCCGGCAGAACGGGCGGGAGGCCGTAGTTCCAGAGCGTGTGGGAGAAGACCGTCTCCACGAACAGAAACGTCGGCTGTCGGCTCGGTTGCACGAAGCGCTCGTGGGCAAATCCAACGCTGTATTGGTCCGGCATCGGGACGATGCCCCAGCCGTAATCGGGTCCGGCGTACGCGAGATCGTCGCGGTAGAGTTCGACGTCGAAGCCGTAGTGATTCGTGACAGGCAGGCCGGGGCGCTCGACGGTGTAGGGCTGGAGGGTGGCGGTGCGGTAGCCCTGCTGCTGGAGAAAGCGGACGAGGTGCGGTGTCCGGTTCGGGTCGTCGCGAAACCGCTCGTAGAGGACCTGGTGTTCGACGCGCGTTCCCAGCATGACCGACGCAATCGCGAGCCACGACCGTCCGCCGCGGACGGGGGCGTCGCTGACGGTGGTCGCCATGTGCCAGCCGTCAGCGCGGAGGGAGTCCTCCGCCCGCTGCATCATCGCGCGGTAGGGGTCGCGCAGCCGGGGGGCGCGATCGAGAATTTCCCCGTAGGACTCGATCATGTACAGGGTAACATTCGGCCGCCGCGACAGGGACAGGTCGTCGTAGCGGTCATAGGTCGAGTCGACAGGGCTCTGCCCGAGGGTGTCGAGAAGGGTGCGGAGGCGGAGGGAGGCCTCAGCGTTCTCGACCATCTTGCCGGTGACCGTTCGGACCCGCGTGCGTTCGTTCCCGCTCTGGTAGGTTAGGTTCTCCGTCCCCCATTCCTGAATCGGGGCGACGACGAGGACGAGCGTCCACGCCACGCCGTGGAGGCCGAGAAGCGTCCAGCGGGAGGGGGCCGAGTGCGCGCTGCGGGCGGCGATGCCGACGAGGCGGGGGACGGCCCAGCCGAGGGCAACGACTCCCAGCAGCACCAGCACAGCCGTGCCCAGTCGGGCGCCGGAGGAGAAGTCGAGGGCCAGGTAGGTGAGATCGACGACGTACTGAAGGTCTTCGTAGAGAAGGCCGCTGCGCCGGAAAGCCGTGTAGACGATGGCGTCGTAGACCTGATAGACCAGCAGGAGGAAGAGTCCGGCCGAGGCGACGATGCGACCTGCGCGTCCCCAGCGCGTGCGGGCGGCGACCACCGCGATCGTAACGAGAACAAGCACGTCCACCTGCAGGGGAAAGTACGGACTCACCGGCAGCGGCGAGGCCAGCGATGGGAGAAACGGCATCAGGTTCAACACCGCCCAGGCGCCGAGGAACCAGGCGAACTCAAGACCGGAGGAGGAAGAGGGCGAGGTGTTCAGGTGCCTGGCGGTTTAGGTGATGGAGGAGATGGTGGAGGATGGAGGATCGAGGGTCGTAAGTCGTGAGTCGTAAATCGTGAATTGTGGATCGTGAATTGTGGATCATTGATCAATGGACAATGATCATTGAACAATGTCTTCCCCGCGTCCCCAGCGCCCCAAGCCTCCCCAGCGTCCCAAGCCTCCCCAGCGTCCCAAGCCTCCCCAGCGTC
>CAKZLV010000141.1 GCA_937127285.1 uncultured Bacteroidota bacterium
GTGGTCCAGGCCCGCAATGCCGACATATCGGCGTACGTCCGCTTTCGGCCCGACGGCACGCCCCCTCGCTACAAAGTACTGGTCGGGGCGTACGCGGCGCCGGGGCCCGCCCAGCGGCGCAGAGAGACGCTCAGCGACATGTTTCCCGGCGCCTTCGTCTACTCCATGTTCGAGAGGTAACGAGAGGAGCCTGCACTGTCCTCGGGAGCGCCCTCCACCAAGACACGCCTGCCCCCAGCGCGGTGCCCCGTGGCCTCTTCCTACGAACCGTCGCCCATCGCGCAAAGAAATAGTGAATGCCAGAGTGGGGCGTTAGCAATTGAAGTACCGGTCCCGTCCGCCATAGACCGCGCCGCCGACAACTCCCCCGAGTCCATCTGTCCAGGACAACGCCAGTAGAAGCAGCCTGTCGATGCCGCACGGAGAACGGGGCCGAGCAGGAACGGGGCTTTGTGGGGGCCACCGGAGCCCCTGCAAGCCCCCGTCGACGATCGACGAGGGGTCACCCGGACCGGTGCCTGGCGAGGACCATCACGGATCCACGCCATCACGGATACAAAAAGACCGCCACCGGTACAAGCAATCTCTCTCCTGTTTGGTCAAGAGGTTTCCCGCGTGATCTTCGAGACGAAGGTGTCGTGCTGCACCCTCGATCGAGATGCAGGCACCGCTGCCCGTGCACACAACAACATCTCGCGCATACCGACATCTCGCGCACGACCACACCTCCTACCGACCACCCCCTTCCGCCAGTCCTCCGCCGCCGATGATTGTTTACGTTCACCACCGCGAGCACTTTCCGAAGGATACGGGGTACAACGTCTTCCAGGAGCGTCCTGACGTCCCCTGGATGGATCGTCGAGACGAGTACCGGCTGGCGGCCACGGTCGACGTGCAAACCGGCCAGCCCCTCGATGCGCTCCACCGAGCCCTGCGCGTGATGCGCCACGAGCCGTCGACGGATGATTCCGGCACCGTGGTGGAGTTGCACGGCGACGGCGTACGACGGTCGTCGATTGGGGACGTGCTCGTTATCGATGGTGCGGCCTACGAAGTGCAGGATGAAGGGTTCGAGCGCATCTGAGCCTCCGCCCGGGGCGCCGGCCGGATGCCCCCGTGCAGCGAAGAGGACGTCGGCTGGCTTCATCTCCGCCGGCCGTTCTCTCACGACCGGCCGTTCTCTCACGAGAAGCGAAGCGTAAACTCCGTACCGTCGCCCGGCGTCGAGCGCACCGCGATCGTCCCGCCGTGCAACCGCATGATTTGACGGGAGAGGCTGAGGCCGATGCCGGAGCCGTCCTCTTTCGTGGTGAAGAACGGGACGAAGATCTTTTCCTGTACGTCGTGTGGAATTCCGGGGCCGTTGTCTCTCACCTGAATCACCGGACGGCTGCGACGGTCGATGCGGGCGCGAAGGGCGATCCGTCCCGGGTTCGCATCCGGGGCGTCCTCGACCGCTTGCAAGGCGTTAAGCGTGAGGTTGATCAGCAGCTGATCGAGCAAATTGGGGTCGGCCGTGACGGTAAGGTCCGGTGGCTCGACCGACACCGCCACGTCGAGGTTTTGCTCCTCGATCTGTGCGCGGAGCAGACGCCGGACGTTTTCGAGGAGATCCTGAACGCGTAGCACATCGAACTCGGGCGACGGGATGTCGGTGAAGCTCCGGTAGGCGTCGACGAAGTTGATCAGGCTCTCGCTTCGCCGCTCGATCGTATCGACCGCCTCGCGGGCATCCACAGCCCGACCGGCCGGAATGGCGTCGGCGTCGTCCGGGCCCTGCAGACGCCGGGAGGCCGTCGACGCCAGCGATGAGATGGGCGCGACGGAGTTCATGATTTCATGGGTGAGCACGCTCGTGAGCTGCTGCCAGGCCTCCATCTCTTTCTCCTCCAGTTCGTTGCGGAGGTCCTGAATGGACGCCAGAGCGTGCGGCTCTCCCTGCAGCTGAAACCGGCTGACGCGAACGGCCAGCTGGAGCGTGCGATCTTCTTCCTCGACCCGCACCATGGCCTGCTCTCCGGAATCGAGCGTCGCCAGCGCTTCGGCAAGCGCATCGCTCACCCGCTCGAGACCCTGGACGTGGCGAACCGGGCCGGTGCGCAGGAGCCGGCGCGCCGATGTGTTCATGATTTCGACCGCACCGTCGTCCCGGTACGTGATGAGCGCCACGCCAAGGTGTTGCACGACCTGTTCCAGGT
This sequence comes from uncultured Bacteroidota bacterium, assembly GCA_937127285.1. Lineage (GTDB taxonomy): Bacteria > Bacteroidota > Rhodothermia > Rhodothermales > Salinibacteraceae > CAKZLV01. Next base: position 2,199 of record CAKZLV010000141.1, read on the forward strand.
ACCGCACCTGGCGCTCCTTCTCCGCCCGCAACCGGCGAAACTCGGACGTCACTTCTTCGAATGCGTCCCGGAGGTCTTCGAAAATCACGCCCCGGCCGTCGGTCGTAAACCGGCGCGTAAAATCCGCGTAGCGCACCGACTCAAGAAAGCGCGTCAGATCCCGGGCGATCTTCTCCGTGTAGCGGACCAGCGAGACGCCTGCCATCCCGGCCCCGATTCCGGCCAGCGCCCCGGGGAGGTACAGCTCGTGCGCGACGACGAGGTAGACGGCGGCGCCGGACAATCCCGCAAGGATCGCTGCGCGCCCGGCGACTTGAATTCGAAAGCGCCTGTGCATGGAGGTCGATGCGTCTGGGGAAAAGAAGCCGCGGCAGCAGTCCGATGGCAGTCACGAGGACCGTCACGGTGCCCCCCATCCACCGCTCTCCCTACAAACCGTATTTCTCGATGCGGCGGTAGAGGGCACGGCGGGAGATGCCGAGTTCATCGGCCGCTCGGCTCACGTTCCCTCCGTGTTTGCTGAGGGCCTGGCGGACGGCCGTCTGCTCCAGGTCGTTCAGGTTGAGCGTGTCGAGGTTGTCGTCCGTCGCCGACGACACCTCGGCCGCCGGGGCCGAAAAGCGGAGGTCATCCGGGCCGATGCCGGACGTTTCGCTGAGAATCACAGCTCGCTCGACCGTGTGCTTCAGTTCTCGCACATTGCCGGGCCAATGGTATTGCTTCAGCGCCGCTTTCGCCTCTTCGGTAAAACCCTCCGTCGGTGAATCGTACTTCTCTGCGTAGGTACGGAGAAAGTGGCGGGCGAGGCGGAAAATATCATCGCCCCGGTCACGAAGCGGGGGAAGGTCAATCTCCACCGTGTTGATGCGAAACAGGAGGTCTTGCCGAAAATCGCCCTCGTTCATCGCGTCGTAAAGCGGCTGGTTGGTCGCACACACCAGCCGAATGTCTACGGGCCGCGCCTCCACGTCGCCGACGCGGGTGACCTCGCGGCGCTGGAGCACGGTGAGCAGCTTCTTCTGAAGCTCCATCGGGATGTTGCCGATCTCGTCCAGAAAGAGCGTACCTCCGTCCGCCGCCTCGAAACGTCCGGCCCGGTCCTTCTCCGCTCCGGTGAAGGCTCCTTCCACATGCCCAAAGAGCTCGCTCTCGAAGATCGACGGACTGAGCGCACCGAGGTCGGCCGCGACGAACGATTCGCCCGAGCGATTCGAGCGGCGATGCACGGCCTGGGCCACCATTTCCTTCCCGGTTCCGTTCTCCCCCTGGATGAGGACGTTCGCATCCGTGCCCGCCACCTTCCGAATCAGATCGAAGACCGATTGCATCGGCTCACTCTCTCCGATGATTCCTTCAAACCCGGGCGGATCGGCCGGAGCGGCCGGTGGGGCAGCGGAGCAATCGGTTTCGTCCGTGTCTGGGTCGGGCTCGACCGCTGCGCGCGTCCGAGCGAGTTTGATGGCGGCCTGCACGCTCGCCACCAGCTCCGGGTCCGTCCACGGCTTGACGATAAAGTCGGCTGCACCGGCCTTCATGGCGCGCACGGCCTTATCGACGTCCCCGTACGCCGTGATCATGACCACGACGGCTTGTGGGTCGATATGCTGAATCTTATCGAGCCATTCGAAGCCCTCGCGCCCACTGGACGCATCTTGCTGGAAGTTCATGTCCAGCAAAATCGCGTCGTACGCGTTCTCATCGAGGAGAGAAGGAATGGAGGACGGCTCCGTGGCCGTATGGACAGTTTCCACGTGCTCTTTCAAGAGGAGGCGCAGCGCCGTCAGCACGTCCCGGTTGTCATCAACAATGAGAACGCGGCCGTCGGAGGCGGAGGGCGATGAGCGATCAGAGGACATGGGGCGTGGGCAGGCACGGACGGGATGCGATCGGGATACCGGAGGAGCGAGGACCGCGCATGGGCGTGACGAAAAACATGCGCACACAGAAGAACGGATGGCTCTATCAACGACTTGCATCTATGCAGGATTCGCACCAGGCGCGGGGTCTACGCAGCAGCGTCGCGCTGTGACAGACGGATCAGCATCGGCGGGCGAAAGCGCACATCTCGTTGTGCGGTTCCGCACACGGCCGATCAGGCCGGCGGCCTCTATCGGCGCTGAGCCGCACTTTGCCGGGCCGACGCAGATCGGAATATCCGTTGCAGGGACCTCACCTACAGTGAACAGGGATCGGTCCGCTCCCTCTCGCTCGATCCATCCGACTCCTTCCGAAGCCCGCGCACGATATGGCCGCCAACGGCACCTCGACCGACGACGCTCCGTCCTCCGACTCCCCGCTGCTGCGTGAAACGAGCCGTTCCCGCGAGGGAACCGGCGAAGGCGTGGACCGGAAGATTGAGACCGCCTGGGTGACCCCGAAGCGGGCCGTGCTGGCGGTACTCGCGCTCGTCCTGGTGGCGGGCCTCGCATACGGGGTGTGGACGACCGCAACGGGCGGACAGGCACTCAACGTCGACCGCGAAAAACTGACCGTCTCGACGGTCAAGCAGGAGCCGTTTCAAGAGTTCATCGCCGTCACCGGCACCGTCCTGCCCGAACAAACCGTCTTCCTGGACGCCGTCGAGGGCGGACGCATCGAGGAGCTATACGTGCAGGAGGGAGCCATGGTCGAGGCCGGCGACCCCATTCTTCGCCTCTCCAACAACGACCTTCGGCGGCAGGTGCTGAACAGCGAGGCCCAGATCGCCGAGCAGCAAAATCAGATGGAGCAGCTGAAGCTGTCGATGGAGCAGCAGGCGCTTAACCTACAACAGCAAATCGCCGACATGGAGTACCAGATCAAGCAGCTCCGGCGCCAGGACGACCGGCAGGAGCGCCTGCACGAACGCAATCTGATCTCGGAAGAGGCCTACCTGTCCACCCGCGACGAGCTCGAATACCAGCAGCGCCGCCTGGAGCTCACCCAGTCCGCCTTCGTGCAGGACTCGCTCTCGCAGGAGACGCGCCTCACCAACATGGAAGACACCGAGCAGCGGCTGCAGCGCAACTACGAGGTGCTGCGAGAATCGCTCGACAACCTGACGGTTCGCGCTCCCATCGACGGGCAGCTAACCGCTCTCGATGGAGAGATCGGGCAGATCATCCGCTCCGGCACGCGCCTCGGCCAGGTCGACAAGATCGATGACTACAAAATTCGCGCGGACATCGACGAGTTCTACATCGAGCGCGTCCAGCCGGGGCAGACGGCGACGACGCAACCCATTGGGGGAAGCGAGTACGCGTTGCGGGTTACGCGGGTCTATCCGGAGGTCGACAACGGCACCTTCCAGGTCGACCTGCAGTTCGCCGGCGACGCCCCCGGCGGCCTCCGGCGCGGGCAGTCGGTCCGGCTGCGGCTGGAGCTGGGAAGCCCGGAGCCAGCCACCCTCCTCGCGCGCGGCGGCTTCTACCAGAGCACCGGCGGCAACTGGGCGTACGTGCTCACCGGCGAAGGCGAAGCCGTCAAGCGCCAAATCCGCCTCGGCCGGCAGAACCCCAACTACTTCGAAGTCCTCGGCGGCCTCGACCCCGGCGACCGCGTCGTCACCTCCGGCTACGACACCTTCGGCGACGCCGACCGCCTGGTTTTGGAGTAGCACACCGTTCGTTGTTGGTTGTTCGTGGTCTGTTGCGGACCGCTGGTCCGAACGGGGCGATGACTTCTTGAGGCTGATCCAAACGCTGGAGCGACAATCACAACGACCAACAGACAACGAACCACCAACCGCCCCCATTTTCCCACGAACCAGGCACCACAAACAACCCCCCACACCTATCCACGATCTTCGAACCGACCGATCGAATTGAGATAGGCGTTCAGCCGCGGCGCCAGTTCGTCCATCATCGGGCGAAGCCGGTCCACCTCCTCCGATGTGAGCAGATCCCGCCGGTACGCGCGGCGGAGCCAGTGCTTCGTCTCGTAAAGCGAGCCTCGCGCAATGCGCACGAATCGCTGATTGTCCCGCACCGCCCCGCGACCGACGCCTTCCGCAATGTTGGCTCCCACGCTGTCCGCCGACCGCACCAACTGCCGTCCCATCGTCGATCGCTCGAATCGGGGCCACGTGCGCACGATCGCCCAGACGGCATCCGCAATGGCTTCCGACAACCGATAGACCTCCAGCCGCTCAAAGTCCGTTCTACCCATTGTGTCCTGTGTATCTCGCCCACGTGGAGCCGTTGGGTTGCACACAAAAATAACGACCCACAAACAACCAACAACAAACCACAAACCACTGACAAAGACATGATCAAAACCGAAAACCTGAAGAAAGTCTACCGCACGGACGAGGTCGAGACCCTCGCGCTCAACGGGGCTAGCATCGACATCGCGTCGGGGGAATTCGTCTCCGTCATGGGACCGTCCGGGTGCGGGAAGTCAACCCTTCTCAACGTCCTCGGACTCCTCGACACGCCCTCCGACGGCGCCTACCTCTTCCACGGAACCGACGTCTCCGATCGCTCCGAGCGGCAGCGGGCCTCCCTGCGGAAGGGCAACATCGGGTTCGTCTTCCAGAGCTTTAACCTGATCGACGAGCTGACCGTCTACGAAAACGTCGAGCTGCCGCTGCTCTACCTCAACACCCCCTCCGGCGAGCGCCGAGAGCGCGTCGAAGCCGCCCTCGACCGCGTGCAGATGACGCACCGGCGCGGGCACTTCCCGCAGCAGCTTTCGGGCGGACAGCAGCAGCGCGTGGCCGTTGCCCGCGCGGTGGTGGCCGACCCGAAACTCATTCTTGCCGACGAGCCGACCGGAAACCTCGACTCGACGAACGGGCGCCAGGTGATGAACCTCCTCGCGGAACTCAACGAGGCTGGCACCACCATCGTGATGGTTACCCACTCGCCCGCCGACGCCGAATACAGCGCCCGGACCATCCACCTGTTCGACGGAAAGGTCGTCAGCGAGAACTTTATCGAGCAGGAGTACGCCGCGCATCCCGGTGCTTGACACTCCCCGCACGAACGTGCGGGGCTCTCCATGCCCTTCGTGCGCTCTACCCAGCGCTTGTAGAGGCGGGGTCGGTCGAGAGCGTTGGTGGGCAACCCCGCAAACGGTCTCCTGTGGCTGCCTCTCCCCACATTGCTGGCCCTTCATCGGTCGGTTCCTCGTCTGCCGGTTCTTCGTTGGCCGGTTCTTCGTCCCTCCACTCCTTCCCTGCCCGCCATGCTTCGCAATTACCTCACCATCGCCCTCCGCAGCCTTCGCCGCCGGCCCGGGTACGCCGGTCTCAACCTCGTCGGCCTCGGCGTCGGGATGGCCTGCTGCCTCCTGATCGGGCTCTACGTGCAGAACGAACTCAGCTACGACCGCTTCCACCCCGAGCACGAGCGGATCGTGCGCCTGGCGCAGCAGTCCGACGACGGCGGCCTCGCCTGGATCGGAGACGCCGCGCTTCCCATTCTCCAGAACGAGATCCCGCAGGTCGAAACCGTGGTGCGTCTGGACCGCCGCACCGAACAAGTGGCCTATGAGGACGGAGGGACCGTCAAACGCTTTGAAGAGCAGCGCTTCTTCGCGGCCGACTCCACGTTCTTTGAGGTCTTCGGCGGCTTCCGTCTGCAGTCCGGCGACCCACAAACCGCGCTCCGCCGGCCGGGAACCGTCGTCCTCACCCCCGAGACAGCCCGCCGGTACTTCGGCGAAGAGGATCCCATCGGGAAGACCCTTCGCCTGGAAGACCAGGGCCAGCAGGAAGGGGCAACGCCCCTGACCGTTACCGGGGTGCTGGAACCCGTGCCGGCCAACTCGCACGTTCAGTTCGACCTCGTCTCCAATTATCGAACGTTCATCGCTGGGTCGATCGGGAGCTACTGGGTGCCCCGGGCGTGGACGTACGCGCTACTAAAGCCCGGGGCCGACCGCAAGGCCGCCCAAGAACTGGTTCGCGACGTCATTGCCGCCGAGCGCCGCCCGGAGGTGGCGGCCCGATTCACGCCCGTCCTGCAGCCGATCACAGACATCCACCTGCACTCGAACCTGGGCGGGGAGCCGGCCGGGCAGGGAAGCATCCTCCAGGTGACGATCTTCGCCGCCATCGCCCTGTTCATCCTGCTCATCGCGGCGGTGAACTTCATCAACCTCGCGACGGCGCGGGCCACGGAGCGGTCCACCGAGGTCGGCGTCCGCAAGGCCGTCGGCGCTCAGAAAACGCAGCTGATCCGGCAGTTTCTCGGAGAGTCGGTCCTTCTCAGCGTGGGCGGAGTGCTCATCGCTCTCGCCCTCACGCAGGCGGCCCTCCCCGTCTTCGCCGCCATTCTCGACATGGAGTTCGCCGTCGGCATCTGGACGAACGGCGTTCTGTGGGGAATCGTCGCGGCCGTGGTGCTCGTAACCGGCGGGGGTGCCGGCAGCTACCCCGCCTTCGTGCTGTCTCGCTTCCAGCCGGCCACGGCGCTGAAGGACACGCTTCGCGGAGGGGGCCGTCGCGGCGGCTGGCTCCGAAAAGGGCTCGTCGTCTTCCAGTTCGCCATCTCCGTCGCCCTGATCGTGGCGACCGTTGTCGGTTACAGCCAGCTCGAATACCTGCGCACCGCCCGCCTCGGGTTCGACAAGGACCAGATCGTCCTCCTGAGCCCCGAGGGCAACGTCGGGACGCTCAAGCAAGAGCTTGCGTCGCTCCCGGCGGTGGAGCACGTCACGTTGACCAGCACCCCGCCCGGCCTCAGTGCCGGCAATTCGTACCGGTACGAGGTGAGCGGCCGGCGCCCGGACGATTCCGAGGAACGACTCAACATCCACTGGGTCGACTTTGAGTTCTTCGAGACCCTCGGCGTCGAAACCGTCTCCGGCCGCACGCCGCAGGCCGACCGGCGAAGCGACATCGGGATCGCAAAGCCCGCCGGCGGCAACCATTACTCGGCCTATTACCGCGATCGCGCGTTCGTCGTCAACCGGGCGATGCTGGACAAATTCGACTGGTCGTCGCAGGAAGCGATCGGGAAGGAACTCCGGCTCTACATCTTGGAAAACGAAACCATCTACGGCGACTTCGCCGGCGAGGTGATCGGCGTTGTCGAAAACTACCACGCAGCGTCGCTCCGGGAAGAGATTCCCCCAATTGTCTACACCCCTACACAGGTCCCGACCCCGGACGGCGACCTGGCCGGCTACTACGCCACGCGGTCTCTTCTTGTGCGCGTCGCATCGGGGAACGCCGACCAGGTGATGGAGAGTCTGGGTAGAACGTGGAGGGAGGTCCTTCCCGACGAGCCCTTCGAGGCCACGTTCCTCGACGACCGCCTGCAGGCGCAGTACCAGAACGAAGCACGTCTCAGCCAGATCGTCGGCATCTTTTCCGGTCTCGCCATCTTCGTCGCCTGCCTCGGCCTGTTCGGCCTGGCAACGTACACCGCCCGGCAACGCACGAAGGAAATCGGCATCCGCAAGGCGGTCGGTGCTTCCGTTGCCAGTATCGTCGGGCTGCTCTCGAAGGATTTCCTGAAGCTCGTTGCCGTCGCCATCGTCGTCGGCCTCCCGGCCGCGTACTTCGCGGTGCAGCGATGGCTGACGGACTTTGCCTTCCGCATCGATCTCGGGCCCATGCCGTTCGTTCTGGCCGCAGCGGCTTCGTTCGCCGTCGCGGGCCTGACGGTGAGCTACCACGCCGTCCGCGCCGCCCGCCTCAACCCGTCGCGCACGCTGCGAAGCGAGTAGGCGGCCTTCGGGAATCGAGGATAGGCGAAGAAGGCGTGGGTGTGGAGACGTGGGCGGCAGGAGGACGGCTCTGTCATCAATCGTGAACCCCCGCATGGACCCGTGTGCACCGACCCTCGATCCCACTGCAAAATGCGAAAGGGACCGTGCGACATGAGATATGCCGCCCCTTGCCGCCGGCCCAAACCGTCCACACTCCTACAGTCCTCCCCAACTTCCAACGCGTCCACCGCATCCTCAGCGTCCACCGCCCCCATAGCGTCCACCGCTCCCATAGCGTCCACAGCGTCCGTAGCGTCCACAGCGTCCGTAGCGTCCACAGCGTCCGTAGCGTCCACAGCGTCCGTAGCGTCCACAGCCCCCACGCTCCCAAGCCCCGACGCTTCGGGTGCTCGATGCCTCGTTGGTCCCCCCTCATCCACCTTCCCGCCGCCATGCGCTTCCCCGTCTTCTTGTTCGCTCTCGCCCTGCTGATCGGATCGTCCGCGCAACCGGCCGCTGCCCAGCCGCTGGGCTGGGACGTTCTGTCTCTCGTCCACGATACCCAATCACCGTCTTCGACGGCCGTGTCTGACAAGCCGGATGACGACACGGAGAAAGTCGTCATCATCGAAGGGGACGCCGGGGTCTCCATCCGCGGCACGACGGTCGAGCCGCTGCTCAACGGCAGGGCGGCCCCGTCCGACCGCGTCGTCTACCAGGGGGACGATTTTCGGATCACCGATGCCGACGGCCAGACGATCGCCGAGGTATGCATCCGCAACGAGGAGCACGGGCCGGAGCTTGCATGGATCTGGGGGCCGCGGGCCTACCTCCGCGCGCCCGTCGAGCCGCTCGCCCTGACCGTCCGCGGACTCTCCATCCCGGAAACCAACCTCCTCAATCGCCCCCGGGGGGACGCGGTCGTGATCGTCGACGTGGCCCCCGGCTCCGCAGCCGATGCAGCCGGGCTGCGGCGGGGGGACGTGCTCGTGGGTGTTGACGGGGAGCCGCGGGCAACGCCTCTGCGTCTTCTCACCGCGGCCCGAAACGGCACTGACCGTGTCGATATCCGGCTCCTTCGAAACGGACAGGCCGTCAGCCGCACGATCCCGCTTGCCCGGCCGGCCGGTCGAGAGAAGTAACCGGTCCGCGGGTTTTCGAGGCCTTGGTAGCGAAGCCTGCCCCGCCTACAAGAGCCCTGGCACCGATCTTCCCGTTTTCCTCTCTCTGTCTATCGCAGCTTCTCGCTATGATTGAGCTTCGCGACGTCACCAAGGCGTACCGAAACGGCTTCTCCCAAACGTTCGTCCTCCGACACATCAACCTCGATATCGACAAGGGCGAGTTCGTCACCATCATGGGACCGAGCGGCGCCGGCAAGTCGACGCTCCTCCACATCATGGGACTGCTCGACGAGCTGTCGGAGGGCGAATACCACTTTCTGGGCGAACCCACTCACGAGATGGCCGAGAAGCGGCGCACGGAGCTGCACCGGACGCACATCGGCTTTGTCTTCCAGGCCTACCACCTGATCGACGACCTGACCGTCTACGAAAACCTGGAGACGCCCCTCCTCTACCAGGGCGTCTCTCGGTCGGAACGCAAGAGCAAGGTCGCCGACCTGCTCGACCGCTTCTCGCTCGTGGCGAAGAAGGACCTCTTCCCCCGCCAGCTCTCCGGCGGACAGCAGCAGCTCGTGGGGGTCGCCCGCGCGCTCATCATCGAACCGCGCGTCATTCTGGCCGACGAGCCGACCGGTAACCTGCAGTCCGCGCAGGGCGAGGAGATCATGGAGACCCTGCAGACGCTCAATGAGCGCGACGGCGTGACGATCGTGCAGGTCACCCATTCGGAAGCGCAGGCCCGGTACGGCAACCGCGTCGTCAAGCTCGTCGACGGCCGCGTGACGGAGGACGCAGCGACGGAGGAACGGACCGCCGCCTGAGCCGGTCGCTGCACCCGTCCGTTGATCTCTCCCTCTGTAATCCCTCTCTCCATGCGGCCGTGCCCGTACGTACGGAGGCAGACCCGGCTGATTTCCAGTGGACCGCACCGCCTCTGCAAGCCTGCTCCACAAAGACATACTCCCACACATGCGGGGATGGACCTCGACCGATTCCTCGAATAAACAAATTTTCCCCGATAGCCGAACGGAGAGGCCTTCTCCCGATGGGCGTGGTATGTGCGCCGCTTCGGATGCCGATTGCCTCTCGCCCACAACGCTGTTGCCCTCCTCGAATGCACCGCTCCCAGTTGGGAGGAGGCTTAGCGTGGTCGGTGCGGATGCAGAACCTGCGTTGATGAGGTACGTCCAGTCGTTTTCGAAAGGTCACGCGGACCATCCCACCGATGAAAGACCTGAGCACTTCGTCGGCTCGACCGTTCGGTCTCGATATACGCAGCGCCAAAAATGCAAGAGAGAAAACAGAGCATCGCGATGGAACTCCGGCCGCTTTCTAACGCATGGAATTACACTCACCAAGACTCATAGACACTCACACCCACGGAAGACGGCTTCGGAGATATTGCCGACAAGAAGCAGCAGGTAGAATCCTGTCAAGCCGCTGAGGATGTGGCGAGGCCGGCGGATTCGGGAAAACGAGCAGAACCAAACGCCTCAACGTGCGCGTTTCCAATCCGCTCTATGAAGCGTACAGAGAGACGGTGAACGGGGAGGGTCGGACGATGACATGGGTCGTGCTTCAACACACATGCGCAACTACATCGAGGAGTAGATGTGAGCATATCTGATCCTCTCTGAGTCTGTGCCCCCGAGGCAGCAGCATTGACCAGGCGGACCGAGGCTGGTACATTGGCTTCGCACAGCGCTGACTCAACCATCGGCCGAGCAAATATGGACGTTCATGTTGGTTCCGAGGAGATCCAAGCAGCAACCAATCACTTCTGGAACGCGGATTCTGTCCGGGCGGGCAAGCAGATGGATGGGTATGCACAATTGATCGAAGACATCTTGCTTCGCAACGGCATACCGAAACGGGGCGTCTATCACAATCGAAAAGCCAAACTACCAGGGTACTTCCGTCCGACGAAGAACTGGGACATTGCCGTTGTGACCGAGGGACGCGTCGTAGCCGCCATTGAACTCAAGTCGCAGGCGAAGTCCTTCGGCAAGAACTTAAACAACCGGACGGAGGAGGTCATTGGCAGCTCGCACGACTTACGACACGCATCCAAGGAGGTGCTCGACCAAGAGGTCAAACCCTGGATCGGGTATCTGATGCTGATGGTCGACAACAAGAAATCGCGAGAGAGCAGAAATCTGAGGCAGCCTCATCTCGGTGCCGACGAAGCATTCGATGGAGCGTCGTATGCACGGCGCTACGAACTGCTATGCGAGCGCATGATGCAGAAGGGAATCGTTGACGGCGGCGCATTTATCCTGACAGAGGGCTACGGCCACGTTGCAGAACCGAACTCGGATGTCAACTTCCTGAGTTTCGCCCGAGGACTCGTGGCTCATGTCCGCTCCGTGTAACCTACAACCGTCAAGTCGTAGCTGAATGAAAGGACACGTCGAGACACCCGCGGCGCTTGCTGAGCACATGACTCGGCACCTCTTCGAAGGGAGACTCCCGGAAAAGGGGGATCGAATCCTCTATCCGGGATGTGGCCGTGCTCCTTTTGCAGCTGCCGTGGAAAAAGTATGTTCTGAAATCGGCCGGCCTCTGCCGGAAGGCCATGCCGTCGAGATGAACCCCGAGCTATTGGAGGATGCCCAAGGGAGAGGGCTCTCACACGTTACGTTTCACCAGCTTGATTTCTTGTCTCCGGAGGTGGACCGCCTCGGCAAGTTTGACTATGTGATCGGGAATCCTCCGTATGTCGCAATCGAGGGGCTCGACGAAGAGGAGAAAAGACGATACCGGTCCCGGTACCACACCGCTTCCGGACGGATGGATCTCTACTTTTTGTTCTTCGAACAGGGGGTTGACCTCTTGACATCCGGTGGACGGCTCTCGTTCATCACACCGGAGAAGTGGACGTACGTCGAATCGGCTCGGGACCTGCGACGGCTCTTCGCCTCGGATGATCTGCATCTCGAAGAAATCGTGCACGTCCCGGAAGACGCGTTTGAGGGACTTATCACCTACCCCTCGATCACGACCGTCAGCCGCTCACCGGCCGGAAGGACGACCGTGAAGCGGAGGGATGGAACGGTCCATACATCTGAGATTGCCACCGGTGCCGAAAGCTGGGCGTCGGCGATTCGTGATGCAGACCTCAGCCACATGAACACGGGCATTACGCTAGACGACATCTCCGTCCGAATCTCGGCCGGTGTCGCCACGGGCCGGGACCGGATTTTCGTCCGGAGCGCTGATGAGGTGAGTTCAGACCTTCGTCCAGACTGGACCTATCCAACGGTCTCCGGTAAGGAGTTGAAACAGCACGGCTCTCCCCAGTCCGGATCGGTTTTTATCTGTGCGTATCGTGAGGACGGTACCCTCGTCGATGAAGATGATCTCGGCGCATTCGGTGATTGGGCCATTCAGCATCGCGACGAGTTGGAGAAGCGCTCCTGCGTTAAGAACGGGAAACGGTGGTACTCGTGGCATGAGAACCCACCGATGCAGGACATCCTCCGCCCGAAAATCCTCTTCCGGGATGTCACGCAAGAACCAGAATTCTGGGCGGATTACACGGGCAATATCGTCCCCCGACACACGGTCTACTACCTCGTCCCGGCGGAGGGGGTCGACCTTGATGCGCTCATGAACTACCTCCAAAGTCTGGAGGCGCGCGAGTGGATGGAGGCACACTGCCAGCGCGCAGCGAATGGATATATGCGACTTCAGAGTCGAGTGCTAAAGAAGCTCCCGGTTCCGGAAGAGCTTGTGCCGGAATACCAGGGGAGTCTCGCACTTTCCGGATAGCCGAGTGTGCGTGCGAACACCTACTCGGAAATATAGGTATGGGTGTATCACCAGGTTCGACCAGCCCCGTGCGTCGACGAATACGCTTCGGGTCGGACGGTGTGCTCGCGCCCATTCAGCATATCACGAAAATGAGCGGCGAGGCCAGATCGGGACAGGGATACGAAGCTAAACGGGCAGAGCGTCTTGAACGGTGAGTTGATCCCTACCCAGGTGCTTTGTGGAGGCCCGGACGAGTGCATTGAAGTCCGATCCGTCCCAGGTCATCGGGTGCCAGATCTGGGAAACTTTCGTTCGGACCCTCCCCCGACCGCTGGTGCACCCATCATCCCAATGCTCCCCCAATTTCAAATTCCGTAAATGACAGATGTCTTCCGTGCACGAAACGGAAGTACCTTCTCCTGTTGCGTATGGCATTCCGGGTTGGATGGCGATTACTCCTTCGCAATTCGTGCCGCCGACATTGAAACCGGATGCTAGCGATGGGACGTGACGGTAGTCACCGATCGTGACTCTTCCCTTCATAATTTGCACTTCAACACTCACAGGGGTCCCGCCTCACCCACGCGCGGACTGATCCCAATCGAGGGGATCCAATTCCCACCGACACGTGGTCTCAAGCGAAACCCCGGATTTCTATCGCGACTACCGGCGCCGGCCTCTCCGACGACGCCTTTCACCGCGGGGACCTGAATCCGCCGACGCGAGACGGGGCGGAGTGGATTCGGAGCGATGTGTTCCCGCCGATTCGCGAGGTCAGTCATACCACCGAAACCGATCTATGAGGCGACAGGCCCCGAAATCAGAGCGATTCGTGGTGCTTCTCGTGCTCTTCGTTGCGACATCATGGGCCGGATGCGATCGCGGTCCGCAATCAAGCAAACAAGACGAGGCATCTGGTCTTCAGACGGCGTGGACCTACGAATATGCGTATGAGGAAGACGCTCCGCGCGTGGAGCCGAAGACCTACGCAGGAGATGGAGAGAAGCACGCACTGTTCGCCGCAGGCGGGCGCGTTGTGTCCGCTTCGGCAAGCGACGGCACCGTCAAGTGGAGGACGAAGCTGGACCCCTTCCTGGAACTGCAGTGTCAAGAGTTTACTCTCAGCGAGGGACGGGCCTTCTGCTCCCACCTTGAGAAGGCGGTTGCGTGGGATCTTGGCTCAGGCCGTAAGCTCTGGCAGTTTCAGCCGTCGAAGGAACGGTTCTTCGGTCTTGGGATCTACGATGGGAGCTCGCGTCACTTCTATGGCAGTGGGAGCAACGGTCACATCTACGCGATCCGCAAAGAAAATGGAAAGCCAGAACATATCTGGACCTTCGAGTTCGGAGCGTTTGCGATAACGCATAGTGCTGGGAGTCTGTACTTCTCACAGGCCTGGACGCCGGAAGGAGCCGAGGGCCAGTCCCAGGGCGGGATCATGAAGGTGGATGCCGCGACTGGCGACTCACTCTGGAATTTTCGGACTGAGCGCGGCGGCGTCTACCGCAT
>CAKZLV010000142.1 GCA_937127285.1 uncultured Bacteroidota bacterium
GTCGACGTCGTAGTGGTAGAACTGCTTCGTCCACATCAATCCGGCGAAGGCCTGGCGCTGGATGCGCCGCTGATCGTCGGAGAGGTCGTCGCGCTGCACGCCGGCGTAAAACGCGTCGGTTTCGTCGATGCGGCGTTCGAAGAGCCCGTCGGCGTGGACGAACGGACGCTGCATCCGCTCGGGCGTGAAGCGGATCTGGACCGTGCGCGACGCCCCTGCCGGGATCGTGGTGCGGACGTGGGCGGCGACTTTGGTGCCTCTCCGGTCCGGGTTCACGGCTTCGGGGTCGTCCTGCACGACGAAGTCGTTGATTCCGTCCTTGACGTATGAGGTCGGGTTGGACGAACCGAAGAGGCGCTCGTGATTCGTCTCGTTCTCGGTGAAGAGCAACGCGACGTCCGTTCCATCCGGCGCGTCGGCATACCACCAGCGCGTGCCGAGCGCGTCGTGGGAAAGCTGCACCTCGCGGTCGCCGGTTGCTTCCAGGACTGGCTTCTCGATGCCGGTCTCCCACGACCACGTGTTGCGAAACCAGAGATGGGGGAGAAGGTGAAGCGGGGCCGCGTCGGGTCCGTGGTTGTGCGCGGTGATCCGGCAGAGGAGGTCCTCCTCGTCCGCCTTCGCGTACTCGACCACGACGTCGAAGTAGCGGCCGTCGTCCAGCGCCTCGCCGATCGCATCGGACAATTCGTACTCCGGGTCGTGCTTGCCGCGCCGCCGGTTCTCGTGGACGAGGTCGTCGTACGGATAGGCCACCTGCGGGTAGCGGTACAGCATCTTGGCGTAGCTGTGCGAGGGCGCGCTGTCGAGGTAGTAATAGTATTCCTTCACGTCCTCGCCGTGATTGCCCTGCGTGCCGGTCACGCCGAAGAGGCGCTCCTTGAGGATGGGGTCCCGTTCGTTCCAGAGGCCGACGGCGAGGCAGACGGTCTGCTCGCGGTCGCAAAACCCCGCAAGACCGTCTTCATTCCAGCGGTAGGCCCGGCTGCGGCTATGGTCGTGCGGGAAGAACTCCCAGGCCTCGCCGGTGGCGCTGTAGTCTTCGCGGACGGTGCCCCAGGCGCGCTCGGCGAGGTAGGGCCCCCACTTCTTCCAGTCGGCGCGGCGTTCTTGGGAGGCGGCAAGGCGATCGTGTTTGTAAGTCATCATCCGTTGTGCGTTGCGTGTTGAGGGTTTTCGGGTCTGCCCGTTGCGATTGGACTCGGGGGGCAGCGTGCGCAGAAGACAGTCGGACAGCAGGCGGCGACGGTCACCGCTTGAAGTCACTTTTTCTACGCCCGCTGTTCAACGCGCGCCCCATTCGTGGAGCGCGCGACTCAGATGCGGCCCGATCCGGATTCCAGGTGGCGCGGATCAGTTCTCGACGGGAGAGGTGCGACGATGCGAGCGTCGTCGGACGGGGTCAGTTTCGAGGCGTCGAACGGGCGGCCGATCACGATTCCAGGGGGTGCGAATCAGTTCTCGATGGGTGGCGGCTCGACGATGCGAGCGTCGTCGGACGGGGTCAGTTTCGAGGCGTCGAACGGGCGGCGGAAGGAGATGCGATCGGCCCATGCCTCGTTTCGGAAGTCGCCGCGCCCGCCGTCCGTATAGCGGTAGCCCCGAAAGTGCGTGGCGACGGTGAGGCTATCGACCGTCACGTAGTCTTCGTGGTAGAAGAGGGTCTAGTAGTAGAAAAGGGTCTCCGCGAGGTCGGCGTCCGCGGGCACGTCCCGTCCATACGTTACGGTGTAGCGGATGGCGTTCACCAACCCCGTTTCGGGATGGACGTAGAGCGTGTAGGTGTCGTCGTCGGAGTAGCCCACCTCTTCTTCGTAGCCGACCTTCACCGTCTCGTACGTCGTGCCGTCGAGCGTCTCATCCGGCAGGCGCTCGTAGGTGAGACCCGGATCCGCCAGGATGAAGGGGATCTGCTCGAAATAGTAGCCCGTCGTGGCCCAGAAGTGGGGGTTGGGTTGCTGCAGCGTATCGGGATGGATCCAGGCGACCTCACCGTTCCAGGCAAAGCGCGCATCCACCGGTTTCGGATCATCGTAGGGACCGACATGCGTCAGGTCGTGATAGACGCGGCGCGTCTGGTTGTCGGCGACGAGAAACGATGTAAACTGCAGGTCGGCACCGACATTGGCGTATTCCCAGGTGTAGGAGCTGGTGGGGGCGCGGTACCAGTTGGCGAGACCGCCGTGGGCGGTGATGGCGCGCAGAACGAGGCGTCCGCCGTCGTTCTCGGTCAATCGATCGCGGGCGGCCTCCACCTGGCGGTTCACCTGGGACTCTGGAACGACGTTGGATGTCTCCGACGGGGAGGCGTCGTCGCCAGACTGCGCGCATCCCGTCAACGCGAGAACCAAGAAACCGGCAGTCAGGGAGGGGAGGAGACGGCGTAGAGTCGGGCCCATGGGGACGCGAACGGTGGATGGGAGAGTGTGGACCTGTACGTTCCCGACCGGGAGGCACCGTTTCACCCGCCCGCTGCTTTACCGGCCTGTCGCTTTACCGGCCTGTCGCTTCACCGAGCGCCCGGTCCAGGTTGGTGGCGGCGCTGATCAGGCCGAGATGGGTGAAGGCCTGCGGGAAGTTGCCGAGGGCCTCTCCGCGGCGCCCGGTCTCTTCGGCGTAGAGCCCGAGACGGTTTGCGTGGCCGAGCATCTGCTCGAAGATGAGTCGGGCGTCGTCGAGGCGGTCGGGGTCGACCGCGCTCGCCCGTGTCAGCGCCTCGACGAGCCAGAACGTACAGATGTTGAAGGTGCCCTCCTCCCCTTCCAGACCATCGCGACTCTCGGTAACGTTGTATCGGTAGACGAGTCCGTTGGAGACGAGCCCGCCGCGATCGGGGGACTGGAGGGTGGCGTCGAGGGTGCGGTGAAGCCGGTCGTCGCCCGGCGAGAGAAACAAGACGAGCGGCATCATCAAATTGGATGCGTCGAGTGCTGTGCCGCCGAACTGCTGGGTGAAGGCTCCGCGCTCCGCGTTCCATCCGCGGGTGTGGATGACACGGTAGAGCGCGTCGCGGCAGTCCGTCCAGCGGGCCTTGTCGGCGGGGAGGGAGCGCTTGTCGGCGAGCCGAAGGGCACGGTCGACGGCGACCCAGCACATCAGCTTGGAGTAGACGAACTGCTGCTGTCCTCCGCGCACCTCCCAGATGCCCTCGTCGGTATCCTGCCAGTGATCGCACACCCAGTTCACGAAGGTGCGAACCGATTGCCACATGTCGTGCCAGATCGGCACGCCGTACTTGTCGTACAGGTAGACGGCGTCGATGAGCTCGCCATAGATGTCGAGTTGCTTCTGGTCATACGCCCCGTTTCCGACGCGTACCGGCGCCGACTGCCGATAGCCGTCCAGGTGATCGAGCGTCTCCTCGGTGAGCGTTGTCCGCCCGTCGATGCCGTACATGATCTGCAGCGGGCCCTGCCCTTCGCTCGCTCCGGTGCAGACCTCCGACAGGAAGTTCATGAAGTCGCGGGCTTCCTCCGTAAAACCGATACGTAGGAAGGCGTAGATCGTAAAGGCTGCGTCCCGGATCCAGGTGTAGCGATAGTCCCAGTTGCGAACGCCGCCGATGTCCTCCGGAAGGCTGCACGTGGGCGCGGCCACGATGGCACCGGTTGGCCGGTACGTAAGCAGCTTGAGGGTGAGGGCGGAACGGTGCACCTGCTCCCGCCAGCGTCCCGTATAGGTGCACTGCGCGATCCAGTCGCGCCAGTAGTCGACCGTGTCGCGAAAGGCCTGTTCGGCCTCCGATTCCGACAGGGTGGGCCCACAGATGCTGTCCGGTGGGACGGTCCGGAGAAGGACCGTTGTGGTCTCCCCCTCCTCGAGCGAAAACGCCGCGCAGACCCCGTCGCCCGTTTGCTTCAGCGGGACATCGGTGGCGAGGCGGAGGCCCTGCTCCGAACTGCAGAAGCAGGCTCCTCGCTGCGACATGTCGACGTCGTGCTCGGCACGGGCGTAGTCGAAGGCGGGTACACACTCGAGACGAAACGGTACGGTACCGCGAATCGCACGCACCGTCCGGATGATTTGCCGCCGCCCGGCTTCGTTCGCGTCACCGCGTACGGGCATAAAATCCCGCACCTCTCCGACACCCTCCTCCGACAGGAAGCGCGTCACCAGGATGTTCGTCTCCGGCCAGTAGAACTGCTTCGTCGTTGCGTCCTCGTCGTCGAGTCGGATTTGGAAGTATCCGCCTTTCTGAGCGTCCAGGATGCGAGCGAACACGCTCGGTGCATCGAACCGGGGGAGACAGCACCAGTCGATGGAGGCTGTCTTGCTCACCAGGGCAACCGTATGCATATCCCCGATGAGGCCGTAGTCCTCGATCGGGCGGTAGTCCGCTCCGGACGCGTGCGTCTCAGTCTCTGTGGGTTTCCGCTCCATAAGCGTCGTGATGCGTCGTGCCTGATGGATGAATGGAAGAGTGTAGGCCCGTGTGCGCGGGAGAACGTTCAACGGCGCACGTTCCAACCTTCAACCCTATTCCGACGACCACGCCTCCCGGAAGTCGGGATAGAGGGTCAGACCGCCGTCGATGAAGAGCGTCTGCCCGGTGATGTAACCGGCCTCCTTCGAGCACAGAAACGCAGCGACGGCCGCCATTTCGTCGGCGTCGCCCGGGCGGCCCATGGGAATGTGCTGCTCGACCTCCGCCTTCTTCTCGGGATCCTCCACCCACGCCCGGTTGATGGGGGTGACGGTGGCACCGGGACCAATTGCATTGACACGAATCCCCCGGTCGGCATACTCCAGCGCGAGCGTCCGGGTCAGGTTCTGCATCGCACCCTTGCTACACGAGTAGCCGATGTACTTGGGCTTCGGAATCTCCTGATGGACACTGGAAACATTGAGGATGCACCCGGGCTTGTCTGCGTCGAGCCAGTGGCGAATGGCTTCACGGGCGCACAGAAAGGCCCCGCGCAGGTTCACCTCCAACACCTTGTCGAATGCGTCCACGTCCGTCTCGTGGGTCGGGCTGGAGATCTGGATGCCGGCATTATTGACGAGAACGTCGATGCCGCCGAGGGCGTCGATGGTTGACTGTACCATGCGTTCGACATCGTTGCCGTTCGAGACATCGGCTTGCACGAGGTGCGTCTCCACGCCGCAGTCTTCCACCTGCGTCTTGCAGCGCTGCACGGCCTCCACCATGTCCTCGGTTTCGCGCGCGTCTTCCAGCACGCTCAGGTAGTTGATGCCGACGTTTGCGCCTTCCTCGCCGAAGCGGACGGCGATGGCTTGCCCGATGCCCGACGAGCCGCCGGTTACAAGCACATTCTTACCCTCGAGGCCGAGGAAGCGGGCCTCCGAAACCGGAGAGATGGGATCCTGATCGGTGAGCGCGTCCATGGAGTGCGGTTGGGGTTGAGCCTTGGAATGGAGTACGTTCCGACGCAGTACGCTACGCACCGAGGCGCTCCAGCAAATGATCGCCCACGCGCAGCGCGTTGGCCATGATCGTAAGACCGGGATTGACCCCGGTATTGGAGGCGAAGAAGCTCCCGTCCACCACGTACAGGTTGTCTACGTCGTGCGCCTGGCAGTGCTCGTTGAGCACCGACGTTTCGGGGTCGGACCCGAAACGAACGGTGCCGACTTGATGGGCGACGCCCGCCAGCGGGATCTGCTTACCGAGATAGAAGCTGCAGGGGATCATGCGGTCCTGGCAACCGATCGCCCCAAGCATCTGCTTCAACCGCGCTTTCAAGTCCTCGTGGGGGCGGGTGTTGTTGCGCGTGTAGTGAAGGTGGATCTGACCGTCATCGTCCACGACGACGCGATTCTCCGGGTCGGGGAGATCCTCGGTGGTGAGCCAGAAGTCGAGTGCGTGGTCGGCCATCGAATCGAGCGCCATGTTCGGCGTGAAGCGCGGCGCCTCGGTGCCGAGCTGCACCGCATTGGACTTGCCCAGCATCTGAATGTGGCCGAGAGGATACGCGCTCTCTTCGTCGCCGAAGTAAAAGTCGTTGAGCCCCAGCGTCTTCTGAAAGCGGGACGGATTCGGCTCCTTCGAAAGGACCAGCATCGCCGAGTTGTTGTGCGCCATATAGTTGCGACCGACCTGATCGGATCGGTTGGCAAGACCGTCGGTGTGGGCATCGCTGGCCGAGCGGAGGAGAAGCGCAGCGGAGTTGATGGCCCCGCACGACGAGACGATGATATCGCCCTCGATTCGCTCGGTGCCGGCCTCTGTCCGGACGACGACCGCCGTGGCCTCGCGACCGGAAGCATTGGTCTCGATGCGCTCGGCGTAGGCGCCCGTGCGGAGTGTGACGTTGTCGTGCTTCAGGGCGGGATCGAGGCAGATCGTTTCGGCGTCCGCCTTCAACGCCGTCAGGTCGGGGTAGCCGTCGAACGCCTCGTGGCCGATCGCGGTGTAAAGTTCGCGCAGCAGGAACGGCCCGTTCGGGTCGTCCTCTTCATTGAGGCGGACGCCCATCGGCAGGGGGAACGGGTGGCGACCCAGGTCTTCCAGGTCGCGCGCAAGGCGGGCAATCCGGTCGTCGTGCGGGATGGGCGGATGGGGAAACGGTGCACTGCGCGGCGGATCGGTCGGATCCGTTCCGGCCTCGCCATGGACGTGGTAGAGCCGTTCCGCCTCGGTGTAGTAGGGCTCCAGGCGGTCGTAGTCGATGGGCCATGCCGGCGAGACGCCGTCGTGGTGTTGCACCGCGCCAAAGTCGGCCTTCCGCATCCGCATCAGCGCCGCCCCGTACACTTTCGTGTTTCCGCCGACGCGGTAGTAGGTGCTGGGCACGAACGAATCGCCGTCGCCGTCCACCCATTCCTCCTTCGTTTTGTAGGCGCCGTCGTTGAATATGGCCTCGGCGTCCCAGTTTTTCTCCTCGCGAGGAAGCCGCTCGCCGCGCTCCAGCACCAGGATCTGCTTCCCGGACGGCGCTAGCCGGTGGACCAGTGTAGCGCCCCCGGCGCCGCTTCCGATGATGATCACGTCGTAGGATGTATGGGTAGTCATTTGATGCTGGGTTCATCGGTTGAAAAAAGAGGCGTCGACCGGTTTTGCGTTCAACGCAGACCGATCCACGCCCAACCTGTCATTGGCATCGCGAGCCCGTCCACAGTTCCCGGATCGTCTGCCGACAGGGCTCGCTGCGGACGATCACGATGGCGGCGATGAGGGCGGCAAGTGGGTAGAGGGCGGAGGCCCGGTAAATCATCGCAAAGGAAAAGGCTTCGCGGAGCGGGCCGAAGAAGAAAGATCCGGCGCCCACGCCGAGCATTAACGCTGCGATCATCATCGACGACGCCCAGGCGACGTGGTCCGGATAGGCGCGGGAGATCAGCGTGATGGTAAGCGGGAAAAACGCCGAGCAGCCCAGCCCGGCAAGCGCAAAGAGCCCGATGCCCGCAGCCGCGCCGTCCGCCAGCGGAAGGAGGAGAAACGCTGCGATCATCAGCAGGGGAAGCACGAGCCAGACGGTTTGCGAAGACAGGCGAAGAACGAGCGCCGAGGTCAGGAGCCGTCCGGCCACGAGTGCCGCCCAGAAGACCGAGAGAGCCAGTCCGGCGGTGGCCTGCGAGACGCCCTTCGCCTCGTGCAGGTAGATCACGGCCCAGTTGCTAAAGGTCCCCTCGGCGAAGGCGTACAACACGGCCGCGACGACGAACGCCCAGAAGAGCCGCTGTCGCACCGGTCGCGGTGTCCCCGTCGTTTCTTTCTCGCCGTCCGTTTCCGGAAAATCCGTCAGAGCGCCCACGACCAATACGAGGCAGCAGAGGGCGAGCAGAAGGAAGGGGAAGCCGATCCACGCATCGCGGGCGATAAACGGTGCGACAACCACCGGCCCCAGGGCCAGACCTGCACCCAGAAGCGAATGCAACGTCACCACGGCGGTGTCGGAGGCGTCGGGGAAGAACGTTGGCGGGTAACTGTTGAGGGGGGCGCCACCGACGCCGAAAGCCAAGCCCATACTGGCCGTGCCGATCATCACGGATGGGAAGGCCCAGGCGGGGTCCACCCATACCGCAGCGGCGAGGAGACCTTGGGACGCGGCGTTGGCTGCGAGCGCGACCAGAAGCAGCGCCTTCAGTCCGAAACGGCGGGCCAACGTCCCTCCGCCGACGGAGCCCACGATGGCAAGTGCCACCTGCGGGAGAAAAATGGCCCCGTACTGAGCACTGGACAGCCCCAACGAGCCGGTTAGTACGGTGCTGCTGGCCGGAAAACTGACCATCGCGAGGCCCTGAAGGAGCGCGGCCCCGTAGACGACCCCGACCGGACGCCAGAAGGTGCGTGGTATGAAAGCGGCAGTGGTATCCGTCGTCATGCGTGGGTGCTCAGGTGCGCGGACGTGAGACCGAAAGGTTGTCGTGGGGAGGCAGGAAGCCCCGCTAAGAATCGGACGGCGGAGCGGTGAGGAGCAGGGCGTGGCCGCTCGGGTCCCGGACCATGGCACCGTGCGGGGCCGTGAGCGGGGTGCCGGTCACGTCAACGATCCCGGGCGAGACAAAGGGACGTCCGTGATCGAAGAGCGACTGCACGACGGCCTCCAGATCGGATGTGTGGATGCGAATGTGCGCGTGCCACAGGTCGCTCGCCCGGGTGTCGACCGGCATCGCCCGACCGGTGCCTGGAGCCTGGTAGTGCAACAGTTCGACGCCGATCCCGCCGCCCGGCGGCCGCAGCGCGGTGATCAGCACCCGGGCGCCGAACACGCCGGTCAGCCGTTCCTGCTCGATTCCGAAGTTGATGCTACCGCCGGCCACCTCGAATCCGAGTTGATCGCGATAGAAGCCGACGCTTTCGTCGGTGTCGGCCACCCCGATGGCGGTGTGATCAACGCCCAGGAAGAGGGCATCGGTGGCTCGCTGCCATCGGTCCGCACCCTTGTCGGGGGGAAAGTGAATCAACTCCAGCGGGTTGCCGCTCGGGTCGCGAAAGTAGACGGCCGAGATCCCGGCGGCTACCGGAATCGACTCGGGAAGGGTTTGCGGCGCTGAAGAAATGAAGCGGACGTTGTGCGAGCGGAGGCGTTCGTAGGCTGCGGTCATGTCGCGGACGACGATGGCAATGTGCTGAAACCAGAGGTCGTTACTTCTCGAATCCACCGGGATCGGACGGCCGGTCGGCGAAATAAACTCGGTCAGCGCGATCGTCTCATTGCCCAGGCGCAGCCTCACGGTTCGCACTCGGGCTCCGAACACGCCCAGGAGCCGGGCGACGCGCGGACTTGCCGTTTCGACCGTGTCGACGGGGACGAACGAGAGGGCATCGCGATAAAACGGTACGGCGCGGTCCAGGTCGTCCACGGTGAGCGTGACGCCCGCGACCGCAAGGCCCTCCGGCTGGGCCTGCGAGGTCGACGGGAGGAGGCCGGCCAGGAGGACAGCAATACCCAGGCAAACAATCCGTCGGGGCGCGGTTGGCATGATCGCTTCGGTCAGGCGTTGAATCTGGACGCGACAGCGCGTCGAGAAGGGATGCCGGGTGGGGCTCCCCATCGATGGGCTGCGAGTCCGTACCTGCGCGTCGCGTCTCGTTACAGCTCCGACCCGTTTGGCCCCAACGAGAAACGGCGAGGCAAATGGTGGGTCATGGGTTGCCTCACGGGCTGCCTCATAGCAACACGCGGTGGGTTCCCCGGGTAACCGAAGGCTGGTGACCGAAGGCTGGTAACCGAAGGTAGGCCTTGTCCGCTGCCACGAGATCCACACCCTCACCAGCGGACGGAGGCGCGACCGAGGATCGAACGGAGGGTGTCTGCGTCGCTCTGTGACGCGCTAACGAAAGACGACGCTGACCTGCAGGGGTACGTCGAGAGCCTCTACGATCTGAAGGGAGGTCGGGGCGAGTTCAAAGCCGCACTCCGCACAGTTGCTTCGGTAGCCGCAGAAGACATCCATGTCGACATCGTCCTGCGCTGCGAGATCCCGGAGGTAGTCCCGGTGTGGGCGGACTTCGTTCCAGAGCCAGTCGAGGTGGTCATCGAGAGGCGCTGCGGGCGGAAGCGTCGATTCCAACGTCCAGAGGTCGTTCGGCCACGGCTCGCCGAACAGCCCCTCTTCGCCGGCCCGGTGCTTGTGCGTCGGCGTCAGCCCGGTGACGTCTTCGATGTCGTCGTGCCGCTCGGAGGCGCACATGATGCGCAGAATGGCTGAAAAGCCAAACCGGACGGATTCCGACGGCGTGTCGGGAGAGGGAGACGTACGGGAGTCGGACATGATGAATGCGAACGCGATTGCAGGTGGTGGAAAGAAGTCAATCGCCAGTTTGACGCACCTCCGGTCTTGGGCGGAGTGTGGATGACCGGGTGGATTGACGCGGCCGCACGAGCAGGAAGTAGAGCAGGTTGTCCGTGAAGGCGGGGTCGCTCGTCATCTCCACGTGTTCGGCGAAGAGAAAGGTCACCGCAGACCAGTCGATCGGGGAGACGAGCGTCGGCGCCCACTCGCCACCCACGCGTTCATCCATCAGCGCGCTGCTCCGGAGCACCGTTCCGTCGCCCGGAGCTCGATCGAGCGGCGTGAGGGATCCGGTGGTCCGGTCGATCTCCATCCGGGCAGGGGTCGGTTCGGCGTCACCGGCAATGAGCTTCAGGTCCAGGCTGTCGGGACGAGGTGCCGGTCGGTCCAACGCACGAGCAAACGCCCGGGCGCGGCGCAGCGATTTTTCCAGGTGATCAACCGCGATCCGTCGGCGTTCGCTGCGGGAATCGACGGTGGGCAGGAGCGTCTGCAGTACAGCGTCCTGATCGGGATCGGCAAGTCCCCACTCCATCCGTTGCCAGAACGACGGCTGGTAGAGCGAGTCGATGGCCGTGGAGTCCGCTCCATCCACGACCGCTCCGTGGCGGGGCCGGGGGAGAAGTTGATAGACGGACGGCATCGTTCCCAGGAGTGCGGCCGGATAGTCGGGCACGAATCGAGAGATGTGCTTGCCATGCACGAGTTGGTCGAGGGACTCAACGGAGCCCGCATTGGGCGTGCCGACGAGAACGGCGCTCTCTACGTACCGGGTGCCCGTCCACGGGACCTCTTGTTCGGAAGAGGCAGAAGACAAATCGGCGGTCCCGTATCGGAGGTAGTAGCGCGTCAGAAGACCCCCCATCGAATGGGCGACGATGTCGAATTTGACCGGGTAGTCGTCAATGCCGTACCGTTCGGCGTACTGCTGCTGGACGTAGTCGCGTTTCTTCTCGATGAAGGTGTGCAGGCGTCGCGCATTCTCGACGTTGTCGCGGCGCCAGTCGTAATCGAACTGGAAGCAGGTGAAGTGATCGTCCCCGTAGTCGACGCCGCTGAGGGCCTTGGTCTCGTCGCGGTATCCCCCGATCCCGAGGGACTGGAGGATTTCGACATATGCGTCGAGCTTCACGGGCAGGCCGAGAACGCGGACCTTCACCCGTTCGAGGGCACCGTCTGCTTTCACGGAATCACGCAGGCTGGAAAGCGGCTGTCCGGCAGCCATCGGCAGGGCAACTTTTCGCGCCCCGGAAGGCGTTTCTGGGTCGGCAAAGCCGCCGGAAAATGCGCCCCATACGGTCGTCCCCGTAGGAGCATGCGTCAGTTTCGATCCCAGGATTCCCGGGATCAGAATGATGGGATTCCGCTCCGGTCCATGGTAGTGCGCGGCCCGGTCGTAGAGCCGGGAAAAGTCCGGTGCCTCTCGGCTCGACCCGCACGCTCCCAGAAAGAGGATCGCAAGGCTCAGGAGGACGGCACGCAAGACGGAAGAGGTGCGATGGCGCGTCAAGAGGCTGGGGACGGGAAACGGCATCAAGAGCAGAGCGTGGAGGGTCTCGCTGCACAACATTGCGCACGGTCGCGTCCGCACGGTCCCTTCCGCACGGTCCCTTCCGCACGATGGCTTCGCCGTTCGGAAGGGCGTTGAGATCAATCGCCCCGGGCGGGTTCGCACGGTTCGATCCCGTGCTTTCGCCCGGAGCCGAGTACAGTTGTACCAGATCCCGGCGACGATCCCAGGGAGGCGTGCCCGCGTCACGGGGGCGCGCAGCGACCGCGATGAGAAATCTGCCAGATCGCGGTGCGGGTCCGTCCGCGCAGTCGGGGATCCGTTACAACGAATCGGGAGGGGGCCCTTCAGAAAGTCGTTTCCCCCTTCGACTCCGTGGCCGGCCGCTCGTCGATGGGCTCCTTTTGCCACGCGACGGTACGGATGGAGGCGGCGTGAGGCAGGTCCGTGCGCGTGCTTGCCGGCCTAATGATCCGCCACCTGTCCGTCTTTCAACCCGTCGTCTGGGGGCGAGGAAGGACGGCAGGAGAGGCAGAAGGACACCGTCGCGCCATTTCCGGGCTCACCGTCGGCCCAGACTCGTCCGTCGTGGCGCCGCACCACCCGCTCGACGATCGCGAGTCCGACACCGGTTCCGGAGAATTCATCCTCGGCGTGCAGACGTTCAAAAACCCCGAACATCTTGTCGGCATACGCCGGGTCGAATCCGGCGCCGTTGTCTTGCACGTAGTAAAGGACCGTTCCATCATCTCGCCGGGCGCCAACCTTCACCTGCGGTTGGGGAACATCCCGGGTAAACTTCAGAGCATTGGAGAGCAAATTGTCGAACACCCGCCGCAACAATGATGGATCCGCGTGTGCGTCGGGAAGATCCTCCACCGTCAGAGTGACGTCGCGCTCCGGCTCATCCCGGCGGAGGTCGTTCAGAACGGAGTGAACGAGACTCTGCATGTCCACCCGGCGGCGGCGCATTTCATGCCGGCCCAGACGGGAGAGAGTGAGCAGATCATCGATCAAACGCTGCATTTTCTGTGCACTCTCCGTGACGATGCCGAGCAGCCGCCGGCCTTCGTCGTCCAGTTGGTCGGCGTAGCCGTCCTGAAGGCGTTTTGAAAAGCCATCCACGGCGCGGAGGGGGCCACGCAGGTCGTGGGAGACCGAATAGGTAAATGCCTCCAGTTCTTCGGTTCGCTCCTGCACCTTCGCCTCCAGCCGCTCGGAGTGACGCTGCACTCGCTTGTGCAACCGCGCCTGACGGATGGCGATGGCCATCTGGTCCGCGAGTTGCTGGCCGACCTCCCATTCGCTCTCCAGGAAGGCGTCCGGTTCGGTGCGCCCAATATGGACGACACCGATCACGTCGCCTTCGACGACCATCGGCAGACAGAGAATGGAGTGCAGACCCATGTTGCGAATGCGTTCGGCGGCGTGGGGCACCGATTCGTATTCGCGGTCCGAAATGACCTCCGTATCTCCGTTTCGGAGGCGATCGCTCAGGTACACCTGATCCAGGGGAAGGGTTGTCGGACCGTCGAGGACGTTGTTTGCCGTTGCCAAAACGCGGACCTGATCGCGGTCCCAGTTGATCTCCGCAACGGTCGCACTCTCGAACGGGACGAGATCTCGGGCGTGATCCAGGGTGGCCCGGGCAATTTCCTCCGGTGATTCGGCTGCGAGAATGGCCTGGTCGATTTCACGGAGGGTCGACAGGCGCTGCGCATGTTCTCGCAGGCGCCGCGTCCGCTTCTCGACGCGCCGCTCCAGGACCGAGCGTGCTTCCTGGAGCTCCTCGCGCTGCCGCCGAAGCCGTTCTTCTTGGCGCTTCTGCTTCCGTTGCAGCCGGGTCCGGTGAATGGCAAGCGAGGTCTGGGCCGACAGCATCTGAAGAAACGAGACATCGCGGGCCGTTTGCCGATCGTCGTCGGTCCATCCGGCCACGACGATGCCAAAGTCGGTTTCGATCGTTCCCAGACGAACGGCTGCACACGTCGTAAGGCCCTCTCGGGCACACGCCGGGTACGCGTCGGGATCGACGCGGAATAGATGCTCGGTTTTGCGAGAGCCGGAGCCAAGCGCTTCCCGCGCGATGCGTCGAACATCCTGCTCCACCGAATCCGGCAGATCGCGCGATCCGATTCTCCCTACAATGGAGTGCTTCCTCCGAACGCTGTCCCCGGAGTGGTCGCTCGCGGTGTCCTCGGTTCCCGCCGGTTCGTTCCCCGAGGCTGATTGCTGCGCCGCCGGTTCGTTCTCCATCGATTCCCTGCCTTCCAGGAGCATTGCTGCCTGCAGGGTCGTCGACCGCTGATGGCGGAGGAATTCGACGAGGAGACGGCCGATCTCGATTTCGCGATCGAGAAGCGTCAGGCCGGCGCCGAAGCCCAGCAGGGACTACCGGGCAACGGAAGAACTCGAGGAGGAGAGGGACTCGTACATAGGACCAGATCCGTTGTCTGCCGGCATCGATACTCGCATCCGGAGGAGAGGCGACGTCCGTACGTCCGGACGAGCCTCCGACTGAACAACCGGCGATGTTACTCGTCGAGCTCGTCGAGCAAG
Source organism: uncultured Bacteroidota bacterium (assembly GCA_937127285.1). GTDB lineage: Bacteria > Bacteroidota > Rhodothermia > Rhodothermales > Salinibacteraceae > CAKZLV01. The sequence goes on from CAKZLV010000142.1 coordinate 14,270, forward strand.
ACCTCCGGATCTACATAGTCCGGATTCGGCACGACGACGTTACCCATGATGCAGTACGGATGCGACCGCAGGGCGCTCATGAGAACGTCGCCGCTAAACATTGACCGATCGAACTGGCAGAGGGTCAGCATATCCCAGGAGCCGGCATGCCGGTCGTAGAGGGCTTCCCAGTGAAGCATTTCCGCGACCGACATGTCGCTTGCCAGATTCCAGCTACCGTCACCGGCCCACCGGATCAGGCCCGTCTTGCTGGCGGATGCGCTGCGTTCGGCCCGAGTCGCGAGCCGGAGCATCGCTTCCTTCGAGGCACGTCCCCGATCGAGAATGAGCTGATCGGACGCAAGGGCGGTTTCTACATCCTGACCTTGATCCTCCAGCCAGGTGCGGAGCTGGTCCGCCACGTGAGGACCGGAAATGAAAATGCACCGGTCTCCCCGTTCAAGCCCGCTCTGCACGTACGGACCGAGCACACTGAATCGCTCTGCGCGGCCCCGGTAGAAGTGGGCAATATGGTCGCCGGCCGACGCAGATACGTCGCTGATGCCGAGCGGGACGAGGGATGAGAGATTCGCTTCCCCCCGCTCAGAAGAATCGTCAGAGGGCAGATCAGACCGCGACATGAATACCCCCGATGATTGTAAAGCTTGACCTCCGACACCGTTAGGTGAGAGTACAAGTTTGGCGCCCGAAAATCAATGGCAAAACAGGGGGAAACATCTCTATGAGGTCCGAAACGGCCGGATCACCGACGGTGAGTCCGTTCGAGGGGGACGGTGCTGGCTCGCGAATTCACCCGGGGTGGTGTCCGTCACTGTAGCCGAAGCACCAGAAGCCGAAAATGGCCGTCACGGAAAACGTGGGCGACAACCCGGTCATCGGAGGGGTGGTCGGAGAGGACGTCCCGAACTGCATCCGGCGTTGTGACGGGCTCGCCGGCAATGATCGACACCACGTCTCCGGGACGAAGTTGATCGCCCCACGGAGGAGGCGGACGATTGCTGTCTGCAACGAGAACGCCGTTGACGGATCGCGACGTAGGAAGCAGCGCGGCCAGATCGTCGTCGAGAGCGAGAAGCAGGGCGTCGAGACGTTCGACGAGGTGTTCCGCCGGGTCGGCCAGGTCCGCGAATCGAGATCGTTGATCGGGGCGCTCAACGACCCGGACACGCCGAGAAAACGTCGAGTCGCCGCGGACCACGGTGATCCGGGCCGTAGAGCCGAGCGCGCTGTATACGTTCACGTCGAACTGACGTCCGTTTTCCATCGGCTTGCCGTTCAGAGCGGCAATCACATCGCCGGGTCGCAGGCCGGCGCGGTCGGCCGGGCTACCGGCGCGTACGTCGCCGAGAATCACCCGGTGACGCCGGTCGATGCTGAGTTCTTGGCGCAATTCCGGTGTGATCGTCTGCGCGTGGACGCCAATGACCCCTCGGCGTACGCGCCCATGGGCTCGAATCTGCTCGTACACCGCTTTGACGATGTTGGAAGGGGCAGCAAACCCGAGACCGTCGTTTCCACCGTCGGAGGAGTAAATCAGGGTATTCAGGCCCACAATTTCGCCCTCCGTATTTACGAGCGGCCCGCCGCTGCTCCCCGGATTGATAGGAGCATCAGTTTGCAGGTAGATCATGGGAGACTCCGGCTTGAGTTGTCGGGCCGTAGCGCTCACGACGCCCATGCTTACCGAGTTTTCGAACCCGCGGGGGCTTCCGATCGCGAAGACGAGGTGGCCAGGTCGAAGTGCGTCGGAATTGCCAAACGGGAGGGCCGGCACCCGTCCCTGATCCTTCGGTAGATCCGCCTTCAATACCGCTACGTCCGTCTCTCGGTCAATCCCCACAACGGTAGCCT
>CAKZLV010000143.1 GCA_937127285.1 uncultured Bacteroidota bacterium
CCGAGCACCCCGAAGGAAGCCAGTCCAGCCGCAGCCGTCGACAGGACCGTGCGGATCAGCTCCGGCGTCCCGGCGTGGCGCCAGATGCCGCGGTAGAGTCCGCCGGCGTAGAACACGGCGATCTTCGCCGCGACGACGAGGGGGAGCGCCTCCACCATGCGGGTGTCGTGCGGCCCGGAGAGCCCGCTTTCAAACCGCAGGTAGTGCGCGAGGACGAACGCCCCGGCCACGACGAGGGTATCCCCGATGATGCCGACGAACGCTTTCCACCGGTGCCCGAAGAGATCATGCAGGAGGCGGAGGGGCTGGTAGCCGGATGGTTCGACCGGGGCGCCGTCGCCGCCCGTCTGTTCGCGGTACACGTTGGCCCGGGCGAGGTGGATGCCGAGGACCGTCAGGGCAACCGCCATGAACGCCGCCAGAGCGTAAAAGAGCTTGACGTCCGCAAACAAGACCGCGAGCGCGACCGCGCCGGAACCCAGGCTGATGCCGTAGAGCATGAGCACGGCCGCGCGCTCGGAGAGTCCGAGGAAGACGAGCCGGTGGGACGTGTGGTCGCGTCCGCCCTGCGACACCGAGCGGCCCGCGAGTTTGCGAACGACCGTCACGAGCGTCGTGTCAAAGATGGGCACCGCGAGGGCGGCGAGGGGAACGAGGGCGATCCCAATTTCCGTCCGGATCGCCGCCTCCTGCTGGATGACGAGGGCGAGGGCCGCAATCACGTAGCCGAGAACGAGGCTTCCGCAGTCCCCCATAAAAATCTTCGCCGGGTTGAAGTTGAACGCCAGGAATCCAAACGCCGCCCCGGCTATCCCGGCCGCAATGCCGAGAGCGGTCGGACTGCCCGTAAGCGCCCCGAATGCAGCGAGTACCGTGGCGGCGATTCCGGCGATTCCCGCCGCGAGGCCGTCCATGTTGTCCAGCAGATTCACCGCGTTCGTGATGCCGATCACCCAGAGGAGGGTGAGCGGAAGGGACAGCCAGAGCGGCCAGTCGTGGCCGAACGCGTAGCCGGCGTAGAGGAGGAGCCCCGTCGCCACCACCTGCGCCGCCAGTTTGGCAGTCGGTTTAACCTCCCAGAGGTCGTCGACGAGTCCGACCCCGAACATCACAGCCGCTCCCGAGCCGATCGCCCACAGGTTGGCGAACGGAACGATGACCGCCGTCCCGACCGACGCCCCGGCAACAATGGCGATGCCGCCCATGAGGGCCGTCGGATTCGAGTGCCAGCGGTCCTGCTGGGGATAGGCGAGCCAGTCGAGCCGGTGGGACAGACGGATCACGAGGGGCGTCGCCAGAAGAACGGCCGCGAGCGCAATCGGCGCAGCGGCAGCCATTCGCCAGAACGTGTCGAGCGCAACGGGATCCATAGAGGGGGCGCGAAAAGGAAAACAAACTCCCTACGCAAGAAGTGAGGCGCGGGACAGCGTCGAAACGTAACGAAGCACGAGGCGGATCCGACGTTCAGGAGCGGAACGCTTCCATCTCTTCCCCCGGAGAGGAATCACCGGACCAGGATGTTTCTTCCTCCGCTTCAACGTGCTCGATTACGTCGGAGAGAATATCGTCGGTCGAGTGCTGCGGCGTGTAGCCGACGGCCTCGTGGATCTTGGTCAGGTCCGGCGTTCGGCGCTGCATGTCTTCGAAGCCGGGCCCGTAGACCTCCTCGTACGGAATGTGGACGATGTCGGAGGACGAGCCAGTGAGCGTGCGGATGCGTTCCGCGAGGTCGTTGATCGAAATCTCGTCCGTATTCCCCACGTTATACACCTCACCGGCCGCGGATGCACAGTCCAGAAGACCAGTCACCGCGCGGACGGCATCCGACACGTGCGTGAAGCAGCGCGTCTGCGTTCCGTCCCCGAACACGCGGATATCCTCTCCTGCTCGTGCCTGCTGCACGAATGTAGGAATAACCATGCCATATCGCCCGCTCTGTCGGGGACCGACCGTATTAAAAAACCGGATGGATGTGACCGGCAGGTCGTACTCGTCGTGATAAGCGTGGGCGAGGAACTCATCCATCGCCTTCGACGAGGCGTAGGCCCAGCGTCGCTTCGAGGGGGCCCCGAGCGTCCAGTCGTCCGTTTCCGACAGCGCGTCGAGATCGGTGTCCTTCTGCATCGCCTTGCCGTAGACCTCCGACGTCGAGGCGATAACGGCCGGCGTATCGTGGTAGTGCGCGAGCTGGAGGACGTTCTCCGTTCCGCCGATGTTGGTACGGATGGTT
>CAKZLV010000144.1 GCA_937127285.1 uncultured Bacteroidota bacterium
TGGGCGTTGAGGGTTGGGCGTTGAGGGTGTTGAAGAGTCATTGGCGTTGATCAGGGATCATGGTTCAATGAGACCGCAACAGGAGGGCGTGGATGAAGACGTGGGTTGCAGTCGCGACGAACGTCTCCGTCCAGTGACCCATGACCAGTGACCCATGACCAGTGACCGAATACCCAGTACCGAGTACCCAATACCCAGTACCCAATACCGAGTACCGAATCCCCCAACCAAAAAGCCCCAGCCATGCGAGGGGGACTGGGGCTTTCGGCGGGTGCTCAAACGTAGGGGACCGACGCTACTCTTCGTCCGGGATAATGTGGACGTAGCGGCGGTTGCCCTGCTTGCGGGCAAACTTCACCGTGCCGGTGGACTTGGCGAAGAGCGTGTCGTCGCCGCCGCGGCCGACGTTCATTCCGGGGTGGAACTTCGTGCCGCGCTGGCGGACGATGATGCTTCCGGCGGAGACGAATTCGCCGCCGTAGGCTTTCACGCCCAGGTACTTGGGGTTCGAGTCCCGACCGTTCTTGGTCGAGCCCATTCCTTTCTTGTGTGCCATAACAACCTCGCGGGTCTGCGTTCGGGGAGTGCGGGTAGGTGCAAACGGGGGGACGGACGGGGCATCCGTCTGGAAAACAACGTCTGTGGAGGAGACGCCTGTGGAGCGATCCGGTGACGGACGTTGCTTACTTGGCGTCGTCGTCTTTCTCGTCGTCGCTCTCTTCGTCGTCGCTCTCTTCGTCTGTCGTCTCGTCGTTCTCGGCCGCCTCGTCGCTGTCGGCTCCGGAGGCTTCACCGGACGCTTCCGTCTCGATATCTTCCGTCTCGGCGTCTTCCGTCTCAGTGTCCGCCATGTCGGCGGTTTCAGCGTCTTCTGCCTCCGTCTCCGGCGCTTCCGATTCGGAGGGTTCGGCGGCGGTTTCCGCATCGGCGGGCGATTCATCCTCGGCCGGCTCGTCCGTTTCGTCCTCGGCCGGGGGCGAGGCGGCACCGTTCGCGTTCAGCGACTCGATGTGAATCTGCGTGTACTGCTGCCGGTGCCCCTTCTTAACGCGATAGCGCTTGCGCCGTTTCTTCTTGAAGACGATCACCTTGTCCCCCTTCACGTGGTCGACCACGCGGGCCGTGACGCTGGCATCGTCGACCGTCGGCGTTCCCACTGTCGTGTCGCCGGCGCCGTTGGAGAGAAGCAGGACCCGATCCAGCGTCAACGTCGCATCGACCTCGACATCCGAGTGGTAGGGGACGTACAGGGTGTCGTTTTCACGAACCTTGAATTGCTTGTCCTTTACATCAACAATAGCGTACATAGGTGTCGTCTCTGCTTTGGAGCGCCGGATTGGATACCGACGCGAGAGTGAACGAGGGTGGGCGGGGTCGAAGACCAGCTCCGGCCGCGACGACAGCGGATTTCCGCCTCGGGCCGAGACCGACCGGCCCGTGCGGCTTTGGCGCTGCCGGGCATGGATTCCAGAATCTACGTCACGCAACCAGCGCGCATCCGTTCCGCCCATGTCTTCGACCGACCTTCCGTTTCGAATGAAGATCAGCCTTCCCGGAGCCAACACCGCCATCCCGATCGGAAAACTCCTCTGCATCGGCCGCAACTACGCCCGACACGCGGAGGAGATGCAGAGCGACGTCCCCGATGAGCCGATGGTGTTTCTCAAACCGGCCTCGGCCGTGATCCGAAGCGGCGACGCGGTCGTCCTCCCGAACCGGTCCCGCGACGTGCATCACGAGGTGGAACTGGTCGCCGTCATCGGAACCGGGGGGACGGGGATCTCTCGCGAGGAGGCCCTCGACCACGTGGCCGCCTACGCTGTGGGGCTGGACATGACGGCGCGCGACATCCAGTCCCGAGCGAAGGAGCGTGGACATCCGTGGTCGGTCGCGAAAGGGTTCGACACGTTCGCCCCCCTCGGTCCCCTCACGCCGGCCGATCAGGTGGGCGATGTCCAGGACCTGACGGTGTCCCTTCGCGTCAACGGCAAGACGCGACAGGAGGCCACGACGCAAGACATGATTTTCCCGGTCGCCGAGCTCATTCACTCCTGCTCGCAGATCTTTACCCTGGCGCCGGGAGATTTGATTTATACCGGAACGCCGGACGGCGTCGGCCCCGTCTCGGCCGGAGACGTGCTCGAGGCGACCGCCACCGGCTGCGCGCCGCTCCGGGTCGAGGTGGAAGCCGGCCGACAGGAAGAGTAGAGGGGCGGGGGAGGCTGGGGGGCTTTGGACGCTGTGGACGCTTTGGGGCCGTGGAGGCCTGGACGCTTTGGAGGCTGCGGACGCTATGGACGCTTTGGACGCTATGGAGGCCTGGACGCTGGGGAGGGGGGGCGATGGAGTCTAAGGGGGGAGGGGGGCGAGAGCGTCTCTCGGCTGCGACTGAGATGAACACACGGCCGGTCATGGGTTGACAGGACGCCCGCCCTGTCGTCGCCGGGGCCAACGCATCGGCCACGGGCGGCGGTCGGTCCACGGCCGCCTGTACCGTTCCAAAAAGGGTTGATCGAGAGAGGATCTCTGCCCGCCCTAAGATTCACTCAGTGAGCCGGAGGCCACCGGGTGAACCCATTCCTACGCGGCCGGGGTCTCGGGCGCGGCCTCTTCTTCCTGGGCGAGTTCCTTCTGGGATTGGAGGTAGATCCGGTAGGCGAGCCCGCCCCAGACGGTGGCCCCGATGGGGGCAGCAGCAAACCAGGAAAGGCCGAAGCCGCGGTGCAGGCCGTCGGCGAGGCCGGCGCAGAGGATGGCCATGGCGAAGACGAAAATCACGTGGTCGCGCTTCATCGTAGAGGGTCCGGTCGGTGAAGGATCGATTCGGATGGTTTCAGAGCGATATGTATTTATTTGCGCCTGCCGGAGACGTTTTGAGCAACCGGTAACGAATGGGGCGGGACCGGCACTCCGGGACGACTCGCGCCTTGATGTGCTGCACGTCCTTGTTCACAAATCGCCCCTCGCCCGTGGATCGGATTACGGACCTCGACGCCCTTCTCGACCACGTCTGGACCTACGTCACCGAGGCCGGCACCAACTCGCAGCACCCGTTTCGGACGCCGGCATTCGGAACGGCGGGCATCGACCCGCCCAATCTCCGGACGGTCGTTCTGCGTCACGCCGACGCCGACGACCGCACGCTGGCGTTTCACACGGATCGCCGCGCGGGCAAGGTCGGCCAGATCCGCGCCCACGACCGGGTGGCGTGGCACGGCTGGGACCCCGAAAGCAGCCAGCAGCTTCTCCTGCACGGATCGGCGACGGTTCACACGAGCGATCGGGTCGCCGACGAGATGTGGGAGGCAGCCTCCCCGAGAGAGCTTCAGCTCTACATGCGCCCGAAGACGCCGGGCACGCCGCTCGATGCGCCCTCCGATGCGCTCGACGACCGGGTGAAGAGCGACGACCTCACCCGCGAAGACGTCGCGCCGGGACGGAAGTACTTCGCCGCGGTCCGGACGGTGATCGACGAGATCATTTTTCTGCATCTGCACCCGGAGGGGCACTACCGCGCCCGCTTCCGCTACGACGACGGTGCAGACGAGTGGGACGGCGACTGGATCGTGCCGTAGCCGACAGGTTCCATCGGAGCGGAAGGCTTTGGGCCGGCGAAGCCGCCCGTCGACCGTCTCCAGGTACGCCCCGGATTGTTACGCCGCGGTGGGGGCGTAGAGGGCCTGGATCGTCTCCACGGCCTTGCTTACCGCGTCCATCGACACGTCCCGGTGGAAGGTGGCGCGGATCGTCTTCGGGCCGAAGGGGGTGAGGAGGACGCCCTCGTCGGCGATCCGGTCGACGACGGGTTGGGCGGTGCCGTCGTTCACGTCGAAGAGGACGATGTTCGTCTCGACGGCGTCCAGGTCGACGGAGAACGCCGCACAGGCCTCCATGCCCTCGGCGAACACCCGGGCTTTCTCGTGATCGTCCGCGAGATGGGGGCGGTGGTGCTCCAGCGCATAGAGTCCCGCGGCTGCGAGAATGCCCGCCTGCCGCATGCCGCCGCCGAACCGCTTGCGGGCCACCGTCGCCGCTTCGATGAGGTCCTGCGACCCCGCGATGACCGAGCCCACCGGACACCCGAGTCCCTTCGACAGGGCTGCCCAGACGATGTCGAACGGCTCCGCGTACGTGGCCTCGTCGACGCCCGTCGCCGCCGAGGCGTTCCAGAGACGGGCGCCGTCGAGGTGAAACCGCAGGTCGTGTTCGCGCACCACGTCTTCGACGGCGCGGATTCGATCCATGGGATAGACGCGGCCGCCGGCTTTGTTGGCCGTGTTCTCGATGGACACGACGCGCGTCGGCGGGAAGACGGGCATGTCGGGCCGAATGGCCGCCTCCACGGCGTCCGGCGTCAGCAGCCCGTTCTTGCCGTCCACCGGATGCAGCTGAACGCCCGACAGGAGTCCGGCCGCCCCCGTCTCGTAGTTGAACACGTGGCTGCTGCGTTCGAGGACGACCTCGTCGCCGGGATCCGTCAGGACGTAGAGGCAGATCTGATTGGCCATCGTGCCGGACGGCACGAACAAAGCGGCCTCTTTGCCGAGCAGGTCGGCGGCCACGTCCTGCAGGCGGTTGACGGTCGGGTCTTCGCCGTAGACGTCGTCGCCCACCTCGGCCTCGGCAATGGCCCGGCGCATGCCGTCGGACGGTTGGGTGATCGTGTCGCTCCGCAGGTCGATGGGCATAAGGGGGCTGGGTACGTACGTTCGGAGACGATTCGGCGGGCGTTTCGACCCGGGGCGGCGCCCGGTTACCACTCCTCCCGCTGCTTCAGAAGCTCCAGGCTTTGCAGTTGGTCCATGCGCCGGAGGAGGATGCGCGTGTACCGGGTCATGCGGTGGGGGCGACGAACGCGGGGATTGGGAATGCAGGCCGCGAGGGCGGCTGCCTGGGAGCGAGTCAGGTGCGCGGCCGACCGGTCGTAGTGGTAGCGGACCGCCGCTTCGGCGCCGTAGACGCCGGGCCCCCACTCGATCACGTTCACGTACAGCTCCAGGATGCGCTCCTTCGACAGGATCGCCTCCGCCATGTAGGTGAGGGGCAGCTCCAGCGCCTTGCGGAGGTAGGCGCTGTGCGTGGTCAGGAAGAGGTTTTTGACCAGCTGTTGAGAGATCGACGACCCGCCCCGCCGCTCGGCATCCCCGTCCCGGTTTTCTTCCAGCGCCTCCCCGATGGCCGTCCAGTCGACCCCGGCGTGCTGGAAAAAGCGGGTGTCCTCGGCGGCAACGACGGCCAGGGGAAGGGCGTCGTCGATCTCCGCGAGAGGGCGCGGGTGGTACTGCTTCTCGTGAGGGATGCGTCCTTCCAGCCCGTGCTGGATCTGCACGCCGGTCGTCCAGGGAAAGGCGACCGTGTACGTCAGCAGGGCCAGGCCGCATGCGCCGTAGAACGTTGCCAGTGCCGACAGGAGGCCGACGGCGACGCGCCCGAAGATTCGGAGGGCGAGCCGGACGGACCGGGTGCTCGGCGTCGTCGGGGGACCATCCGGTTGCCCCTCTCCCTCATCGTCGGAGGGTGCGTCTGACGCCGCAGGCCGATCGTCGGGCGTCGAGGAGGCAGAGGGCGGCACGGCGAGACGGGGCGCTGGTGGGAGCGGGCGGTGAACGCTGGGGGCGACCTCCCGACGGGGGCGTTCCTGCCGTCGACCCCCGCCGTCAACTCCTGTGGTCAACTCCTGTGGTCAACTCCCGCCACCGGCCCCTCCACCGTGCTTTCCGCCATCATGCGGTCCGCCATCATGCGGTACGGGTAAACACCCGCGAGAGGAGGGGAGAGGGGCCGGGTACCGTCGGGGCGGCGGTGGGGATGGGGGTGCGGAAGGCGGGCACCGGGAAAATCGAGCTACCGGGAAATATCGATGATCTTCAGTTCGACCGTGCCGGCTGGAACGTCAATCTCGACGACGTCCCCTTCTTCCTTGCCGAGCAGTCCCTTCCCGATCGGGCTATCCACCGAAATCTTGTTTTCCGACACGTCCGCCTCCTGCTCGGACGTAAGGGTGTAGGTCTGCTCGGCGCCGGTGGTCAGGTTTTCGACGGTGACATCCGACAGGATGTACGCCTTGCTGCTATCCACATTCTTCTCATCCACGACGCGGGCTCGGGCGATGGTGTCCTCCAGTTTGGAGATGCGGGCTTCGAGTTTGCCCTGTTCTTCTTTCGCCGCGTCGTATTCTGCATTCTCCGACAGGTCGCCCTTGGCGCGGGCTTCCGCGATCTCGTCCGCGATCCGAGACCGCTCTTTCGTTTTGAGCCGGTGGAGTTCGTCTTTCAGTTCCTCCAGCCCCTCTTCGGTCATGTAAACAGTACGATCGTCAGCCATGAACTGCACGTAACAACTCTGAATGGACGAGTGAACGGACGCAAACGAGCGGCAGGCTCCGAAAATAGAGAAAGCCACAGCCGAATGTCGGCGGCGGCAGTCCGGAGCCTGGCAGAGATCGTTGCGTACGGAGCGTGTTGTTCGCTTATCCGGAGAAATGGTTCCGATTCCCCGAACCCGGCGGCGAGTCCCGCCGGCCGTCCGGCCTTGCCGACCCGGCGAGTCGAGCCGGCACGTCGAGCCGGAGAGAGCGGCGCCTGCGGCGCCGATCCGTTCCGGGCCGACCGGTTCTACCAGCCCGCCCGTTTGTCGGACGGTTCGGAGGTTGCCGGAGGGGACGCCGCCGGTCCCGCCGCGAGGCGCCGCGCCTGCCACCAGCGCTCGTTCCAGTACGCCCGGTCGAGGGGGGAAACGGTTACACCGCTGCTTGCGGAGGCATGGGCGAACTCGCCGTCAGACAGGTACACGCCGACGTGTCGCTTCTTGCGGCCGAGGCGAAAGAACACGAGGTCGCCCGGCCGCAGATCGTCGCGCCTCACGCGCCTTCCCGTCTCTGCCTGCGCGGCCGTGGTGCGCGGCACCTGCATCCCGAATACGTCGCGGTAGAGGTTCTGGACGAGGCCCGAGCAGTCTACCCCCCGCCGCGAGGTGCCGCCCCATTCGTGGGGAACCCCCTCCCAGCGCTCGGCGGCCCGGCGAAGGTCGGCGGCCCGGCGAAGGTCGGCGGCCGTGCGCTCGGTCGGGGACGAAGAGGGTTCGGGCGGGGCGGCGGTCTCCGAGGCCGGTCCCGACGCCGGGGCAGAGGAGGCGCAGCCGGTCAACCAGACGGCCAGAACAAGAACCGCCCCGGCGACCCCGACTGGACCGAGAGACGCGAGCCGGCTGGCCGGCCCGGGAACCGAACCGAGCGTCCGGGCTGCCCGGTCAGGCGAGTGAGGCGCGAGACGAGGAGAGGACATTGGTGTGAGCCGGTTGTGAACCGAATTGTGGACCGAATGGAGGGAATGCGTGCGGAGATGCGGGGGAACGGCGAGCCGCCCCGACGGGCAGCAGGGTAACGGGCAGCAAGGTAACGGGCGCCGGGGGCGAGGGTTGCTCCACCCGGCGGCCGAACGTCTTTTTCCGGGCCGGTTCCATTCGGCGCCCGGACGAGGATCGGTGCCGGGCGACACCGCGACGCGGATCACGGCGGGGAGGTGGTCGTTCCTTCCACTACGGCTCGGTTGTTGAGCCGGATCGCTGCACGACCTTACCAACGCCCTGACCTGCTATGCCCTACCCCGAAGCAATGGTCGAGCCGATGCGCAAAGAGTTGACGCGCCTCGGCGTCGAGGAACTGACGACGGCGGAGGAGGTGGAGACTGCTTTCGACGCCGCGGCCGACGAAACCATGCTGCTCGTCATCAACTCGGTGTGCGGATGCGCGGCCGGGAACGCCCGTCCGGCCGTCGCGATGGCCTGCGAGGCCGACCCCCAGCCCGACCGCTACGTGACCGTCTTTGCCGGGCAGGATCTGGAAGCCACCGACCGGGCGCGCGAGTACCTGGCCGGCATCCCGCCGTCGTCGCCGTTTCTGGCGCTCTTCCACAACGGGGATCCCGTTTACGTGATCGAACGCAAACACATCGAGGGGCGCAGCGCCAATGCCATCGCCGCCGACCTGGCCGAGGCGTTCGACGCCTACTGCACCGAGGGCGCGCCGCCGTCCGACGCCCCGACGCACCCGGACCCCAGCGAGAAACCGGCCGGCTCCGACGGCGACCTGCCGTCGACCTTTCAGTCGATCCAGTAACGCTTCCTCGCGCCGCGACGCCGCGCCGTCCGGCGCGATGCGCGGCTGCCGCTGCATGCGAGGCCAGCCTCTTCGGAGAGGCTGGCCTCGACTGGTTTCGCTGGTTTTCACAGTTTGCCCGTCTGCGTCCTGCGCTGGGGCCAGCCTGAGCCCTTCTCCCCGGCGGACGACGACGGCTGGAGGCGACGAGGGACGACGACGGCGGGGCGGGGCTGTTGCAGATGTGGGTCGCAACGCTTAGTTAACGTCATTGGCTCGTGATATTGGCTCGTGATTCGTCGCGCCCGGTCGGGGCCGACCGGCGCCGACGGTCTCGGCCCGCGCCGCACGGACGTCCTACCAACGAGGTGCCCCCCGCCTATGGCTGGAGAGTTTGAAGTAACCACGCTCGATCTCGGCATCCTCGTCGGGTACCTCATCCTCAGTCGCGTCATCCCGCTGTGGCTGACGTCCGGGCAGACCGAAGATGCCGACAGCTTTTTTCTGGGCGGCCGGAACTTCATCTGGCCCTTGATCGGCTTCAGCCTCTTCGCCACCAACATGTCCGGCGCGTCGTTCATCGGTCTGGCGAGTGCCGGGTACAATCAGGGCGTGTCCGTCTACAGCTACGAGTGGATGGCGGCCGTCATTCTGATTTTCTTCATTTTCTTCATCCTCCCGTTCTATCTGCGCTCCGGGGTGTTTACCCTGCCGGAGTTTCTGGAGAAGCGCTACGACGTGCGCTCGCGCCGCACCTTCTCTGGGGTGAACCTCTTTTTCAACATGTTCATCGACGCGGCCGGAGCCCTGTATGCCGGAGGCGTGGTGGTCACGACGCTCTTCCCCGAGATCCCGCTCTGGATCGGCATCCTCGGGCTGGCCCTCCTGGCCGGCGTCCTCTCGATTTTCGGCGGTTTGGGAGCGGTCGTCATCAGCGACACGATTCAGGCCGTCGTGCTCATCATCGGGGGGATCATCGTGGCGATCGCCGCCTACATGGCCATCCCGTCGTGGAGCGCCGTGGCGTCGGCCGCGCCCGACGGCGCACTCAGCATCGTTCAGCCCGTCGACGACCCCAACCTGCCGTGGCCCGGTCTCTTCACCGGCGTCTTGATCGTGGGAATCTACTTCTGGACGACGAACCAGCTCATCGTGCAGCGCACGCTCGGGGCCAAGTCCCTCAACCACGGGCGCTGGGGGTCGATCTTCGCCGGCTTCCTGAAGCTGCCGATCCTCTTCATCATGATCCTGCCCGGCACGATGGCCGTGGTCCTCTACCCGGACATCGGCAATCCGGACCAGATCTTCCCGACCCTCGTCTTCGACCTGCTTCCAGTCGGGCTGCGCGGCATCATCCTCGCCGCCCTCGTCGCCGCGATCACGTCGACGGTCGACTCGATTCTCAACTCGGCGTCGACGATGGTGACGATGGACTTCGTCAAGCCGCTCAACCCGGAGATTACCCAGCAGACGCTCGTGCGCGTGGGGCAGGTCGTGACCACGATCGCGCTGGTGGTGGCGGTCGCCTGGGCGCCCAGATCCGCCACTTCCCGACG
>CAKZLV010000145.1 GCA_937127285.1 uncultured Bacteroidota bacterium
CAGACGAACCGCCCCGCCCCTGCGGGCCCCGAGACGGAGCGGGCGCCCACCGGGCGTTCCGGACGCGCGGCTGGCGGTCGCAAGCGAAGCACCTCCCCCGCCCGGACCGCCGCGACCCGGCATCACCGGTCCTGTCGTAAGGCGCCACCTCGCTCCCGACGGGTCGCGGCCTTTCCGCACGTGCGCGGCCTCTCCGCACGGGTCGCGAATCCTCTTTCTTCTTCCCTGCACGCACGCCCCCATGCCTGGTTACCTCCGTACGGCCCTCAAATCCCTCAACGCCTACTACGCCGGCTATGCCGTCGAGGCCGCCGAACATCTGCGACCCGTGCCCGCCCCGTCGTCGCCCGAGGGCCGCTTCGTGTTGTTTGCCCGCGGGCGCTCCGGCACGACGCTCCTTCTCTCGCTGCTCAGCCGCCATCCCCAGGTGGCATGCGACGGAGAGATCCTGCGCCGCCGGGTCTTCAGCCCGCGCGCCCTCATCCGCCGCCGCGCGCAGCGGGCCCGCCGATCCGTCTACGGGTTTAAGCTTCTGTCGTACCAGCTGCGCAGCCTGCAGACCCACGTGCGCCGCCGCCGCTTTCTTGAGGGCCTGGTCGACGACGGCTACCGCCTTCTCTACCTCCGCCGCCGCAACCTCCTGCGGCACGCGCTGTCCGGTCTGTACGCCGAGCACCGCCGGCAGTGGCACCAGCGGTCGGCGGTGGCGAGCGGCAGCGAGAAGATGACGATTCGGCGCCGCGACCTCTTTCGCTGGCTGGATGGGAGCCGCCGCCTTCGCCGCTTCGAATCTCGCCTTCTCCAGGGCCTTCCCCACCTGTCCCTCACGTATGAGGACGACCTGGAGGATCCGCGCCTTCACGCCCGCACCCTCCGCCGCGCGACGGACTGGCTGGGGCTCGGCGCCATCTCTCCAGACACGGATCTGGAGCGGACCACCCCAAGGCGCCTCGAGGCCTTCGTCCACAACGCCGATGCGGTTCGCGGCTGGGTCTCCCGCTCCGCCTACGCCTCCCACCTCGACAGCGCAGATTCCCTCCGTGCGGCGTAACGCGCCCCTTGATGGAGGCATCCGGCTGCTGTCCACGGTCTTTTCCGCTACCGATTCCCACCGATTGACCGACTCATGACTTCTTTTCTTCTCTCCACCGGGACGTTCCTGCACGGCCTGGCGTTCGCGTCTGCGGCCGCATCCGTCCTCTACGTGTTCGTGTTTGCCATGGCCTCTCGCTTCGGTCCCCGCGCCCCTCATGCCGGGTCGCCCTCGTCTGCGGCACCGCCGGACGCCTGGCCGAGTCTGGCCGTGCTCCTCCCGGCCTACCGGGAGGATGCCGTGATCGTAGACACGGCCCGCCGCGCCGCTCAGCACGACTACCACGGCCGCTTCGAAGTGATCGTGATCGCGGACTCGCTCCGCCCCTCGACGCTGCGCAGCCTGAAGGCTCTTCCCATCACCCTCATTCAGGTCGACTTCGAGGAGAGCACGAAGGCGCGGGCGATCAATGCGACTCTAAACCGGATGGCCACCGACCGCTACGACGCGGTGACCGTGCTCGATGCCGACAACGTCATGGCCCCCGGCTGCCTGGAAGCACTCGGCCGCGCGCTGGCCGGGGGAGCGCGGTCGGTGCAAGGACGACGGGTGGCGAAGAACGTCGGCTCCACCTGGGCGCTCGTCGACGGCGTGAGCGAAGCCATCAACAACGCGCTCTTCCGGCGCGGGCACGCCGCGCTCGGGCTGTCGGCCGCCCTGATCGGCTCCGGCCTGGCGATCGAAACGGATCTGTTTCGCCGCCTCATGGCTGAGATCGACACGCCGGCGGGGCTCGACAAGGCCCTGGAGATGCGCCTCACCCGCCGCGGGATCGTGACCGCCTACGCGCCGGGGGCGGTCGTCTACGACGAGAAGGTGACCGGCTCCGATCAGTTCGTCCAGCAGCGAAGCCGGTGGATGGGGGCACAGGGCCGCTATCTCCGCACCAGTCTGCGGTCCGGTCTCCTGGCTCTCCGTCGGGGCGGACCGATCGACCACGTCGACAAGGTGGTTCAAACAGCCCTTCCCCCGCGCGGGCTCCTTCTCGGTACGCTCCCGCTGGCCGCCCTCGCGGCGGCCCTCGCCGGCGCGTTCGGAACGCCGGGGGCGTTCACCTGGGCGGCCGGGTGGGCAGGCCTCACGGGCGTCTTGATCCTAGCGCTTGCTCTCGCCCTGCCGCG
Organism: uncultured Bacteroidota bacterium; assembly: GCA_937127285.1. Lineage (GTDB taxonomy): Bacteria > Bacteroidota > Rhodothermia > Rhodothermales > Salinibacteraceae > CAKZLV01. The sequence goes on from CAKZLV010000145.1 coordinate 2,215, forward strand.
CGACCGCCCGGATCTAGAGGTCACCGGTGCCCTCCGCGCCCTTCCCGCCGCACTCGCCTGCGCGTTCGGCGCCCTTCTTCTCAGCCCCCGCGCCCTCGTCCCGAACACGCGGACGGAGCACCACTCGGTCGGCGCGCCTCGGTCCGCGCCGGGCGCGCGCGAAGCAGAGGATGCGCGCGAAGCAGAGGATGCATGCGACCTGCCGCTGGCAGCGGATGCTGCATCCCGCACCGGCGCATAGCCCCGCACCGGCACATAGCCCCGCACCGGCGCACAGTCGCGCACCGGCGGATAGACGCCCGGCCCAACACCCTCCCGCTTCCTCCTCCCACCTGATCCCTCGGCTCGATGCGTATCGGAATTGAAGCTCAGCGCCTTTACCGCGCCGACAAACACGGGATGGACGTCGTTGCCCTCGAAACGATCCGGCGCCTGGTCCGACTGGCCCCTCAGCACACCTTCGTCGTGTTCGTGCGTCCGGGTCCGGCGCCCTGTCTGCCCGACGCCGACAACCTCGAGGTCCGGCGCGTCCCCGGCTGGTCGTATCCGTCGTGGGAGCAGTGGGCCCTTCCCCGTGCCGTCTCCGAGGCCGGGGTCGACCTGCTCCATGCAACGGCGAACACAGCCCCCCTCCGCGTCGACGTCCCGCTCCTGGTGACGCTTCACGACGTCATTTTTCTGGAAGGGGCAGCGCCCTGGCGTCGCGGGGGGACGTGGTATCAGCGGCTCGGGAATACCTATCGGCGCTGGGTGGTGCCTCCCGCAATCCGGCAGGCCCGTGCTGTGGCAACGGTCTCTCACCACGAGAAAGATCGCATCACCGATCACTTCCCCGAACTGTCAGGCCGCGTCTTCGTCGCCCCCAACGGCGTCGACCCGCGGTTTGCGCCGGTCGACGACCGCCGGGAGCGGGAGCGGATCGTGCTGAAGAAGGTTGGGCTCCCGCGGTCGTACTTTTTCTTTCTCGGCAACACCGATCCGAAGAAGAACCTCGACGGCGTGCTGCACGCCTATGCCCGCTACGCCGACGCCCACGACCGGACGCTTCCCCTCGTCATCGCCGACTTTCACCCGACGCGTCTCCGCGCGGCTCTGCAAACCATCGGGCGGCCCGATTTGCAGCAGCACATTCGTCTTCCGGGATACATCGATCACGCCGACCTCCCGGCCGTCTACTCGGCGGCTTCCGCTTTTTTGTATCCCTCCCGGCGAGAGAGTTTCGGGCTTCCCATCCTGGAAGCGATGGCCTGCGGAACGCCCGTGATCACCTCCGATGCGGCCGCCATGCCCGAGACGGCCGGGGAGGCCGCCCTTCTCGTCGACCCCGACCGGCCGTCGGACCTAGCCGGCGCGATGCGCCGGGTAGTCGCCGACACCCGCCTCCGCAGACGCCTCCGCGATCGCGGCCTGCGCCGCGCCGGCACGTTTTCGTGGGAGCGAACCGCCCGCCGCCTGCTCCGGGCCTACGAAGAGATGTGCGCGACGGCCGGCCGGTCCTCACCGCGCCCGGTTCATGCTCTGGCCGGTTGTTCCTGAGCCGGCCCCTGTGCTCGTCGGGCTGCCCCTCCCGCTTTCCTGCTCCCTTCCTTCTCTCTCCCTCCGATGATTGACTCGTCTCCCTCCACATTTGCCCTCGCGCTTTTCTGGGGCAGCCTGGCTGTTTTGGTTTACACCTATCTCGGGTACGGAGCCCTGACATGGGCGCTCGGGCGGGTCCGCCGGTTCCTCACCAACCGAAGAAAACACCGAACACCGGCGGCGCCGGCCTCTGGCGCCTCCGACCGGGACGACGCGCTTCCCGCCGTGACGTTGATCGTGGCCGCGTACAACGAAGCCGACGTTCTGGACGCGAAGCTGGACAACCTTCGCGCGCTCGACTATCCAGAGGAGAAACTCGAGGTGCTGTTCGTCACGGACGGATCCACGGATGGATCTCCGGAACGGCTCGCGCGCGAGCCCGGGGTGCAGTGCCTCCATCAGCCCGCTCGGGCCGGCAAGGCCGCCGCGATGAACCGGGGCGTTGCCCACGCCACCACACCGGTCGTCGCCTTTACAGATGCGAACGCGATGCTTGCCCCGTCGGCCCTGCGCGCGCTCGTCCGGCCCTATCGCGACCCGTCTGTCGGTGCCGTTGCCGGAGAGAAGCAGGTTGAGAACGCGGGCGGCAATGCGGCGGGGGCGGGCGAAGGGCTCTACTGGACCTACGAATCGGCGCTGCGCCGATGGGACGCCGACCTGCACACCATTGTGGGCGCAGCAGGGGAGCTGTTTTCGGTACGGACCGATCTGTATCGCCCCCTTCCCACCGACACGATTCTGGACGACTTCGTCGCCACCTTGACCGTTGCCGGATCCGGCTACCGGGTCGCCTATGCGCCGGAGGCGACGGCCCGCGAGGCTCCGTCGGCAAGCCTTTCCGACGAGATGGCTCGCAAGGTTCGGATTGCGGCCGGGGGGATTCAGTCCATCGCGCGGCTGCGGCACCTGTTGAACCCGCTCCGGGATCCCCTGCTGGCGTTTCAGCTCGGGTCGCATCGCGTGCTGCGGTGGACCCTGGCCCCTGCGATGCTGCCGGTCTGCCTCGCAAGCAACATCGCCCTGGCAGCAGGGTCCGGTGCGGCGCTTCTCTACGAAGGCCTCCTCGCGGCGCACGTCGTCTTCTACGGCCTCGCCTGCGTCTACGGCGCGGTGGCGGCCTGGGACGAACGCGCGGCCGGTCGTTTTCCTGGATGGCTGTCGGCTCCGTTTTACTTCGTCCTGATGAACGCTGCCGTCTACGCAGGGGCCATTCGCTACGTGCGAGGCGGCCAGTCCGCCCAGTGGAAACGGGTCCGGCGGGCCGAGTCTGCCGGAGCCTGAAGAGCCCCGAAGCGCCCGTCTCGTCCCGAAGCGACCCCGGCATCGCGGTGTCCGCGAAGACGCGCGGGAGGCGCGCTGGACGCCACAGTGACCGTCATCGATCTCATTGGACCAACTGACCTTCGCAATCATGCCGAGTGGTTTCTCGAACAGCACGCCGTCGGATCTGCACGCACCGCCCGTCCCGGAGCGTGACCGGCGGCGGAGCGCCCCGCCCCCGGCGTTTGACCTGCCCGGTCGGTTGATCCTCCCCGTCGTTCAGCTTGGAGGGGGTAGATCGGTACGACGGTTCGATGCGGGTAGAGAGGAAGAGCGGGAGGGCGTGGAAAACCAGGCGGTTCTGCGCTGCCCTTTCCCCACAATCGCGGTCGGTCTCCGGGAGCGGGACGTGCAGCCGGTCCATGTGCCGACAACGGTCTGCGCCTAGAGATGAATGAAGCGCTTGTCAAACGAGACGCGTGTTCGTACGCTTCAGGTGTGTGCGAGCACGCCTGTGGATGGGGCCGCCCGACGCGATGGATGTGCGCCGCGGCTCGCCCGTTTGCGCACCTCCCGCACCCCTCTCATTGGAGCAAGGGGCTCTTTGGAGCAAGGGGCTCTTTCAGCAACCTGCGGGCGGCGGACGCGAATCTGCGGGCCGCTGCCCGGCCGGTCGGCTCGTCGCCTCGATGCGGTGACGGCGGATTGGGGGCTCTCCTGGGTGCGCGCGTGCCGGGGCGAGTTAGATGGGCTCGCGGTCGTGCCCGCTCCGTCAGCGGGCGTCTCTCGACTCGGATGCGCCCGAGGTGGCGGCACGAAGCACGGGGCGTCATACGGCACGTGGCGGCAGGGAGACAGGCAGCGTCGCGATCCTCGTGCACGACCCGCAATTCTTTCCACGAACAGCACGAGGCACACGGATATGGCCAACCATCACGGAATGAACCGATTTGAGGGCATGCCCGACTTCTGTCGCTACGGGCACGAAGGTGCACGCGGCGACCGGTTCGGCCGCATGTTCTCCCTCCCCCCACTCTATCTCCCCGCAGACGACCTCCAGGCCCTTGGCGCCCCGTCGGGCCCGATGGACGGAGGTGAGGGGTCGGACCGCACCGATTCGGTGCCGGTGGGGCAGATCTTTTTCGGGCAGTTTATCGACCACGACATCACGCTCGACGTCACCTCCAGCCTTACGGGCGTCCGCGCTGCAGAGGACACGCCAAACGTTCGCACGCCAACGCTCGACCTCGACAGTGTATACGGGGCCGGCCCCGAGGCCTCCCCCTTTCTGTACCGGCAGGCCCGACAGGATCCGTTTCGCGAGATCAAGCTGCTGACCGGGGCCGACGGCACGGCAGCACAGATCGATGACGGGGGAACGGACGTTCCCCAACCCGCCGGGCTCGCCCAGTTTGATCTCTGGCGATCGCCGCATGGCACAGCTATCATCGGCGATCCGCGCAACGATGAGAACCGCGTCCTCTCCCAGATGCACCTGGCGATGCTCCGGTTTCACAACGGGATCGTCCAGGACCTCTACGACAACGGTCTTCACGGCGAGGCGGTGCCGGAAGAAGACCTGTTCGAGGAGGCGCAGCGCCTGGCGCGCTGGCACTACCAGTGGGTCGTCCTGAACGACTTCCTTCCGCACGTCTGCGGAGATGCGGTTGTGTCTCGTGTGTTTGGGTCCGGGCGAGAGGTCTACTGCCCGACCAGCAGCGACCTTCCGTTCATCCCCATTGAGTTCGCCGTCGCCGCCTACCGGTTCGGCCACTCCATGATTCCGCAGCGGATTCAGATCCAGGAGAACGGCTCGCTGCTGGAAATTTTCGGTACGACGCTGGGAAGCGGGTTCGCGCCGCTGGACGACACCGACGCGATTGTCGACTGGAACGAACTGACCGACACCGACGAAGACCGGCAGGTACAAAACGCCGAGCAGTTGGATCGGAAGCTGGCTGCCGACCTCCTCGATCTTCCATTCATCCGGGAAGGGGAAACGTCCCTTGCCACGCGCAATCTCCTCCGCGGCCAGGCGTTCTTGTTGCCGTCCGGCGAAGAAGTTGCCCGGGCCATGGGGCGACCTGAAGACGAGGTGGAAAACGTCACGGAAGCGGCGCGGGATATTGCGTCCGGGGTCGATCTGGCCAGCGGAACGCCGCTCTGGTTTTACCTGCTGGTCGAGGCGGAACGCATCGGTCGCGAAACCGAGCCCGGCCTGTTCGAGGAGGGCGAGGGTCTCGGCCCCGTCGGTGCTCAAATCGTCGCCGAGACGATCATCGGATTGGTCGAACTGGACCCGCGGTCGTATCTCGCGCAGAATCGGGCGTGGAATCCCGTAACGGACGGTCTGGGCATTCAGACGTTGGGACAGATGATGACGTACCAAACCGTCCCGGTCCCGACGCCGTAGCGTCCGGTCGCACAACGCCTGATGCCGCCATGTCCGGCGGCGCCGCCTCCGACGCCGCGATCCCCGACAGCACCGGGCGGGCAGATCCCTGGCGGCGAAGACCCTTGGTTGGGAGGCAGATGGTTCGGATACCGATGGTTCGGAGAGAGTCAGCGGGGCCGCGGGCAGATGCCGGCGGCCCCGCTGGTTGGAGGTACCTGTCTCAGCGCAGCGGGGTGCAGATGGTGGCTTCGCTGGGATCGGCCGGCGGGAGTGGGTGGATGGCAAGGCGCTGGTGTTGTGGCGCTGGTGTTGTGCCGCTGGTGTCGGCCCGCTGGCGACATCCGGCAGTCGCGTTCATGCAAATGCCCGCTGGAGGTAGTCTACGCCCTGGGCGCATCGAGGTGGGCGTCGTCAAGTGGGCGTCGTCAAGTGCCTGCGCGCGGTCTGCAGAATGCCTGTGTGATACGTGTGATCCTTGTTTGATAGCAGAGTTTGATAGCAGATGGGCCGCGGCGGGCACGACCATCTGCACTGGACGCAGGCGGCCGGTCATGAAGCGGCCGGTCATGAAGAAGGGCGCTGGCCCGTGTCCGTGAGAGTGAGCCGCCTGCGCTTTAGCGCCGCTGGTCGAAGATCCGGTCGAGGACGCGCACGATCTGCGAGTCCTCGGCATGCTCGCGCAGGTCCCAGAGTGCACCGCGAAGGATGTATTCGACCAGGAGGCTCTTCGAGAACCCCTTGCCGTAACGCATCTCCAGGACGCGGACGGCCTCTCGGAGCCGGTCGTCGGCAGTGCGGGAGATGTGGGCGTTGGTCTTCTCTGTCATCCGCGGGGCGTCGGCCGGAAGGTCGACCTCGTCCATCAAGACCCCCAACTGCTGGCGCAAGCGAGAGGCCGGCTTGTCTGTCTGGGCGTCCCCGTCTTCGTTATCGGCACGTTCGGAGACGGGCGGTTCGGATTCGGGCGGCGGTGTCGAGGAGTCACTTTGTTCAGATGTTGATGTGTCGACATTCCGACTTACCGATGTCTCATGACCTCGAGGTGTCGGATTGTCGGTTTGTCGATTTGTCGAGGAGTCGTCTTGGTCAGATGTCGAGTCATCGATATCATCGTCGAGAGCGGGCAGCGGTTCGCGGAGGCGCTGGTCACCGGGCTTTTTGCTTTTGGGCATGGTGGAACGGGGGTCGGGAGAAGATCATGCGACGGAAAAACGAGAGAAGCTGAGATCAGACCGCCGTGGATTGGGGTCTCGTTCGCGTGTCGGCGTCCTCCGGGGTGCGGGCTGGATCGGCGTGGCCGGTACGCTCCAGGAGTTCGTCGACGACGCCGTTGTAGATCTCCACGACGTCCGAACCGCTGGCATGATCGAGAATGTCGACCCCCATGGGTGCTTCGCGAATGCGAGCGCGAGCCGGAACCTTGGTTTCAAACACCCGGTCGCCGTAGGCTGCTTCAAGTTCTTCGACCAGGTCGCTGGTAAGGCCGTAGCGGTGGTCGAGGTTGTTGAGCAGGAGCCCGAGAATCTCCAGATCGGGGTTGACGCGGCGGGCCTTCCGAAACGTCGTGAGAAGCTGCGAGAGGCCGTCGAGGGAGAACTGGTCCGCGCCCAGCGGAATGATGAGGCCGCTGGACGCTATGAGAGCCACGTAGACGAGCGTTCCCAGGGAGGGCGGGCAGTCAATGAGGCAGAAGTCGTACGGCCCGTCTGAGGACATGTCAGGGCTCGCCGGGGCCGGGCCGGATCGGAGCGTGTCGTCGAGCTCCTGCAAGCGATCGGCAAGAAGAAAGGGTTCGTTGGCCAGTTCGGCGTCGGCCGCCGACAGGTCTCGGTTGGCGGGGACATAGTCAAAGCCGAGCTGCGACTCCTCGATGAGGTTGGTCAGAGGCCAGTCGGCCTCTCCCTGTGCGCCCCGCTTTTGCGCCACCAGCGAGTCGTAGATCGAGGCCTCGTTCGCTTCGAGGTGCCGGCCCAGGCACCAGGCCGTTGTGTTCATCGACGAGTCGAGGTCAATCACCAGCACGCGGATGTCCCGGTGGTGCAGGGCAGTGGCACAGGCGATGGTGGTCGTCGTCTTTCCGACGCCCCCTTTCTGGTTTACGACGGAGATGGTATACATCGGCGGCCATTGGGTAGAAGGTTCGGAAGATTCGATCGGACAGACATAGATAATCGACTTGTCGATGTTCCAACTTCTCGTTTTTTCGATAAGACGAGCAGTCGGGTTATCGAGAG
>CAKZLV010000146.1 GCA_937127285.1 uncultured Bacteroidota bacterium
GACATGGCGACGTATTCGGTCGTCGTAATGAGGGCGGAACGGTGCCATGAGAGCGGCACGATGCATCGTGCCGCTCTCATTATCGCCACCCGCAGCGTTCAGCCGACCCTCCACCCATCCATCCAACCCTCCATCCATCCAGCCCTTCATCCATCCCCTACCGCCCCCCGCCGTCGAACAGGTTGCGGAGGCGGTCGAGGAGGCCGGCGTCGCGGGCGACCTGCCGAATGCCGGACCGGACGGCGTCGCGGTTGAGAACCTGCACCTGCGGATCGCTCATCGTGCCGCCGATCTGAATTCGGACGGGCACGGTCTGGTCGCCGCTCTCCCCGCCGGCGAGCTTCTGGAGGAGGCTGCTGAGCCCGTCGTCGCCGCCCACGAGGCCGCCGATTTTCGAGTTCTGGATGCGAGACATCGGCATGTCACTTCGAAGGGTCAGGTCCACCGACCCGGCCAGACCGAGGGATCCGCTCAGCGTTCCGCTCAGCTCTTGCCCGCCCAGGGTCCACTCGCCGATCTGCAGGGCGCCGTTTCGGATCTCGAACGGCCCGCCGAACTGCTGAAACTCCGTCAGCGTCGACTCCCCGAGTCCGAGGGTCTCGACGAACGCGCGGGCCGGCCCCAGATTGAGCGAGAGCCCGCCGTCGGCAACGAGTGATCGGCCTTCGGCCGTGAGGGCGTCGGCAAGCGGAAGGAGTCCGTCGCTCAGCGGCGAAGACCCGGTCACGTTCAGGTCGAGGGTGCCGTTCACGACCCGGCCGAGCGTCGTCCACTCCTCGAGGAACGCACTCGCTTTCGCATCCTTGAGCTGGAAGTCGTACGTCAGCCCGGATCCCGGCGCCGCAGCGGCCGGTGACGGGGCGGCGCCTCCCCCGGCTGCCGCCATCAGAACCGATCCCTGCGCACCGGTCGCGCGCGCCGACGCACCCGCCTCGCTCTGGTCGAAGGTGAGCGAGCCGGCGAGCTGCCCGCCGTACGTCCGGCCCGAGAGGTTGCGCACCTCCAGCCGCCGGTCATCCATTTGCACGTCGAACGCCAGGTCGTCGAAGCGCTGCGGGTCGTTCAGGAGCGTCCCGATCTCGACCCGGCCGTCGACGGCATATTCGGGCAGCTCGACGTCGCCGTACTGCCGCTTGGCAAGCACCTCCGGGTCCTGCCCGTTCACCCGCGATCCGGCCAGTTTTGCGCTGAATAGCTGCGCGTAGGTAACGTCGGCGGTATCCGCCTCCGGAAAGAGCTGGATGAGGTCGAGGCGGTCGGCGGTAACGGTGAAGTCGGCCGCCAGCGCCGGGTTGGTCTCGGCCAGTCCCTCCGACAGGGGAAACAGGTCGCGCACCGTCGCCCGCAGCGCCATCTGCTCCTCGCCGGAGGTCATCGTGAAGCGGTCCATTGCCACCCCGTCGCCGGTCAGGTCGACCGTGAGTTCCGGGATCTCGAGCGGCGCGCGCAGGGACGGCGTCGGGTAGCGGACGTCGGCCAAGCGGACCGTCCCGGTCGGGCGGATGTCGCCCGGGGCGGCAACGGGCCCCGCGAAGCGAACGTCGTAGTCCGCGCTTCCGGCAACCTCGACGGGCTCCTCCGACGCTCCTGTCGCCAGCGGCGAAAGCTCCGCCAGATCGGCCGCACCGGACAGCCGGCCGCCGACGGTCGGGTCGCCCATCAGGTCGGCCACGGCGACATTTCCTTCCAGCGGCCGGCCGAGGAGTTGGCCGCGCATCGAGCGGATGGCCGCCGAGTCGAGCGAGAGGGCGAGATCGGCATTCAGGTCGCGAAGCAGGGCCGCCCCCTCGTAGTCCACCCCGAGCCCGGCGAGCGTGCCGGTTCCCTCGACGGTGAGGCTGTCGAGCGATCCGGTGCTATCCGGCAGAAGGCCGCGGATCGTGGTGGTGAGCTGCAACTGTCCGCTCGGATTCAGGCCGTCCACGGCCGCAGCCGGAACGAAGGCGGCGAGCTCCGAGAGATCGGTCTCGCCGGTTTCCAGCCGCAGATCCAGGCGGGGGCGCGTGCTGAGATCGGCGATCGACCCGCTCAGGTCGAGGCCGAGCGGCGCGGTGTCGAGGGTGAGCGAGCGCACGTCGAGGCGGTCGTCGTCGAGCGCGGCCCGCACGTCGTACCGGAGCTGGGCGTCGGTCACGGCAAGGGTGTCTTCGCCAGCTGCCGGGAGAACCGCACGCAGGGACGCGATGTCGATCGTGCCGTCGCTGGTCAGGACGTTTCCGTCCTGCGGAAGCGCGCTCAGCCGGGCCTCAAAGGCGAGATCCATCGACTGCCCCGTCGATGCATCGGTGTAGAGGATGCGGGCGCCGGACATCCGGAAATTCGACACGGGGATCGAGGGCACGGAGGTCTTTTCCGCAGCTTGTGTAGTGGGTTCGGCCGTTCCACCCATATCGTCGAAGTTGGTCGACCCGTCTTCGGCCACCTGATAGCGGATGACGGGATCGACGAGCTCGACGGCCGTCGGTTCGATCGACCCGGTAAAGAGCGGCCAGAGTGCGACATCCACCCGAAAGGCCCGCCCCGACACGGCCGGCTCCTCGCCGAATCCCTCGGCGTTGGACATCTGGAAGTCGGTCATGCGAACGGCCGGTGCCGGCAGGATTTGCAGGGCGATCCCGTCGATCTGCACCGTTCGCCCCGTCGCTTCTTCAATCGGCGGGATCACGTATCCCTTCAGCTCTTCGGAGGTGAAGAGCTTCGGCACGACCACCGCCACCGCCACCATCAGAGCGACGAGGGTCCCCACGACGATGCCGGTCCACTTGGCGACGCTGGAGAAGCGAGACGGGGAGGAGTCGGTCGATTCGTCGGTCATGGCAGATCGGGCGGCCGTCCGGAGAAGACGCGAGCACCCGTGTGAACCGTCCCGGCGAAGAAGAGGTTCGGCCCACGTCCGCGAGGCCTGCCGGGATTACCCGAACCAGTCGTGCTCCGCCAGCCGACGGCGCACCCGATCCGGATCCTCGTTGCCGGGGCTTCCGGAGGTGACGTACGCGTCGAGGACGGCGTCGGCGTCGACGGCCTCGGCGTGCGTCTCCGGGTCGGCAGCGGAGCGGTAGGCATCCCGAAACGGAACGCCGTCCGCCACCTGCTCGAGCGCCTGCTGGGTGGCGAGAAGCTCCGGGGTGCAGGCCTTCTGCGTCGTTTCCGCGTTGAACGTCACGCCCTCCAGCGCCCCGTGCAGCGCCCGGAGGACGTCGCCCGTTCCCTGCACACACTCCATCACGGCGGCCTTGGTAAGCTGCAGGTCGCGGTGGTAGCCGCCGGGCAGATTGGCGGGGAGCGTCGCGAGGGTCTGCATCTTGCCGGCGAGGCGGTGATAGTGTCCCCGCACCAGCTCCAGAAGGTCGGGGTTCTTCTTTTGCGGCATGATGGAGCTTCCGGTCGTAAGCGCGTCCGGCAGCGTCGCGAAATCAAACTCCGAGGTCAGAAAGAGAACGAGGTCGGCCGCGAGGCGATTGGCCGTGGCGGCCGTTTGCACGCAGGCGTGGGCGACGGCCAGTTCGTGCTTTCCACGGGAGAGCTGGACGGAGGTGGCGTGCGTCTGGACGTCCCGGAAGCCGAGCCGGTCGGCCACGGCCTGGCGCGGGAGGTCGAGGACCGGCACCCCGTAGCCGGCCGCACTGCCGAGCGGCGACACGTTGACCTGCCGGCGGACGTGGCGAAGCGTCTCTAGATCGTCGAGCCAGCTCTCCGCATAACCGAGCGCCCAGAGGGGGACGGTCGACGGCATGGCCCGCTGCAGGTGCGTGTACCCCGGCAAGAGAACCCCGTCGTGGGTCTCGGCCAGGTCGCAGAGCGCGCGGATGCAGCCAGCCACCTCGTCCCCGATCCCCGCGAGAGCGTCTTGCAACCAGAGCCGGAGCGCAGCCAGAACCTGATCGTTGCGGGAACGGCCGGCGTGGACGTTCTTCCCGACCGCCCCGCACGCATCGGTGAGAAACCGCTCGATCACCGTATGGGCGTCTTCATCTTCGGGCTCGACGGTGACGCTCCCTTCGTCGGCCGCCTCCACGAGCGCCTCCAGGCCGTCCCGAATGTCCGCCAGCCCCTCGTCGGACAGCACGCCGATCTCGGCAAGTCCCCACGCATGGGCCTCCGTCGCCCGCACGTCGTACGGAAGAAGGTGTCGATCCCAGCGGTAGTCGTCCCCGACCGTGAAGCGGATCATCCAGTCGTCGGTCTCGGTCCCGTTCTTCGTCCAGAGAGGCATGGGGGCAGTTTCGAGTTTCGAATGTCGAGTGACGGGTGGTGAGGTGGTGCCGGGTTGATCAGGTGGCGGCACCAGCGGTGGGCGCGGTGGGCGATGAGTCGAGGAAGTCGGGGAGACGGAGAGTCGGGGAAACGGGGAGACGGAGAATCGGGGCGCTGGGCCTCGCGATCAACGAACCACGGACAACCAACCACGAACAACCAACCACAGACCACGAACAACACCGCTACTCCGCGAAGTAATGCCGGGCGAATCTCCGGTACACATCCACGGCCTGCCGGAGCTCAGCGACGGGGATGCGCTCTTCGGCCGTGTGCGAAAGGCGACTGTCGCCGGGGCCGAGTTTCACGGCCGGCACGTCGTGGAGGAAGATCCAGTCCGATGCCGTTGGCGACCAGAACGGGGTGGCGTCGGGAAGGACCGTCCGGCACACCGCCTCGAGGTCGCTCCCGGTCGGTGTCGCGCAGGGGACGAAGCGGTTGCTGAACACCTCCACCTCGACGCCGTCGATGGGGGCCAGCACCTCTTCCACCCGTTCGATGATCTCGGCGTGGGTGTAGGCCGGGGTCGTGCGGATGTCGACGGCGAACTCGCAGTGGTCGGGGACGACGTTGCGGGCGGTGCCGCCGTCGATGGTCGTCACCGTGAGGGTCGGCGTTCCAAGATGGGGATCGCTGCGGTCGAGATCCACCTCTTGCAGGGCCTGCAGCGCCTGCATGGCCCGCGGGATAGCGTTCGTGCCCAGGTGCGGCCGCCCGGCGTGCGCCGAGGTCCCGTGGGCGTGGATTTTCAAAATGAGAAGCCCCTTCTGAGCCACGCACGGCTGCAGGCCGGTCGGCTCGCCGACGACGGCCGCGGAGATCTCGGGAAGATGCGGGCGCAGGTTCTCGAGCCCGTTCGTTCGGCCGCCTCCCTCCTCGCAGGTGGTGAGGGCGACGGTCAGCCGCCCGTTCGCAGGCTGCCAACCGTCGGCGGCGAGGGACAGCAGCGCCGTCGTCATCGCCGCTCCGCTCGCTTTCGCGTCCACACTGCCCCGACCGTACAGGATGCCGTCAGCGACGACCGGATCGAACGGATCGTAGCGGTGGCAGCCGGAGGGCGGGACGACGTCGAGATGTGAGTTCAGGAGCAGGTGGCGGTCCCCCTCCCCGACGGAGAACGCCACGTTGTCCTCATACCGAACCACCTCGACGCCGGCCGCTCGAACGTGCGCCTCCACCCGATCGGCCACCTCCTGCTCCTCCCCGCTGAGCGACGGGATCGCGATCATCTCGCGGGTAAGGGACAGGACGTCTGTTTCGGCGGGCGAGGGGCGGGTGGAATGGGTTGGGGCGGGAGTGGGCATGGGACTGGGCGTGTGGGCGGTTGGGCGTGTGGGCGGTTGGGCGTGTGGGCGGTTGGGTGTTTGGGTGTCGAAGAGTCGATGAGGGGAGGGATCGAAGGACGTCTCTCTTCATGGCGCAGTTGCGAATACCCTTCGCAGGGTGAGGGCATGTGCTTGAGACTCCTCGCCGGAACGGGCCGCGGGCGCCGTCTTTTGCGTATCCGCTCGCCCTGTCGCCGGTGTGGCCAATCGCATTGGCCACCACAGCCGAAAGCTGATCCAATACCGCACCCTGTTCTCCGCTACTCCGGAAGGGGGAGTCGATGAGGGGAGGGATCGAAGGACGTCTCTCTTCATGGCGCAGTTGCGAATACCCTTCGCAGGGTGAGGGCATGTGCTTGAGACTCCTCGCCGGAACGGGCCGCGGGCGCCGTCTTTTGCGTATCCGCTCGCCCTGTCGCCGGTGTGGCCAATCGCATTGGCCCCCACAGCCGAAAGCTGATCCGATACCGCACCCTGTCCTCCGCTACTCCGGAAGGGGAAAGCGACGCAGGAGGATATCGGTACTCTTCGGGAAAAGAGCGGAGACAGGGAGAACCGTTGTACCTGCGACTGAGATTTTTCCATCTGGCGCGCCTTCTTCCGAACGAGACAACTCGATTTGTGCGGTTCACACGTCGCATTTTTCGAGCGAGACGCGGGTGGAGTGGGTGCGGGTGAGCAGGTCGTCGGGGGCGCAGATATAGGCTTCGTTGACGCCGTCGCGCAGAGCGGCGAGGGCCGTCTCGACCTTCACGCGCATCCCGCCGGTGATCCATCCCTTTTCGATTGCGGTGCGATAGGTGGCGGGCGTGCAGCAGTCGACGATCGTCGACGGATCGTCGACGCACCGCTGCACGCCGCCGCTACCGGTCACGAAAAAGAGGGCGTCGGCTCCGAGTCCGGCCGCGAGGGCGTGGGCGACAGTGTCGGCGTTGACGTTGTAGACGGCGCCGTCGTCGTCCATCCCGAGCGGGGCCACCACCGGGAGGATGCCGGCGCTCAGAAGATGCGTGAGGACGGACGCGTTCACCCCCTCCACATCCCCGACCCACCCGAAGTCCACCGTTTCGCCGTCGACGGTCCAGGGCGGTCGCTTCGAAACGGAGAGCAGGTGGGCGTCCGCCCCGGTGAGCCCGGTCGCCGTCAGCCCGTTCCGGGAGGCCTGGGCGACGAGGCGCGTATTCAACTCTCCGCCCATCGCCCACAAAGCGACGTCGAGGTCCAAGTCTTCGGTGACGCGGCGCCCCTGGACGACGGTCGGCGAGTGGCCGAGTCGCTCGGAGAGCGCCGTCATCTGCTTTCCACCGCCGTGCACGAGAACGACGTTCGCGTCGTCTTCGAGCGCCTGGACGGACTCCCAGAACGCCTCCGGCGCCCCGCCGTCCCGCATCAGCGTCCCGCTGATCTTCACGACAACGGTCGCACCCGACTCGTCTTCCATGATCCCGTGGTGTTGTCTTCGAAGTTCGTATCACCTCCCCCTTCCTTCCATCCCTCCCCCCATCCACCCTTCCAGCTTTCCTCCCATCCATCCCTCCAGCCTTCCCCCCAGCCCTACCCCCACACATGCTCCAGGAGGGCGCGCTGCGCGTGCAGGCGGTACTCGGCCTGGTCGAGATGCAGGGCGTGGCGGCCGTCCATCACGGCGTCGTCGACGACCACGTTGCGGCGGACGGGCAGGCAGTGCATGAACGCCCCGTCGCGAGTCCGCGCCATGCGGTCGGCCGTGATGCGCCAGTCGGTCGCGGCCGTTCGGGCGGCGCCTTCCTGCTCGGGGTCGGTATAGACGAGCGGCCCGCCCCAGGACTTGGCGTAGACGACGTCTGCGCCGTCGACGGCCGCGTCCAGGTTGCTCGTCTGCGTAACCTCTCCGCCGTTTCGGGAGGCCGTCTTCCGCGCGGTATCAACGACGGAGGCGTCGAGCGCGTGGGTATCCGGCCGGGCGATGGTGACGTCCATCCCGCACCGGGCGGCCATCCGCAGGGCCGAGTTCGGGACGGCCATCGGGAGCGCCTTCGGGTGGTGGGTCCAGCTAAGGACGAACTTTTTGCCGGCTACGTCGCCGTCGAACCGGTCGTGCAGGACGGCGGCGTCGGCCGCGGCCTGGCAGGGGTGGGCCCAGGCGGACTCGAGGTTCACGACCGGGACCGTCGCCGCGTCGGCCACCGTTCGGATGAGCGTGTCGGAAGCGTCCTGCTCGTAGTCGGTCCCCGAGGCGAAGACGCGGACGCCGAGCGCGTCGAAGTAGCGGGAGAGGACCCCGATCGCGTCGCGCACGTGCTCGGCCTCCGTCCCATTCATCACCGCGCCGTCCTCCCAGGCGAGGTCCCAGGTGCCGCTTCCGGGGGTCAGGGTTGTGGCCGTCGCGCCGAGCTGCTGGGCAGCCCGCTCCATCGACGTGCGCGTCCGCAGCGACGGGTTGAAGAAGACCATCCCGAGCGCCTTGCCGGCTCCGACCTGACCGGAGGCGAGGCCGTTTAGCGACTTTCCGGCCCGCTTCGCCCGGCGGAAGAGGACGGCCGACTCCACGATGCGTCGCCACGCGCCGTCCTCCAGGTCGGAAAGGCGCAGGACGTGGCGGAGCGTCGCCGGAGTGGACGAGCCGTTTCGAGCGTGCATGGATGTCGAGGCGGTGGAGGCGTGGACAGCGTGCATGGGACGCGAGAGGTTGAGGGTGTACGCGGGCTGCAATCCAGTCCGCGAGGGGCTACGAATTCTGGGGAACGGGGTCCTGCTTCATGACTTCGGCAAACGTTTCGGCGAAGAGGGCGACGTCCTCGTCGGTCGACGTGAGCGGCGGCATGATGCGCAGGACGTGCGGATCGGCGGAGGTGCCGACGAGGACGCCGTGCTCCAGGAGGGCCGACTTCACTGGCGCGGCCGGGCGGTCGAGGCGCAGGCCGATCAGGCAGCCCTTGCCGCGCACCTCGGCCCCGTGCGGGCCGACCTGCTCCTGAATCTGCGTGTGGATCTCGGTGGCCCGCTCCATCAGGTCATCGTCGACGAGGGTATCGAGCGCGGCGGAGACGGCGGCCATCGCCAGCATCCCTCCGCCGAAGGTGGAGCCCTGATCGCCCGGCTCGACGGTCTGCGCGACGGCGTCGGCCACGAGAACGGCGCTGACCGGCACGCCCGCCCCGAGGCTCTTCGCCAGGCTGATCAGGTCGGGCCGGACGCCGAAGTGATCGCTCATGGAGAACGTCCCGGTCCGCCCCACCCCGGTCTGCACCTCGTCGAAGAGGAGGCAGGTATCGTGCGCGTCGCAGAGCGCGCGGAGCTCCTGCACGAAGCCCGTCTCGGCCATCCGCATGCCGGCAATGCTTTGAATCGGCTCCAGGATGACCGCCGCAACGTCGCCGGCGGAGAGCTCCTCCGCCACGGCCGACGCGTCGCCGAGGGGGACGAACGTCGTGTCGGGCAGGATGTCGAGATACGGCTCGCGGTAGCTGGCCTTGTAGGTCGTCGCGAGGCTGCCGATCGTCCGCCCGTGAAAGCCCTCCTGCATCGCCACCACGCGGCTGCGGCCGGTCGACGTCCGCGCGAGCTTGAGCGCCGTCTCGTTCGCTTCCGACCCGGAGTTGGCGAAGAAGACGCTCCAGTCCTCCCCGTCCGGCGCGAGAGCCGTCAGCTTCTGCGCCGCCTCGGCGCGAACCGGGCTGTGGGCGACGTTGGAGTAGAAGAGGAGCTTTTCCGCCTGCTCCTGCACCGCCTTCACGACGCGAGGCGGGCAGTGCCCGAGCAGGGCCACGCAGTGGCCACCGTAGAAGTCGAGATACCGGTTGCCGGACTCGTCCCATACGTAGCTCCCCTCCCCGCGGACGAGCGCCATCGGCATTTTGCTGTAGGTCGGAATTTCGAGGGCGTTTTCGAGGTCGATGGTGTTCATGGGCGTGGGGCGTGGGGGCTTGGGAGTGTGGGGGTGTGGGAGTGTGGGGGTGTAGGAGTGTGAGAGGCTGTGGACGCTGTGGAGGCTTTGGACGCTGGGGGCGGTTTGGGGGCTGGGGGCGGTTTCGAACTTCGCCCCAAAGGCACGACCCACAATTCACGACTCACGATTCACGATTCACAATCCTCGATCCTCAATCCTCAATCCTCCCTCCTCCAGGCAGGCGGCGGGAGCGGGGTGTGGGTTCAACAGGCCCGCCGTTTCCGGGAGGGAGAGCACGCGGTTGAGGTTCTGAACGGCCTGGCTGGCGGCGCCTTTCAGCAGGTTGTCAAGGGCGAAGCCGACGACGAGGGTGCCGTTCTTGTGCGTCCACCCGAGGTCGCAGAACGGCGTCCGGACGACGGGCTGGAGCGAGGGCAGCTCTCCGGCGGTCAGCCGGACGAAGGGAGCGTCGCCGTAGGCGGTTTCGAACCGACCGGCACTCTCCTCCGGAGAACGATCGAGACCCTGCACCTGGATCGTTCCCCAGATGCCGCGCGTCCAGGGCCCGGAGGCCGGAACGAACTGGATGTCGACGTGCGGGCCGACGGCCTGATTCACCTCCGGGACGTGCTGGTGGGCCAGCACCTTGTAGGGGCGGACGTTTCCGTCGCGGTCCGGGTAGTGGGTGGCGGCGGACGGCGTGGCGCCGGATCCGGAGGCGCCGGTGAGGGCGGTGACGTGCGCGGTGAGCGGCTGCCCGACGGCGGCGAGCGGCGCCAGCGCCAGCGCCATGCCCGTCGCGAAGCATCCGGGATTGGCGACCAGCTGGGCGTCCGGCGCCGGCCCCTCGCCGAGCTCCGGCAGTCCGTACACGGCCCGATCCAGCAGCTCCGGGGCGCGGTGCTCACCGTCGAACCATTCCGGGTAGACACCGGCCTCTTGGAACCGAAAGTCGGCGCTCAGGTCGACGATCGGCCCGTCGAATCCCTCCTCGCGCAGGGCGGGCACGACCTTCATCCCCTGTCCGTGCTCGGCCGCAACGACGACCGCATCGGCCGACGATGGGGAGAAGGCATCCGGAGAAACGAACGCGGCGTCCACCCGGCCGCGCAATGCCGGGTGAGCGGCCGCGACCGGCTGTCCGGCAAACGTGCGGCTCGTCACGGCCGCGAGGCGCACCTGCGGATGCCCGGCGAGCAGGCGCACGAGCTCTCCGCCGACGTAGCCGGCGCCGTGAAGAAGGGCGACGCGAGCGGTCTCCGAACCGGTCGTGTCCGTTTGCAGAAGGTCCATAGGAAAATGCAGTGCGGGCGAAAGAGGCAGAGAACCGGTCGTCAGGAGCCGGTCATGGAGGGGATGTCGGTGCCGGAAATCGTGTGGCCGATTCCGGATGAGGAGCCGGAGGTGGAGGTCGGGTTCTCGTCGGGCGCATCGCCGTTGATCGCCGTAGCGACGCACTGCGACAGCTGGCTGGCCTGATTGCGGGCGTTGTAAGCCGGAATCCCGAGGCGATTTTCGATGAAGCCGCGGCCGACCTCGTTGTCGGTAATCGGGCCGGTCATCACCGAGATCGGCGACCGGTAGCGCTCGGTGAATATCCGCTCCGCCGCCCAGGCCCCGGCGAGATCCGTCGCCGCCACGACGTGTGCGGCCGTGTACTGCTGGATGTTGCGATCCAGCAAGATGTCGTCCACGCCGTAGTAGCCGATGAATCCGTCCCCGAGCTCCAGCACGATGACGTCCGGGTCCTCCGCGTTCAGGTGCTGGATGATACCTTTGGCGACGGGAGCCATGTCCGCCCCCGTCGAGCAGACGACACCGGCGTCCGTGAACGTAGACACGGCAACCGCGCCGTGCTCCTGCATCTTGCGGACGTCCCGCTTCAGCGAGGCGCCGGTGAGCTTCGCGGCGGCGACCGTCTTGCCCTGCTCGGTCAGCCCCTGCACGATGCGGGAAGCGGCCAGCGTCTTCCCTGTGTTCATCGCCGTTCCGCTCACCATCACGAGGGGCGCGGAGTCGGACAGGTGCCCGACCGGATCCAGCGCCCCGTCCTGGATGCGGGCGTGCTTCCAGTGCGTTTCCGCATCGACCATCACGGCGCCGAGCACCTCCACCTTCAACGCCGGACCGAGATCGGGCAGGGCCGAGGTGCACTCGCCGATGATGCCGCCCAGGTTGAGCACGTGTAGCGTGTCGCCGGCCTCCACCGAACGGGGGATGCTCCCGCTGTAGCCCTTCAAGGCCTGCCGCTCCCCGAGCGTCCCGACGATCACGTCGCCCTGCCGAATCGTCCGGAAGACGCCGTCGGTGCATTCGATCTGGTTGTAGTGCGTCCGCTCCTCCAGGGCCCGGACGGCCACGGCGTAGCCCTGCTGGGCGACGACGTACGGCGAGATCGTGACCTCCGACGCCAGCTGGCAGTGAGCCGCACTGGACGCAATCATGTCGACGGAGCAGGGGGAGAGGGAATCGGTGTTCATGGCGGGAAGCATCGTACGATGGGACAATGGATGAGAAGGGGCGGAAGAGTGCGGCGGCCGGGCGGGCACGAGACCGCCGGCGGATGCGCAGACCGGCCGGGTTACGAGGGATCGGCGGCCGGGACGGGAGACCCCGCCTGCGCCTTCTGCGCCAGGCGGCCCTGCACGGCGGCGAGCGTGGTGAAGCCCTCGGCGTCGCGCCCGTCCCACAACTCGTTCTCCTCGCCGTAGGTCGCCGTGGCGCTGTCGAAGAGTGAGTGAGGGCTCGTCGCGCCCTGAACGCGGACCTGCCCCTTGAAGAGCTGGACGTCCACCTCGCCGGTAACGGACTGCTGCGTGCTGTCGAGGAAGGCCTCCAGGTCGTTCATCACCGGGTCGAAGACCTGTCCCTCGTGCATGAGCCGTCCGTAGAGACTCCCGACCTGCTCTTTGTGGACCTGCTGCCACTTCGAGAGGACAATCTTCTCCAGTTCGCGGTGGGCGGTGATGAGGATCTCGGCCGCCGGGGCTTCGAACCCGACCCGGCCCTTGATGCCGAGGATTGTGTCGCCGACGTGGATGTTGCGCCCGACGCCGTGGGTGCCGCCGAGGTCGTTGAGCGCCTCGACGATCTCGACGCCGCTCATCGCGGTGCCGTCGAGGGCGACCGGAACGCCAGCCTCAAACGAGAGCTGCAGGGCGAGGGGCGCGTCCGGGGCGTCGGCCGGGGCGGTGGTGTCGGGGTAGGCCTCCTCCGGCAGCGGCTCGTGCGTGGTCAGCGTTTCGGCGCCGCCGACGGTCGTGCCCCACAGCCCCCGGTTGATCGAATAGGTGGTCGTGTCGTCCGGAACGGAGAAGCCGCGCTCCTGCAGGTAGGCGGTGGAGTCCTCCCGGCTGAGGCCGAGGCTGCGGACGGGCGCCAGCACGTCGAAGTCCGGCCCCAGGAGCTGAAAGGCGACGTCGAAGCGAACCTGGTCGTTGCCGGCCCCGGTCGAGCCATGGGCGACGGCCGAGGCGCCGACCGTCTGCGCTACGTCGACGACGGCCCGGGCCTGAACGACGCGCTCCGGCCCGACGCAGAGCGGATAGACGCCTCCGCGCAGGACGTTGCCCTTGACGAGGTAGCTGAGGTGATCGTCCCAGAGCTCTGCGCGGGCATCCACGAAATGATGGGAGGCGGCGCCCAATTCGACGGCGCGAGACTCGATGGCCTCCGCTTCGTCCGGCGTCACGCCGCCGGTGTTGACGGTGACGGTGTGGACGGGCGTATCGTGCGTTTCCTGCAGGTACGGGACGCAGAACGACGTGTCCAGTCCTCCGCTAAAAGCGAGTACGATCGACATGGTGGAGAGAGCGTTTCGGGGGGAAGGTCCGCGAGCGGCGCGGATGCGGAGGAGCCCAAAACGCAAAAAGCGCCGGCTCCTCGCGGAACCAGCGCCGGGTCAAAAAGGGGCGAGCCCGTTCGAATGAAGGTCGTTCTATTCGGGGAGAGCTGTACCCTGGTCGCCGATTCCGTCCACGGGGGTCACGGTACGTCGGTCGCGTCGGACTCGACGTCGCAGGGTGCACGGTACGTGGACGGGGGCGTTTTTCATGGTAGTATCACGGTACGGCATCCGGACGGAGGAAGTCAAATTCGGCCGCCCCACATTTTCGTTAACTGATTGTGAAGGATCGAGGGGCGGTGGCTCTCGCTCGATCTTCTGCGGTTCGCCCCCCTCTGCGGTTCGCCCTCACTCCGATCGCGTGGCGCGGAAGGAGCCGGTGAGGGACACGAACGGGGCGTCGCGGGCGACGCCGTCGTAGCGGCCCTCCATGCGAAAAACGAAGGAGCCACGTACCTCGTCCGGTTCGGCCATCGACACCGTGAGCGTTCCCGCCACGGCTTCGAACTTCGCCTCCGGCACGTCGAGAAAGACGGCCGCCCCCGGAGGTTCATCATGACGGGAGACGGCCAGCAGCTCCGCCCCGATGACTTCATAGACTCCGCGGGGCTGAGATTGGGGCTGGACGTCGACGGACACTCCGGTCGTGCTGTCGACGGACAGTTCGAGCCCGGCGAGGCGTCCGTCCTCCATCCGGTATACCGCGGTTCCGCGCAACTGCTCGCTCATCGATCCGGTCATCTGTGCCGAAAACCGGCCGCTATCCACGTCCGGCCCACCTTCCGTTCCGCATCCCGCCCCCCAGAGGAGGAGGGCAAGGACGGAGGTAGCACAAACGAACCGAAACCAGGGCACGGGCGGAAGCGACGAGAGAGTGGGGTCGACGAGAGAGCGAAAGCGGCGAACCGGACGACTCCCGGTCCATGCCCGAAGACCCCGATTGTTTCCCGACCCGCCCGGCTGTCCGTTTTCCGTCCGGAAAGCCCGATTGCCTGGGCTGCTTTTCAGATAATAAGCGGTGGCGGCGTCTGTGAGAATACGTCAATCGACCGGCTCTCTCCCTCGCTTCGGCCCCCTCTTGTTCCTATCTTCATGGTGGTTGTCAGCCTGTCGACCGTCCGGTCGACGAAGTCTCGAATGTCGATGTCTCGAACGTCGTCCGACCTCCTGCGCCCGTCGGCGCTCGCAGCTGCTTTCCGGATCGGTGTCTTCCCGTCTCCCTCCGCCCGTCGGGCGGTCGGGTCGTGAGGCGGACGTTCGGTTGCGGGAAGCGTCCCGGCCCGCCCGGCCAACCCGGCGATGCCCTCTTGATGCGCGGAACCGATCGGCGGGGCGGGCGCGCCTCCCCGGTCGACCATCATCCGGGCCGAACGTCCCGACGCCGTTTCCGCCCGAGGCGCTCCAGGGGTCGGACTCCTCTCTTTTCCCACTTCAGCCCCCAAGACCATGGCTACATCCTTCTACTACGCCGACCAAGACAAGGTCGAGCTCGAGCCGTCCACCGCCTTCGTCGCCTTGAAACTGGACGCCGACGAAGAGGCGGATCGCGAGTCCATCCTGGCGAGCGTTGCCGAGGCCGAGGGCATGCAGCAGCCCGAGGATACGGAACTCATCGAAGAGTACAACCTCCTTCTCGTCCCCACGGCCGCCGGCGCCGACGAGGAGACGGTCCGCTCCGCATCGAGCGCCGTGTCGAAGACCTCGGGCGTCCAGTCCGAGTTTCCCGTCTACCAGATGCCGAACGGGGAAGAAGACGAGGTCATGATCCTCATCCCGCAGTTCCGGGTGCAGCTCAAGCCGGACGCGACCCGCAAGGACCTGGAGGCGCTCAACAAAAAGAACAACGTCGAAATCCTCGAGAGCGACGACGTGCTTCCCGGCAGCTTTTTGCTGGGGGTGACCGACAAGTCGAAGAAGGACGCGCTCGAGCTCGCCAACCTTTATCACGAAAGCGATCTTACCGAATATGCCGAGCCGGACTTCGTGATGAAGGTCCGGTACGTCGCGCCGGTTTCTCCGGACGTGCAGGTCGAAGAGGACGTGGCGACGGTGCCGAGCGAACAGCGCGGGGACGGCGACCTGCTGGACGAACCCGTTCTGGAGCCGTCCGTCGAGCCCACGGCCCCGGTCAACGACCCGTTCTTCCCGCAACAGTGGGCGCTGCAGAAAATGCGCGTGCCCCAAGCCTGGAGCCTGACGAAAGGCCGCTCGTCGATCAAGATCGCCATCGTTGACGAGGGCGTGCAGACCGGCCACCCGGACCTGACGGGGCGCATCGTCTCCCCCTACGACGCCGTCGGGAACGATACGAACCAGGAGCCGAATTCCTGGGACGGACACGGAACGGCCTGTGCCGGCATTGCGGCGGCTACGTCGGACAACGGGCGCGGAATCGCCGGCGTCGCCCCGCGCTGCCGCGTCATGCCCATCCGCATCGCGTACAGCGCCCGTCCCGGCGCGAACTGGACGACGACCACCACCTGGATCGCCCGCGGCATGATCCGCGCCGCCCAGCAGGGCGCCGACGTCATCAGCAACAGCTGGGGCGGCGGGGCCTACAGCTCCACGATTCGCACGGCGATCGACTACGCACGCCGCAACGGCCGCGGCGGAAAAGGGGCCGTCGTCATCTCCGCCACCGGCAACGCCGACCGCGCCAACGGCGTGATCTATCCGGCCAAATATACCGAAACGCTGGCCTGCGGGGCCTCCAACGAGTGGGACCAGCGCAAGAGCCGAACGAGCCGCGACGGCGAAACGTGGTGGGGCAGCAACTACGGCCCGGAGGTCGACTTCGTCGCGCCCGGCGTGCACATCTACACGACGGACCTGACGAGCACCAGCGGGTACGGATCCGGAAGCTACGTCCCGAACTTTAACGGGACCTCGTCGGCCACCCCGAATGCAGCCGGCGTCGCCGCGCTCATTCTGTCGATCGATCCGAACCTTCGCCAGTGGGAGGTGCGGGACATCCTGCGCCTGACGGCCCGCGACCTGAGCCCGCGCGGACGCGACGACCAGCACGGATTCGGACGCGTCGACGCGCTGGGTGCCGTTCGAGCGGCGGCGCGCCTGCAGTCCCAGGTTTCCCTGCGCCTGGAGTTCCGCGGACGCGGGCGTGAGTGCTACATGCGCTTCCGCCGGTTCCGCCTGTACAACAGCGGGCTCAACCGGGTCCGCGTCAATTCCTTTACGCTCCGATCCTACGACCCGTCCGGTCGCGAAATCGACCGGTTCGAGTACCGGCCCAATCCCGGCGGGGTGATGGCGCCGGGTCTGCCGGGCCCGGGCGGCGACCTTCGCTTCGACGGGCTGCTGCTGCAGGCGCACGGGAACCGCTCCCGCTACAGCTATCGCTGGCGTGCGAACTGGAGCTACACCTACTGGCGGCCGTCGCGTCCCGGTACGACTCCGGCCGAGGCCGCGGATGCTTCGGAGCCCGGTATGGCGGCAGCTGCCGGCGAGGAGGAGGTGCAGGAAGAGGTGGAACTCACGTTCGACGGCGACGACTCGACGCAGCACCCGTCCGTGACCGTCGAGGAACCTCTCGTGTCTCAGCCGGCGACTCGAAGCGATGGGCAGGAGACGACCGAGGACGTCGCCCTCGATGCGCGTCGCCCGGTTACGATCACGCTCCGGCTGGCGTAGTCAACCGATCCCGTTCTGCGGCTGAACGCAGCGGGTTTTCACGCGTGCGGCCGCCGGTCCGGAAAGGGCCGGCGGCCGCATTCATGTTGCCTCTTCCGTTCCGCCTCCTGCGCGAGCTTCTGCTTCGGGAACGGAACGGGGCCTGCTGAAAACACACCGGCTTCTACGCACCGGCCTCGACTTCCTTCAGGCGCTGCTTGACCGTGCGGTCAATCTCTTCGACCTCCATCGACAGGTCGTCGCTGATGGGCACGACGTCGAGGAGGAGACGCGCGCTGCGGCTGTAGGTGAAGTAGTTGTAGGCCCAGTTGACGAAGGCGCTCGCCCGGTTGCGAAAGCCGACGATTTTGGCAATGTGGATGACCACCCACATCAGCCAGGCGATCAGGCCCTTGAACTTGAGACCGCCCGCCAGCTCGGCGACCGCCGCGTTCCGCCCGATCGTCGCCATCTGACCGAGATCGCTGTACGTGAAGGACTCGGTCGTGCGGTTGTTGATCCGGCTGAGGATGTTCTCTGCCGCGTGGCGCCCGCTCTGCATGGCCACCTGGGCGAGCTGCGGCTCGTAGCCGTCCTCCCCCTGAATGGCCGCCAGGTCGCCGACCGCGTAGATGTCGGGATGGCCGGGGATGGCCAGCTCCGGATTGACGACCACGCGGCCGTCACTGGCCTTCTCCACCGGGCCGACCATGTCGACGACCGGACTCGCTTTGACGCCGGCCGCCCATACGAGCGTCTGGGTGGGGATGGTGTTGCCCCCGTTGAGGTGAACGGCGTGTTCGTCGACGCGCTCGACGACGGTTTCGGTCATCACCTCCACGCCGCGGGCCTCCAAGACCTCGCGGGTGTAGGCCCGCAACGACTCGGCGTATGGAGGGAGGAGATCCTCCTGCATCTCCAGAAGCACGCAGCGGGCGCGCTCCCGGATGTCGAACGCGGTAAAGTCGTCGTTCAGCGTGTCGAACAGTTCGACGAGCGCTCCGGCGGTTTCGACGCCGGTCGGCCCGCCGCCGACGATCACGAAGGTGAGCGTTCCGTCGTCGGCCTCGTCCGGATTGCGGTCGTAGCGCTCGAACTGGCGGAGGATGTGGTTGCGCAGGTTCACGGCGTCCGGGACGTTCTTCAGCGGGAAGCCGTACTCCGAGACGCCCTCGACACCGAAGTCATTCGTCACCGCGCCGGCGGCCAGGATGAGCTGGTCGTACGGAATCGGGTCGCCGCTTCGCAGATGCACCCACTTCCCGTCGGTATCCACCTCGGAAACCGTCCCCAGCCGGAACCGCACGTTGTCCGCATCCTGAAAGATGTTGCGGACGTTGTGCGCGATGTCGTCCGCCTCCAGCCCGGCCATCGCCACCTCGTAGAGCAGCGGCTGAAACTTGTGGTAGTTGTTGCGATCGACGAGCGTGACGCGAATGGGGGTGTCGGTCAGCTTCTTCGCCGCCTCCAGGCCGGCGAATCCGGCCCCGACGATCACAACGTGCGGCCGCACATCGGCCGCCCCGTCGCCACGGGGACGTCCGTCGGGCATGCGCCCGTCTACGGCGTGTCCCACCGTCGGGTGCTTGCGAGCGCGGATGTCGGCCGGCTCGTGGGCTCCATCGCCCGATGAAAGATCGGGGGCCGAAGGGTCGTGGGGAGCAGAGCTGGACATGGCGAGTCGGGAAGGTGGATGGGTTCGGCCCAAACGGCCGGAAGAGATCGCCGGAAGGTGCGCGACGACCGGAGCGAGTTGTGCCGGTCTGAGATAAAATCTGCACGCGTTAAAGAATAGATGCAACGGGCGACAATACACAACGGATTGGTTGCAAGATGTCCCGTCCGGCGACGAGGTTGCCTTGTTTTTTACACTGAAAGCGCTCCCGTTTTGCCCGTGACTCGGGACGGCGTGCGGAGCCTCGCCTGGAGAGAATCCCGACGGCCATCTCCTTCGGGGAAGAAACCGGGTAGGAACCGGGAATGAAACGGTATCGCAAGAAGGCGGCGAGGGCTCGTCCGGACGGCCGCGCCTGGAAACGACCCCGGCGGCGTACCCGTCGTTCTATTGACTCGCAGACACCGCGGATCTCTCTTGCGTACGTCCCCAATCCTCCCATCCAGGCCATGGCATACCGTCGACGTCTCCCGGCATCGCGTCCTCAACCGGACCGCAAAATCTGGCTGACCTCCCTGCTGGCGGCCATCGTGGGGGCAGGGCTCTTGGTCACGATCGCCGGGTGCGATTCGGGCAGCGAAGAGCCCCGTCCCCAGTTTTCGGCCGAACTGACGACCGGATCGGAGATGACCGGATCGGAGACGAACGCCATCGACGG
>CAKZLV010000147.1 GCA_937127285.1 uncultured Bacteroidota bacterium
ACGACCACCAGCATCGAAAGAACGCAGCGTCGGCTCCGATCCATGCGTGCACACGTCGATGGTTGCGATTGAGACGCGAGGCGCAGCCGGCGCCCGCCACCCTGGCCGGCCGTCACTCGAACCCGATGCCCTCGGCGGCCATCTTGGCATCCTGCAGTTCAGACAGGTCCTTCTGCTCGCCCTGGCTGCGTGCGACGTCGATTCCTGCCGCGTACGTCTCGATGGCGTCCTGGGTGCGGTCGAGCCGTTCGTACAGCTTGCCGAGATGGTAGTAGGTGCCGACGTAGTCGGGGTCGGTTTCGACCAGGCCCTCGAATACCTCCACGGCTTTGCGGACGCGATCGTCCTTCAGGTACTCCTGCGCCAGTGCGAAGCGCGTAAACGGGTCGTCGGGGTCTTCGTCGAGAAACGCCTTCAACTGGTCGATGCGGTCCATAACCGGGTGGATCGGACGGAAGAATTCGAGAGGGAGGAACGCCCGGTGCCGGTGCCGGCGTGATCCAAGGCCTCATCCCGGGCTCGGTACAACTTCCTGCCTCCCCGTTTCGATCCGGGACGGACGAGGCCGGGTGTTCTGGAACTCGATCCAAGCGGCTGCATGCAGAGATACGCACAGCAAGCGGTACGGCACGAGTCCGGCAAAAAGCAGCAATGAGGAAGCAGAGCGTCGGCAGAGTCCTCGGTCGGTGGATCGGTCGAATGGTCGTTGTGATCGCGGCGATCGCGGCCGGAGCCGTGCTGGCAGGGGAGCCCGTTCGGGCCCAGACCTTCACGGGGGAGTGCGTCGGGGTGAAGGATGGAGATACGATCGAGGTGATGCGCAACGGGCGGGCCGTTCCGGTTCGCCTTCACGGCATCGACACGCCGGAGTCCGGCCAGCCCTTCGGCACGCGCGCCCAGCAATACACCGCCAACCGGGTGTTTGGCAAGCAGGTCGCGGTGCGGGTCGTCGACACCGACCGCTACGGGCGTCTCGTCGGTGTGGTTACCCGTGGGGGAACCGAACTGAACGCATCGCTCGTCGGGGCCGGCCTGGCGTGGTGGTACGAGCAGTACGCGCCGGACGACCGGCAGCTTCGCCGGTTGCAGGCCCGGGCGCGACGAAGCGACCGGGGGGTGTGGAGCCGGCCGAGTCCCGTTCCGCCGTGGGACTGGCGCGACGGAGAGCGCTCGGGGGCATCGTCCGGGCGTTCGTCCGGCCGATCGGCTGAATCGGACAGCCCCTCGGCGGGCCTGCGCTACGACCCCGACGGCCGCGATCGCGACTGCTCCGACTTCTCCTCGCAAGCGGCGGCGCAGCGATTCTTTCGGGCGGCGCAACCCGGCGATCCGCACCGGCTGGACGGCGACGGGGACGGGGAGGCCTGCGAGAGCCTCCCGTAGCCGTCACACCCGTCACGCCCGTTGCGCACATCCCTCCCGGTGTTCGGCCCGGGCACCGGTCCAGAAGTTCATTCAGCTTCCGCCAAACCCCCGTTGTGATCTCGAGGCCGGACGGGTATCCTACCCGTCACACTCGCCATTCTTGATTCCTCATTTCCCCTCGTCGAATGCTTCTTGATGCCGATAACCGCCCCTGGGGCCGCTGGGAAGAGTACCTGAACGAGCCCGGATACCGCGTGAAGCGAATTATCGTTCATCCGGGACAGCGTCTCTCCCTCCAAAAGCACGAACACCGGAAGGAGCACTGGGTGATCGTGCGAGGCGAGGGCATCTTTCACCGCAACGGAGACGACATCGACATCGAGGCGGGAGACACCTGCTTCATCGACGTCGGCGACGTCCATCGGATCACGAACGACGGAGACGAGCCGCTCGTTTTCGTCGAGACGCAGCTCGGGCTCTGCCTCGAGGACGACATCATCCGGTTGGAAGACGACTACGGCCGCGCCGAGGAATAGAGCGCTGGGCGTTGGGGCACTGGGCGTTGGGCGTTGGGGCGTTGGGGCGTTGGGGCGTTGAGTGCGGAAGGGAACGGCAGCGAGATGGAGGCAAAAACCGTCCATACATCCACCCGTCCGACGTCCCCACCCGAACGGAGCAGGCGGAGTTCGTCTCAGTCGTCGTCGAGCGACGGCCAGTTGGCCGGCGGCCACGTGTCGCCGCCGGAGGACGAAGACGAACGGGACGCCTGGCTCTCGCCTGAATCGGCGCTGTCGTCTTCCGGAGGCCACACCGAATCCGCCCACTGCGTGTCCGCCTCGCCGGCACGATTCGCGTCCGACGAGGATCGGTGAGAGGCCTCCGCCGATTCGTTCGCAGACGGGGCCGGTTGCGTCTCCTCCGCCCACGGCCAGCCGCCGGTCGAAGCCCCCGACGCGGAGCCGTCCGGCGACGCATTCGACGCGGAACCGGTCGCCGAAGAGCCGGTTGCCGAGAAAGAAGCGGTGGCGTCGGTCGTCGATCGCGAGGCCGCGGTATCCTCAGCGGGGGCGGAGGCCGGTTCGCTCGGCCATTTCGGGGAGCGGTCCGCGGCTCCGTCGCCCGATGCCGATTGTTCTCGGGCGGCATCTTCCTCCGCGTACGGCCAGATGGATCGAAGCTCGGATTCGTCGTAGGGCTCTGCCGCAGGCTCCGTTGCCGACGACTCTTCCTCGTCGGATCCGGAGAAAAGAGACGAAATGAACGAGGTCGATTCATCTGCTTCCTCGGGTGCCGGTTCGACCGGGTGGGTCGCCGCAAC
Source organism: uncultured Bacteroidota bacterium (assembly GCA_937127285.1). Classification (GTDB taxonomy): domain Bacteria; phylum Bacteroidota; class Rhodothermia; order Rhodothermales; family Salinibacteraceae; genus CAKZLV01. Next base: position 2,684 of record CAKZLV010000147.1, read on the forward strand.
GGCGTCCTCCGGTTCCGACGACGGTTGCAGAACGACGATGAGCGGAGCCAGCAGGACGACCGCGAAGAGCGATCCCAGCATGTGAAAAGACCCGGCGACGGCGTGGGCCGGATCCAACGCCATCGCCACGAAGCTCACGATCATCCACCCCATCGCCGCCGTCCCGCCGAGGGCCAGAAGCCCCCACCCGGCGCTCCCCCAGGTCAGCGAGGGAGGACGGACGGAGGCGAGGCGTCGGGAGAGGGACGAAAGCCCGTTCTCCCTGCCTGCCCCCGCCGCGGCCGGTGAATCCGAGGCCGCAGAGGCCGTCGAAGACGCTACGGCTCCGGTCGGACGGGCGAAGAGGAGGGGAGCGCACAGAAGAAGGGTTCCGAGCGACCCGTAGAGGGCCATTTCGAGGACTTCTGCGTACGCAGGGAACAGCCAGAAACCCCACCCGCAGGCAACCGGACCGAGGAAGAGAAGAAGCCGCCGTATCATGGAGCAGAACGGTCGATCGAGAAGAACGGTACGGAAGGAGACGGGAATTCGGTTGGTGGCGCCTGCGGATGCGTCCGGAATCGCGCGCGAGACTCCGCCCCGTGGAGGGAGGCCGATAGACGTCGTCCCCATCGGATCCCCCGAACGCTCCTCTGGGTCGACCCCTGGGCGCACCAGGACGCAGCGAAACCTCCCACCACCATGACCCCAAAAACGAAAAGCGGTCTGGGGATGGATTCATCCCGTCACCCAATCAAATACGAGATGTAGGATACTGCCACATCATCTTTTGGATGACCTAGAAAAAGGTGCCGCAGGGATTCCGAACACCGGGATTGAGAAGCCAGGGACGGCGCAGGGGGAGGTGTCGGGGAGAAAGTGCGGATCTGCTACCCGTCTGCCGGGTGGCGAGGCCCCTCCAGAGCCAGGACGACCGCACCGGCCCGCTCGAAGACGATCGTGTCGTCGGCGGTGCGCGGAGGGTGCGGGGAGGCGGCGTAGGCGGGGGCCTCCGTATGAAGCATCCACTCGTCGATGGCTGCAGAGACGGGAGCAGCGCCTGCCTGCAGGGCGACGAGACAGGCGGTCGAGCCCGAGCCCTGCTCGAGGACGAGCATTCCTTCGGAGGGAGAACGTGCGGAAGACAGGGGCGCGTCGAGGGTCTTTCGCAACGTGAGCAGGTCGCGGTAGAGGTGCAGGATGCGGCGATGGGGGGTGCGTTCGCGCTCGCTCCAGTCGAGGAGCGAGCGTTCGAACGTGGCGGGATCTTGCGGGTCGGGCACGGTTCCGTGAAAGCCGGGAAAGTCGCCGAATTCCTCTTTCCGCCCGTCCGTTACCGACGGGCCGATGTCGTCGTTGTGGTCGGTAAAAAACTGGAACGGCGTTCCGGCCGCCCATTCCTGTCCCATGAACAGGAGGGGCAGTTCGGGGGCGAGGCAGAGGAGGGTACTCACGGCCCGGTAGGTGCAGAGCGAGAGGCTTTCCGTGAGGCGGTCGCCGCCGGGCCGGTTGCCCACCTGGTCGTGGTTCTGGATGAAGAAGACGCACTGGTCCAGGTCGACGGGGGCGGGGTCGGTGCCTCGTCGGCCGCCGAAGTGCTCGGACACCTGGCCGCGAAAGAACCAGCCGTCGCGGATCGTGCGAGCCAGATCGGCGGTCGTTGCGTCGGCGTAGTCGGCGTAGTAGCCCTCGCTGTCTCCGGCGGTGAGGGTTCGCACCTGGTGGTGGAAGTCGTCGCTCCACACGGCGTCGAGCCCGTACCCCGTCTCCCCGTTCGTGGTGCGGTCGCGGGGGCGGACGAGGCGGTTGAGGTTGCGGTGGTCTTCGGCGATGAGGTGCCGGGTTCCGTCTACGTGCGTTTCGACGGCCTCGGAGAGCTCCGCCAGAAAGTGGGGCTCGGAGTCGTCGCGGAGCGCATGGGTGGCGTCTAGGCGGAGGCCGTCGACGTGGTACTCGCGCAGCCAGTGCAGCGCGTTATCGATGAAGAACCGGCGGACGCCGGCAGAGCCGTCGTCGTCGAGGTTGATCGCCGGGCCCCAGGGCGTGTCGTGCGCGTCCGTCAAGAACGGGGCGAAGGCGTTCGCGTAGGCGCCGTCGGGGCCGAGGTGGTTGTAGATCACGTCGAGCAGAACGGCCAGTCCGTGCCGGTGCGCCGCGTCGACGAGCCGGCGCAGGTCGTCCGGCGTTCCGTAGACGGGGGGCGGGGCGAAGAAAGCGGCCGGATCGTAGCCCCAGTTTCGGCGTCCCGGGAACGCATGCAGGGGCATCAGCTCGATGGCGGTGACGCCCAGGTCCGCCAGGTCCGGAAGGTGCGCCCGGACCCCGTCGAACGTTCCCGCCTTCGTAAACGTGCCGACGTGGAGCTCGTACACGACCAAATCGGACCGGTCAACCCCCGTCCACGATTCGTCGCCCCAGTCGTAGGCGCTCGGATCGACGACTTCCGAGCGTCCATGCACGCCGTCGGGTTGCGCTCGGGAGGCCGGGTCGGGCATCGGTTCGGAGCCGTTGATCCTGTAGGCGTACCGGGTGCCCGGAGGCGCCGTGACGGTGGTTTCGAAGATGCCCGCGGCGTCGGGGGTCAGGCAAATCGACGGGGCGCCGGTTCGGAGGAGCTGGAGCGACTCGGCGTGCGGCGCCCAGATGCGAAACTGCGTCCCGTCATCGTCTGGAAACGCACCGTGGAAGGGAAAAGTCATGGGGAAGCGAGGGGAAAGGGCGAGCGGGACAAGGCGGGAAGAGCGGCTATCCGGGAGAGCGGCTATCCGGAAAGAGCGGTTGTCGGGGAGAGCGGTCACCGGCCAGCGCGCCCGAAGGTCTCCGTCAGTTCGCGGAGGCGGTCGAGGGCGGCCTCGTCGAGCGCATCGGGCGTGTAGCGCCAGCGCCAGTTGCCTCCGGGTTCGCCCGGGACGTTCATGCGCGCCTCCGGGCCGAGCCCGAGGACGTCCTGCAGCGGGGTGACGACGCGATCGGCCACGGAACGGAGGAGGGCGCGGAGGCAGCGGTCGTGGGCCGGCCCGTCACACCGATCGAGGTCGAGGTAGCGCTCCGCGTAGGCCCGGCCGTCGCCGTGCAACTCCTCGTTCCACCATCCCTGCAGGGTGTTGTTGTCGTGCGTTCCCGTGTAGGCGACCAGGTTTCGGTCGTAGTTGTGCGGCAGAAAGGCGTTGGACGGGTCGTCGTCGAAGGCGAACTGCAAGACGGCCATGCCGGGGAAGTCCATGCGATCGCGGAGGGTGCGCACCGAGTCGGTAATGATACCGAGATCTTCCGCGACGACCGGGAGGGGGCCCAGATCCTCTTCCAGGCTCTCGAAGAACGCGATGCCGGGGCCGTCGCGCCACGCGCCGTTCACGGCTGTGTCGTGGTCGGCCGGGATCTCCCAGTAGGCGTCGAACCCGCGAAAGTGATCGAGGCGGACGAGGTCGACGCGGTCGAGGATGCGCGCCATCCGCCGCTTCCACCACCGGTAGCCGTTGCTCCGCATCCGGTCCCATCGGTAGATCGGGTTGCCCCACCGCTGGCCGTCCGGCGAAAAGTAATCGGGAGGCACGCCGGCAACGGTTTCGGGATGCCCGTGGTCGTCGAGGCGGAAGAGGTCCTGGTTCGCCCAGACGTCGGCCGAGTCGTGGGCGACGTAGATGGGCAGGTCTCCGAAAAGGCGGATGTCTCGTGCGTGGCAGGCCGCGCGCACGGCCGACCACTGCCGGTGAAAGAGAAACTGCCAGAAGACGTGGCGGTCGATGTCGGCCGAGAGGGTGTGCCGGGCCCGGTCGAGCGCATCCGGGTCGCGCGCGACGAACTCGGCGTCCCAGTCCGTCCACGCCGCCCCGTCGTGTTGCTCCTTCAGGGCGGCATAGAGGGCATAGGTTTCCAGCCATTCGGCATGGTCGGCCCGGAAGCGGCGCACGTCGGCCGCGTCGATCCCCGGCTCCGTCCCGCGGCGGGAGCGGGACCGCCGGTAGCGCTCGAACGCGGTGCGCAGAACCTGCGTCTTGCGGGGAAGCAATCGCGCGTAGTCCACGAAGCCGTTCGGCAACTCGCGGAGGGGGGAGAGGTCGTCGGGCGTCAGGAGTCCGGTTTCGACGAGCGGCTCCGGACTAATGAGGAGGGGGTTTCCGGCGAAGGTCGAGTGGCTGGAGTACGGGGAGGCGCCGTAGCCGGCGGGGCCGAGCGGGAGCACCTGCCAGATGCGCTGCGACGACCGAGCCAGGGTCTCGATAAAAGAGAAGGCGGCCGGGCCCAGGTCTCCGATGCCGTAGGCACTGGGTAAAGACGTGACGTGGAGGAGGATGCCGCTGGCGCGTCGGGCGTCCACAACATCGGGGCGACTTGGTGAGAAGGCAGGCGGGGCGGACCGGCGGATCGGCGGGCCGGCGAGGGAGCGTCTGGGCGGCCCGGGAGCATTTCCGGGGGCATGTGCGGAGGCGCTCGGAGGTCGTTCGGCCTCCGTCTCCCATTGATATCAGACGCCGGCGTCGGAAGCAAATCCAGACGCTGCGAAGACTGCGGCCGGGCCGTCGGCAAAGACGCTGGCAGAGACGCCCGACGGTGCGGCCGCCCTGCCGGGCTCGTCTCCGGAATCATCGGCAGGAGGGGGCGGAGGCCAGAGGCTAGGCGTCGACGGCGTCCGGCCCGTCCATCGGATCGGGGAGTTGGGGACGCTCCTCGGCCGAGAGGCGCGCCTGGGCATCGCCCGTGGCTTCCTCGATGCGGGAGCGATAGAGAGTCTGGAACCGGTTGTGGAGTGCGGACAACTGGGTGTGCGCATCCGCAACGGTAAGGTCGACGACGTCCGGGTAGGCAAACGACGCCGCCCCGGCCGTGTCTACGTACAGCGTCTGCAGCCCGAGACGCTGCTGGAAGAGCGTGGCGCGGCGGGTGAAGACGTGGTACTTTTCGGTGGGAATGACCCAGATGGAATGGGAGAAGACGCCGCGCCGGACGTAGAACCCGTCGTCCTGCACCCGGTAGCCGTGGTTGCGATATTCGAACCAGGCGTAGACGGCGATGAGCGGAATGAAGGCGAGGGACCACCAGGGAAGGGCCAGGTCCATCGGGCGGACCCACCCGGCGGGCCAGAAATACGCGGTGGTCGCGGCCGCGACGGTGAGGGCGGTGGTGTACCGGACGAACGTGCGCCGGATCGTCAGCGGAGAGACCGACGCAAAGGCGTCCGGCAGCTCGAACACGCGCACCTGCTGGGCGAGCTCGAGGATGCGCGACCGCGTTGCGAACGGAGCGATGACGCGGTGGCCTTGTTCGTTTACGTCCACCCCCACCGTTTGCACCTCCAGCTCGAAGAAGCCGAAGGCGCGCATCATCGGGTTGGTTTTCAGGATGAGGGTCTGCACCTTGCTGAGGGGAATGGTCCCCTCCGAGACGGTAAAGAGCCCGTGGCGTTTGCGCAGCTTGCCGTCCTCCAGCCACAGCGTGAACCCGTAGTAGCGGTTGAGGTGGACCAGGATGCCGCTGATCCAACCGAGGACGGCGGCGATGACGACCGTCCCGAGGACGGCCAGGCCCGGGTGTTGCAAGGCGGTTTCGGTGAGGCCGGCGATCTCGCCCTGAGACACGAGCAGCCAGTTCAGGAGCACGTCCGGCTCGATGAACTGGAGCACCGAGAAGACGAGCGCGATGTAGAGAAGCGAAAACCGGAAGGCGCCGGATTGCAGCACCTGCGGCAGGGACATGGTGAAGAGCGTCTCGGCGCCGGCGTCCGCCGCCGCTTCGGCCGCCGGGAGATTTGCCGCAGAGCCGTCCTCGCCGGCAGCGGCCGGTTCGTCGGACGCGCTTTCCTCCGGCCCGGTCTTCTGCTCCTTCTGAATGGAGCGAATCAGGCGCCGGATGTCCTGAGCCTGGTCGTAGCCGACGTACTCCAGCGTTCCTTCGGTTCCGGAGCTTCCGGCCGTCTCGATCTTGACCTTGGCAATGCGCGCAATCCGAGCCAGGAGGTTGCGCTCGATCTGGATGTTTTGGACGCGCTCGATGGGGATGCTCCGGTTCTGACGGTTGAACACCCCCTGCTGGATGACGATCTGCTTCGGCGTGATGCGGTAGCTGAACCGGAGGTACTGCAGGACGATGGCGGGCAGGGCCAGAACCCCGTAGAGGATCATCATCCCCAGCGACAGAAAGTTCTGCGACGACGGGTTCTGCAGGGTGGGGATGAGCAGCAGGAGCAGGGCGGGCAGGCTGGCCAGCACCCGAAGCGCCATCGTGAGCGGGTGGAGGCGCTGCGGCTCCTGGACGGTTCCCAGCGTCGTCCGGCGGCCGTCCTCTGCCGGCGCGTCTTCTGCTGGCGCGTCCTCTGCCTCTTCGCCCGCCGCTTCCTCCTCGCTCGTGCTCTCGTCACGCGTCCGATTGCTGCGTGCCCGATTGCTGCGCGTCCGATTGCTGCGCGTGCCGTCGTCGACCGGGCCGTTTCCGTCCGGTGCGTCGGAAGGGTCGGGGGCGTCCGGAGAAGAGGTGCCACCGGGCGGCTCGTTCGCCGCTTTGCGATCGCCGCCTTTCGGGGAGGCGCCGGTCGGGGAGGTGCCGGTCGGGGAGGCGCCGGGTCGAGGAGGCGGGCCGTCTCTGGAATTGTCGTCGGGCGCCGGTGGGGGAGAGGAACCGGGCGAGGAGCCCGGGTCCTCCGAACGGTCGTCCACGGGTCGGGAAGAATTGAGCGGAGCGGTCATGTACGGCGCAGAGGCAAGACGGGGCAGAGCAAAACACGGAGAGCGGAAGAGGCCGGCGGCGATCTCGGTCCTCGCGTCGAGCTGCGCGGCGGGCCGGCTGCACCCGCTACACGGGGTCTTCCATGAGAGGGTCCTCCAGAATAAACTGCTTGACCTCGTCCCGAATTCGCTCGGCCTCCTCGAGGCGCAGGCCGGGAATGACCACATCGCTGCTGCGCGACCCGGCGGTGTGGACGACGAGCCGGCCCAGGGCGAACTCCCGCTCCAAGAGGTCTTGGGAGACGTCGAGGTGCTGGATGCGGCGCAGGGGAACGATCGTTCGAACGTGCGTGACCACGCCGTGCTCGAGGTACAGCTCTTCCGGGCGAAGGGCGAACCCCCAGCGCCGGTATCGCAGATGGGGCCAGGTAAAGGCATGGACCGCCCCGAGCACCACGGTGGCCGCGCTCAAGACGCCGAACGGCAGCCAGGAAGGCGCGAACAGGTGCGTCAGGTCGTAGAAGAAGACGGCCAGCGCAAACAGGCCCCAGGCAATGCCGTACTTGATTCCCCAAATGACCCGGATGGACGCGTCCAGCGAGCGCAGCGGCGGTGCGTCGTTCGGCTCCGAACCGGGCGCCTCTCCCGATATTCCCGGAGCCTGAGCCGGAGAGCGGCGGGACGATTCGTCGGGTAGCACATCGCCGGGGGACGGAGTGGACATGAAAACAGCCGAAGAATGGAAGAGGGGATCGTCTCTTCAAAAAAGACAGGGGAGTGCAAGTTTCGGAAACACGCGGATCGACGGCCCGCTGTGCCTCCGGGCGTTCGGAAAACGCGACGTTAGGTGAGACTTTTTTGGGCAATGCTCCCAGACACCCCGGCAGACTGGGCTTTTGGAGTACCAATAGGGGGGAGAATAGAGCACGCCGGTTCCCCAGATGTTTTGCCTTTTGGCAACCGGAAAGTTTGGAAAGAGCGGAACGTGGGATGGGATGCGGAGTGGTAGCAGTCGAAAACCGCGTCTCTCCTTCCCATCGACGGCCGGGGGCACCGTGAACGAGACGTATCGTGAATGGATCGCTCCGCAAACAACAGGCGGCCCGATGGGCGGCGGTTCGCCCGCCTTTCGGATGCAGCCCGGCCGCCGGCCGAAGACCGGAAGGAGCCAGGAAGACGGCATCAAGGAAGACGGCTGTCGGAACGGAGTATCTGCCTCCCCGGCCTGACGGTCCGTGGATGATCCCGCCTTCTCTCCAGACCCATCCTCTCCGTCCAAATCGATCGCTCCGCGGAACGGGCGCAGATCTTCTCCCGCGCCGAGGAGCCGGTCGTCGATCGATCGCTTCGATGCATCGATCTCCTCGACGCTGACGACCGGAAGATCGATCGGGGGGATGCCAGCCTCCGAACGATACGCCCCTCCGAACGATACGCCCCTCCGACCTGCGTCCGGGGCCGGCCTGCAACAGCCTCCCGGTTCCCACACCCTGCCTGCCCGAACCCTCCCTGCTCGTACCTGCCTGCACGCAGGAGATCTTTTCGGCGGTCTTCGCTCGGGGGCCTCCGCGCCGGTCTGCAGCACCGACAGCATCAAACGACACATCGTGAGGCAGGGAAGAGGGCGGCAGCGTGCCTTGGCGGAAGATGCCACAGGCAGGAGCCGTCGCACTCAGAGTCCGGAATCTCTTCCCCCATTTTCTCAAGCTTCCTTCTCAAACTTCCTTCTCAGGCGTTCTTCCCCGGTGTTTTTCTCAGGGCTCCGGCAGACGTCCGGCGCGCTCCTCGACGCAGCCGCACGAGACTTCACGAGTTGGACTTGCAAATGCACGGATGAACACGTGGCAGTACGCAGCGCTCTTTCTGGCGGTGGGAGGGTTCCTGGTGGGGACGGCAGCGTCCGTCCACGCCCAGCAGGCGTCCACCGAACGACCGGGAGACCGGGCGGGAGTGGTAGATGCCGTCGGGTTCCCGCTCTACCGCAACTACACCCCGGCGGACTACGGCGCCGACCTGTTCAGTCAGAACTGGTCGGTGACGCAGGATGACCAGGGAATCATCTACGTCGCCAACCCCGGTGGCGTCCTGGCGTACGACGGGGAGCGCTGGCGCTTGATCACGACCGACCGCCAGACGCTCGTTCGCACGCTCGTGCGCGACAAAGCCGGCCGCGTGTACGTCGGCGCCTACGGAGAGATCGGGGTGCTGCAGCCGGACAGCATCGGGACCCAGCAGTTCGAGTCCCTCGTCGACGAGATCGATCCCGCCCTCCGCGAATTCGGGCACACCTGGAGCGGGGCGGCGACCTCCCGCGGCGTCTACTTCCAGACCCGCAACCTCCTCTTCCGGTGGAACGGTGCCGAGATGAAAACATGGCGCACGGGAGACGAGGCGCGCTTCTATAAGGTCTTTTCGGTTCGCGATACGCTGTACGTCGCCCAGGAGAACGTCGGTCTGCGGAAGATGGTCGACGGGGAACTCGTCACCGTCGAGGGCGGAGACCGGTTCGCCGACGCCGCCGCGACGGTGGTTCTTCCGTACGGGCCCGAGGGCCTGCTGGTGGGCACTGTGCGCAGCACGCTGCACGTCCGTACCGGTGCCGGCTTCACTCCGTTCGAGCCGGAGGCCGACCGGTTTCTGCGAGACAACGAACTGCATGACGGCGTGGTGTTGCCGGACGGAACCTACGCCTTTGCCACCCTCTGGGGCGGCGTCGTGGTCGTTGACGAGCAGGGTCGGACGGTTCGCCTGTTTGATGAAGCGGCCGGTCTGGTGGATAACGACGTCAAAAGCTTGTTCGTGGACCGCCGCAACGGCCTCTGGATGACGTCGGAGAAGGGAATCACGCGGGCCGAGTTGACCGCCCCTCTCTCCCTCTACGACGACCGGGCCGGCCTGGACGGGCTCGCCCTCTCCCTCACCCGCCACCGGGGCGTGCTGCACGTTGGCACCTCGTCCGGCATCTTCCGCCTGCAGTCGGCCCGCCGCCCCGATGGAACCCGCGGGCCGCAATTCCGGCGCGTCCCGTTCCTGCGGGGCCAGACCTTCTCGATGGCGTCCACCCCGTGGGGCTTGCTGGCAGCGACCGATCGCGGCGTCTTCTCCGTAGAAGGAAACCGCGTCAACCGGCTGACGAAAGGACGCACCGCGTTCAGCGTCTACCGGTCGCGCACCGACACCGCCCGCGCCTACGTCGGGTACATCGACGGGATCGGACGGCTCACCCGGCGCAACGGCCGCTGGGTGTCGGACGGACGCATTCCGGGCCTCGAAAAGGGAATTTTTCTGCTGGAGGAAGACCGCGACGGCAACCTGTGGGCGTCCTCGGCCTACAGTGGACTGTGGTGGATCCAGAATCCGGGCGGGCCGGCGGAAGAGGTCCAGGTCCGCGAGATGGCGGCCGAGGGGCAGACGCCCCAGCACGTGTTCCGGATGGTGCATCTCCCGCAGGAGGGACTGCGGATCGTGACGCGAACGGGCCTTGCGCGGCCGGTGATGACGGCGTCGATGCCGGATTCGAGCGCCGCCCCGAACCCGCCCACCTCGACCGTTTCGGCCCCGGACGGATCGGCCCCGGACGGATCGGCTTCGGAGGCATCCGCAACGGACACCGCGGCTCCGGACACGGCGGCCGCACGATCGTCCGCGACTGCCGGCGTCCTCCGCCGGCCGCGGCTCGTGCCCGACACGACCCTTACGGCGCGTCTTCCGGAAGCCGTCGACCGCATCTTGAGCATGGACGTGACCGCCGACGGCGACATCTGGTTCGTCACCCGAGACGCCACCTACTGGCTTCGCCGTGGCGATCGCACCTCGCCCCGCCACTCGGAGGGCGAGGTGCGCCCGGTGGTGCGGCGCCCGCTGGCGCCGGTCTCGGACTTCAACGTGTACGCCACCCGGGCAGAGCCGGGGGGGACGTACTGGATTGTTGGGGAGAACGGGGTTTTGCGGCACGCCCCTCTTCCTCGATCCTCTCCGCCCCCGAAGCCCATTCAGACCCAGATCCGGCGCGTGCTCGTCCCGGACCCCGACTCCCTCCTTTACGGCGGGCAGCAGCCGGATGCCAGCGCGGCCGCCGACACGGGGGCCGCCCCCGAGCGCCCGACCCGGCCCGTACTGGACGATGCGGCCAACAGCGTTCGCATCGAATATGCCGCCGCCGGCTTCGGAACCGAGGACGAAATCGAGTACCGGTATCGGCTGCAGGGGTTCGATGAGAAGTGGTCGGACTGGACCGCCGAGGCCCACAAGGAATACACGAACCTGCCGCCGGGTACCTATACGTTCGTGGTGGAGGCCCGGACGCCCGGCGTGTGGACGGCGGACCCGGCGCGCTATGCGTTTACCGTGCTCCCCCCCTGGTACCGAACGGGATGGGCGTACGGGATCTACGGCCTGCTGGCCGCGGGCCTCGTCGCAGCCCTCGTAACGTGGCGGACGGCACACCTGAACCGCCGGAAAGAGCGCCTCGAGGAAATCGTGGCCGAGCGGACGGCCGAAGTCGAAAAGCAGGCCCGCCAGCTTGAAACCATCAATACCGAACTGCTTCGCAGCAACGAGGACTTGCAGGAGGCCATCGAGGAAAAGTCGAAACTCCTGGGCGTGGCGGCTCACGATCTGAAAAATCCGATCTACGGGATTCGAGCCCTCTCGGAGGTCGCCCTGAAGCGAGTGGAGGAGAACGAGTACGTCGAGCGCAAGCTGACGCTCATCCAGAGCATGGCCGATGAAACCCTCGGGCTCATCACCGACCTTCTCGCATCGGCGGCGTCGACGGCGCAGACGCGCCTCGACCTCGAACCCGTTGACGTCGTCGAAACCGCCGAGTGGGTCGTCCACAGCTTTCAGCCGCAGGCCGAGCGCAAAGACCAGACGATTCGGTCGTCCTTTCCCGAAGATCCCTGCCGGATTCAGGCCGATAAGCGAAAGCTGCGAGAGGCCATGAGCAACCTCGTCAGCAACGCGATCAAATATTCGCCCTACGGAGCCCCGGTCACCATCGTCGTCGAAAAAACGAATCGCGGCGTCCGTTTCCGAGTTGCTGACGAAGGGCCCGGTTTGAGCCCGGAGGACCAGAACCGGATGTTCGCCCCGTTTCAGCGCCTGACCCCGTCGCCAACGGGCGATGAGGGATCGTCGGGGCTGGGCCTCTACATCGTCAAGAACATCGTCGAGCTTCACGACGGCACGATCCACGTGCACAGCGAACGGGGAACCGGAAGCATCTTTGAAATCGTGCTTCCGGCCTCTCCCAACCGCGCGCGCCGCCCGACGCACCGGGTCGGCGACGCCGCTTCCGGCAGCGAAGGAGCCGCGGAAGAGCCGGCCGAGGAAGACCCGGCCGGCACGACACCGGCACGCGATGAACGAACAGGCGCCGACGCGGAGGCCGGCCCCTCGACGCCGTCGCAGGAGCCGGAGGAAGAGGATCCGGCACCGAGCAACGGCGATCCCGGCGGGCGAGAGCAGCGGTCTCATCCCGACGCGTCGCCTCCCAACCGGTCCCGGCCCCGAGAACGCAACGAGGTGATCGGGGAACGGTAGTCGACGAACAGTAGTCGGGGAGCGGCCCATGAGGTCGAGAGGAACGGGGCGGAACGGGGAGACGCGGCAGGTCGCACCTTTCCCTCCGCACCTCTGCTGCGTCGTGCCCGCCGGAACGCCCGGAGAAGCCTCTGTCTTCCGAACGCCTCCAGCGCCCGATACCAGTTTGGTGCCTGACGCCGGCTTGGTGCCTGACGCCGGCTTGGTGCCTGACGCCGGCTCGGGACGTGATGTTGGTTCACGACGCGATGCCGGTCGTCGCCGCATCGACAGCCCGAGAGCGGTTCGGCGTGACAATTGCGTGTTTTCTCCCGTCCGCAAGGCCGCCGATCTCGCCCCCATCTCGCACGGGTCCGCGAGATCCTGACCGGCATGCCGGCCCCCCGGCCCCGGTGCCCCGATCCGCCTCTCCGACCCCGTTCGCGTCTGTTTCCGCCTGCATGTTCGCGCATGCCTGCTCTGTTGCCCGCTGTACGCACCTACGCACAACCGGACGGGGGCGACGGCGGCGGACGGGAGCGACGACGGCGCGCGTCATCTGGCGGCGGCCGAGGCCAGGCGGCGCCACATCCGTGATGATCGTTCGCCGCAGTTGACTGTGCGTCGACGCCCGCCTTCCTTTTTTGCAGGTACGTTTAGAAACGACTCGCGGCCGGGGCAGGCTCGTCTCTTGGTTCTCCCTGCAGGCACCGGCACACCTCTCCGGTTGCGCCGGATGTGCCCCCCGACGGACGGAAGACGACGCTCACCGCTCCCCGGTTGTCCCTCGCGGTTATCCCTCGATTGGTTGACAGATTCAGACCCCCCACCCCCTCATGCCCATCAAGTTGCAGGTTGCAAAGCACGGAGACGATGCCGAGCCGGCGGAATATCTCTTCGAGCAGGACGAAATTCGCATCGGACGAGGCAGCAAGAACGACCTCACGCTCCCCGACCAAAAAGTAAGTACCGAGCACGCGCTCATTCGCCAGGAGGGGGGGACGTACCGCCTCACCGATCAGGGCAGTAAGAACCACACCTACCTTGACAGCGAGCGCGTCGGAGAGGCCGAGCCGTATGTCTTGGAGAGCGGAGACGTCTTTCGCGTGGGCGACTTCGTGATCGAGTTCGTGCCGTTGCTGATGCCTTCGTCGGAGCAAACGGCCTACGCCGACGCCTCCGCCGAGGAAGAAAATCCGTTCGGGCGGCATGCCTCCCAGTTTGCCCGGGCGCTTCGCGGGCTCGCCGAAACGTACACCTACCTTCCCGAAGAGCATCGCGAGAACGCACTGGCCGAGGCGCTGGGCGAACGCCTCGACGAGGACGATGCGGCCGGGGAGCGCGTCCTGCGCCGCGTCCTGCGCCTCGTCGACGGCGAGCCGCCGCACCCGGCGCCCGAACCGGAGCGGAACGAATCGCCGCCGGACGCCTCGTCGGACGCCTCGAAGACTGCCCACGAGCCGGCCTTCCCGCAGGAAGAAGCCGCCCCTGCTCGCCACGAAGAGGCGGCTTCCGGCTTGTCCCCTCGCATAGACGAGGTGCTGGGCTCGCTGCTGGAATCGACGGCCCGGATGATCAGCATCCCCTCCCACTTCTGGCGCGAGTTCAGCGGCAACACGGTGGTGCATCCTCCCGAAAAAGCGACCATCCATCAGTCGTCTGTTGAAGACTTGCGCGAGCACCTCCTCGACGCATCGCTCTCGCAGGAGCAGCGGACCCGGCGCCTTACCCACCTCCGCGAAGCAGTCAACACGCTCGTTGCCCACAACGTGGCAATGCTGGCCGGCTACAAGAAGTCGGTGATGGCAGGAAGCAAGCAGCTGCTTCAGGAGGTCAACCCCATCGATGCCGTCGAGGCGGTGGAAGACGCCGAGGACGGCGTGCTGGGCGGGCTCCTCGGCGGGTCGGCCGGCCGCAACGAGCTGGATGAGCTGGAGGCGCGCTGGAAAGAGTTCTTCCACGGCGAGTGGGGAGCGCTGGAGAACGAGTTCTTCCGGCCGACGTACGTCGAGACGTATCTCGATCGGATGGCAAAAGCCTGGGATGTCGAGAAAGAAGACATCACCGGGTAGCCGTCGGATCGTGTTGCGCAGGCCGCGTCCGAGGCCGTGTCCGAGACGTACCGGATTGAACGACAACGAACCATGGACGACTCCATTCTCGGCACGCGTGTCGACGACTACCGGATCGAGGCGGTCCTCGGGAAGGGCGGCATGGGCACCGTCTACAAGGCCCGCGATGTCAACCTCTCGCGTCCGGTGGCCCTGAAGCGAATCAACCCGTCTCAGGCCCATCGCGAGACGTTCATTCACCGTTTCCGGTCGGAGGCGAAGGCGCTCGCGCGCATCGACAGCCGTCACATCACGAGCGTACACGCCCTGCGGGAGACCGATATCGGTCTTCTGATTGTGATGGAGTTTGTCGAAGGGGGAACGCTCAACGATGCGATTCGGGAGGCGGGAGGGCCTCTGCCCGTCGAATCCGCCATCCAGATCCTGGAGCAGATCCTGACGGCGTTTCAGGACGCCCACTCGGCCGGGGTCATCCACCGCGACATCAAGCCCCAGAACATCATGCTGTCCGACGACGGCAGGGTGAAGGTGATGGACTTCGGGATCGCGAAGCTCCGGCGCCCCGACTCGGGCGAGACCGTCACCCAGGGAGGGCGCGGGGGGACGCTGACGTACATGGCGCCGGAACAGGTGTCCAGTTTGGAGGAGGTCGACAACCGGAGCGACCTCTACGCCATCGGGATGACGGCGTACGAGATGCTTACCGGCACGCTTCCGTTCGAGGAGGCGATGACGGACTTCGACATCATGCAGGCGGTCGTCGAGGGAGACATCCCCCCGCCGACGACCTACGCGTCCTCGCTGCCGGCGGCTCTTTCCGAATGGGTGGAAACGGCGCTTGCCCTCGACCAGGACGACCGCTTCCAGAGTGCCGGGGCGATGATGCAGGACCTGGTCGCCGTTCGGGAAGAGACGAATGAGAAAAGCGGAGGAGCAGCGGGGGCAGGCGTCGCGTCTGCTGCCGACCCGGCCGGCGGCGGGGGAACGCAGACGGCACTCGACCCGACGCCTCCCGGTGCATCCGCAGATGCAGACGCGCCCGCATCCTCGCAGCGGCCCGATGAACGTCCCGATAAACGGCCCGGCCGGCGTTCACGTCCCGGCACTCCCGGATCCGAGGCCGATCAAGGAACGGCCGATCAGGGAGAGACCGGTGAACGAGGGGAGAACGAAAACGGGCGGGGCACGGCTCAACTCGTGGGGATCACAGGTGCGGTCGTCCTTCTGATCGCGGCCGGCACCTGGATGCTTCCCTGGATGTTTCCCGGGCGATCCGGCTCCAGCGCGAGCCCGGCTCAGCTCTCCCTTTCGACCACCCCGGCGGATGCCGTGGTGACGGTGAACGGAGAGAAGGTGGGGCGAACCCCTCTTTCGGGCGTCGCCGTGCCGACGGGCCGGCTCGCAATCCGGGTGACGAAGAGCGGGTACGAAGCGGTCGACACGTCGATGCAGCAGGTGGCTGCCGGTGCCGACGTGTCGATGTCCGGCCTCCGCCTTTCGCCGGCGGCAGGAGCGTCGGGGTCGCCGCCGTCCGGGGCATCTCGGAGCCAAACCGCCTCGGCTGCAAACTCCCCCGGCTCTCCGGAAGACCCCCCGTCCGGTAGGCGCTCATCGGCCGAGAGACCACCGGCTGAGAGACCACCGGCCGAGACACGATCTGCCGAATCCTCCCAGGAAGAGCCCTCCCAGGAAGAACCCTCCGGAGGAGAGGCGGCCGAGGCGGAGGCTTCTGGAGGCGAACCATCCGCGGCGGCTTCTGCACGCCTGGCGGTGCAGGGCGGCACGCCGGCGGCCACGCTCGACGTGGATGGCGTCGCCGTGTCGGCGGGGGAGACGCGCCGCCTCCCCGCCGGGTCGCACCCCGTGGTGTGCCGGCACCCGCAGCACGACGATCTGCGGGCCGAGGTGACGCTCCCTGCCGACCAGACCCGGACGATCGGATGCTTCTTCGAGCAGCCGGTGTCGGTCAACATGATCGGGGCATGGGGCAACGTGGTGGTGAACGGCGAGAACACGCGCACCCCGGCTCCCACCACGCTGCGCCTGCCGCCGGGTGAGCATACGATCGGCCTCAGCGTCAAGCGCAACGCGGCGCTGCAGGTCGAGGGCGGGCAGTACCGGCGGCGGGTGGGAGGAGAGACCGAGGCGTCGGGCTCCTTCTCCGGGGGCACCCACACGATCCGCGTCGAGCCGAGCCTCCGCCCGGTCGAACACGCCGTCGTCTTTCAGGTCAATGAGTGACAGG
>CAKZLV010000148.1 GCA_937127285.1 uncultured Bacteroidota bacterium
ATCGGTTTTATGTGCAGAGCAAATTGAAATATATTGTCAGGCTACTTACAGGTGCAGAGGATCGACTAAATCAATAGTCGAAGCATAAGCGTGGTTAAAGCATCCACATTGATACAGTGATGGCGGGCGCGCTGGTATCTCGGTTTATCTTTATCTGTTATCACGTATCCGCTAATAAGACCACAATCCAGAATTGCCTATGGTGAAGCGGTTCGCACCTCTCACTCAAACGCCCGCGTCGCCAACACAATCACCGTCAGCGCACTCGAGAGGATGCTCACGGTCTCGGTCGCGATCTGGCCGACGTCGACGCCTTCGCTCTCGGGCTTCGGCTCTTCGGCGACGACGCGGATGATGGCGCCGTCGTCCACTTCGGGCGTGCGGCGGAACCAGCCGGTGTTGACGCGGAAGGTCGCGCCGGAGGCCTGCGTCAACAGGATCCGCTCGGTGTCTTCGCGGACCCCGCCGGCCCGATCCAGATAATACTCGACCCGCTCGCCGGGCTCGTGCTTCACGAGCCCCTCGTTGGCGACGTTCCCGCGAATCGCGACGGTGTTGGGCTGGGGCGGAATCACGATCTCGTCGCCCGGACGTAAGATCACGTCGTCGTCTCGGTCGCCCTCGACGGCCTGCTGCATCTCGACGATCACCTGCTCTCCCTCCCGCCGAAAGCTGGCACCGGTGTCGCCCGTATCGCGCAGAAGCCGCCCGCCCTTCAAGTACCCGGTCGGCAAGACGCCGCCGGCCCGACGCAGAACGTCGGAGAGGCGCTCGTTGTCGCGCAAAATGGTGTACTCGCCGGGGAAGCGAACCTCCCCGCGAATGGTGACGGTCTGCTGCGGCTGAAACGCGGGGTCGGTGCGCACGAAGACGCGGTCCCGGTGCTCCAGCGTGAACTCGTCGGCCGCCCGCAGGGCGCGAACGGTGTCGCGGACGGAGAAGCTGACGCTGTCCACATTCCTCGCGCCCCGGTTCAAGGGGACGCGGATCGTCGTGGCGCGCAATCCTTCCTGTCCGCGCCGCTCCACCATGCGGGTCACCTCGACCTCGCGGAGGTTCGCGCCTTCGGTGAAGCCGCCGGACTGCAGGATGACGTCTTTCAGGCTCATGTTGTCGCGATAGCGGAATTCGCCGGGCTCTTTCACGGCGCCGCTCACCTGAACGAATCGCTCCTCGACGCGCTCGACGCTGGCGGCGTAAATGCGGACTTCGTCTTCGGGCTTCAACTCGCGGTTGGCCATTCCGTCTCCCTGCAGGGCATCCCCGAGGTGAAACGGAATGACCCGTTCGCTGTCGCCGTCGTCCGCTACCCGAAACAGGTCGGCTCGCTCCAGGAAGACGTCCTTGAGATACTCGTCGTCTCCCAGCCCGCCGGCACGGTACAAGAGGTCTTCAAGGGTCATGCCTTCTCGGTAGGAGTACTCGCCGGGGTCGCGGACTTTCCCCTGAATGCTCACGAAGCGCTCCGTCCGCATCTCCTGCACGGAGGCGACATGGAGACTGTCTCCGGCCCGCAGCACGACATTCTCCCGCGGATCGTCGTTCATCACGTCGGTGAGGTTCAGCGAGCGGGAGGACGGGTCGAGGTCGTCCTTCGTGCGGACGAGTTGGGCGTTCTGCATGAAGGCATCGCCGGTCAGCCCGTCGGCCGTCTCGATCAGACCCTTGACGGTGCGCGTGCTGTCGTTGAGCGCATACCGACCCGGCTGAAACACGGCTCCGCTTACTTTCACGGATCGAACCTTCGGGGTGATGACCGCATCGGTCGCTTCCCGAATGGAGAGAATTCGCACCCGGTCGCCGTCGGCGAGGTCGACGTCGATCTCGCCGTTGACGGCCTCGGCCAGGTTGTAGTCGAGCACCTCGCGGGCGACGGAGGGGTCCTCGCGCTCACCGATCGGCACGATGCGCTCCACCTGAAACCGCTTGCCGTAGGCTTCCGCCTTGAGTCCACCGGCGTAGTCGACGAGATCTTCGGCGGTCTCGTCTTCTTTGACCTCGTAAAAGGCCGGTCGCCGCACCTGCCCGGTAATCGCCACCGTCTCCCCGCGAGGCGGAATGAAGATGTAGTCGTTGTTCTGGAGCTGAACGGGGTCCGGACTCGTGCCGTCCATCAAGTAGCCGTACAGGTCGACCGTCTCGACAACCTCCCCGTTGCGAATCACCTGGATGTTGCGGAGACTCCCGCGCCGCAGGGGTCCGCCCACGCTGTAGAGTGCGTTAAAGACGGTGGCGAAGCTGCTCACCGTGTATCCGCCGGGCTGACCGACTTCGCCCAGCACGTACACCTGAATGGGCTTCACCCGGGTCACCATCAGGTCCATGAAGACCGTCGGCGGGTCGCTGGTGAGTCCGGCGTAGCTCTGCGAGAGCCACTGCCGCATCTCTTCGCGGAGGGTGTTCATCGACTTGCCGGCGGCCGTAAACTGGCCGACATTGGGCACGGTCACCCGCCCCTCGCGGTCGACCTGCAGGTTGTACGTGAACTCGGCCGCGCCCCAGACGGTGAGCCGAAGTTCGTCGCTCGGACCCACGATATAGCTGTCGTTCACGGGTCCCGTCGCGCTCGGGATGAACGCCTGGGGGACCGTGTTGAAGGTGTCGTAGCCGAAGTACTCGAGCGTGTCTTTCTCGGCCTTGGTCGTATCTCGGCGGGGCAGCTCGCCCTCCGGAAAGATCGTCAACGTCCGCCCGGTGGGCATCGTGACGACCGTATCCTGCGTGGCCGCCTGCACGAAGAGCGTCCACGTCCCGCTCATCGTGTCGCGCGGGATCGTGATCTGCCCGCCCCAGGTTCCCCGCAGAACGGAGCCGCGGCGCCGCTCCACATTTTGGACGGCGACGGAATCCCCGGCCGCGGTGTAGAAGAAGGGCCGGACCTGCCGGATGAAGCTGCCGCTCTGAAGCGGAACCGCCACGTCGATCTCGGTGGGGAGCCGCCCGCGGTCGATGCTGTCCGGCTCGATGGTGGGACGTTTGGTGAGCGTCGGATACGGCGGAGCCGACGTCGTATCGGTCGCCATACGCGGACCGCGATCGGTGGTGTCCTGGCGCGCGGCCTCCAGCAGGGCCCGGGCCCGCTCCGTAGGGAGCCCGAGACGCTCTGCCTGTCGCAGGGCGCGCTGCGGATTGCTCAGGTCAATGCCCAGCTCGCGGGCGCGCTGCCGGGCTTCTTCGACACTCATCCCCCGGCGCTGCAACTCCTGACGCACCTCTTCCGGGACGTCTTGCTGCTGGGCCAATGCCGGAGGCGTCGCAACGAGAAACAGTCCGGTCGCGAAAACGACGAGACCAATCCAAACAGAGAGTCGGTGCGTCATGAATCAAGGGGATTCGCAGTCAAGCCACGCGGGTGTCGTGGGACGGACGTGCAACGTGCGATATCCACGACCAGGCGACGGAGGAGTCAAGCAGACCGATCCCGAGAAGTGAACGCCAGCGTAGGCAGTAACGGGATCAGCATGTTTTTCTTGGTAAGAGGCCGGGCGGAAAAAGGCGAACGGACGACCGGGCCGTCCGACTGACTTGGTTAAATCTTCGCTGCGGGGGTTGGTGCTGGAATCCCAACTGGGCCTGGATCCTGAGCGCAGATGGACGACACCCTTCGTCTGTGAGACCGTTCGACCGTTGATCCGAGTCGGGATGTCCCCTTTTTGACCGGCCCTGTGGTGTCAAGATGTTCGTCGAACGAGGACTCGTATTCGGGCATCGAAGAATCTACTGCTTATCGGCATGACCGGCCTTCTGAAAAGGGCCGCCCGGACACTCGGACGCGCGTAACGGCCGAAATTGATCATGTTTGAGCGCGACCCCGTCGCGCGAGTTGGATCAATTTCAGTGGAGTGCGGGCGAGGGTCAGGCCCTTTTCAGACAGCCAAGCCCTTTTGGTCCATTTTGGGGCCATCAAAATGGACACCGATCCCGGAAGAAAGCATCCAGTTCGTAGGGACTGGCTCGCCACAGAAGGGAAGCAAAGACAGATCCACAGGTTTGGCAACGGTAACATTTGCGGTGTCATGAACGGCACTCGCTCACTGTATTCACCTCGTCGGGGGAGAGACGCCGCGGGTGAGGGTGCATCTCCTGCCGATCGATGTGACCAATCGCAATTGGCCACAACGGCCGCTTCGTCGCTTGCGAAGCCTTGTCGACCAAGACTCGATACGAGAGTAAGTCGACAGTCAGCGGTC
>CAKZLV010000149.1 GCA_937127285.1 uncultured Bacteroidota bacterium
CGCCCGCCCGCCGAAACCGTCCGGATCGCACCGACGCCGAGGTCTGCGTGACCCGGTGCTCGTCGGGGATGATAACGCGCGTGAAGAGGTCGCGGAGGAAGTAGCTCTTCGTTTCGACATCGGGCTCGGGGTCGGACCCGGTCGGCGTCGGGAGGTCGAAGCGCTCGGCCACGTTGCGGATGACGCGATCGATGGGCCGTCCTTCCTGGGTGCCGCTCGTGAAGTAGAACCCCCGAAACTCGGGTTCGGACGCGTAGGGGTTGGGCTGGAAGAGATGGCCGACGAAGCTCGCCATGGTCTCTTTCATGGCGGCAAACTCCACCGGGAAGACGAAGACGCGGTGCCGGGCGTCGCGCTTCATCGAGCGCTGCAGCCGCGTCAGCCGCAGATCGTCAAGCGCATCGCTGAGCCGGTCGAAGGCGTTCTCAAACCGGGTGCGCGGGGGCGCGGCATCGGGGTCGTCCGGTGTCGCGTCGTCGAAGGTGCAGCCCCACACCTGCTCGCGTTCACTCTGCGTCAGGTCGCGGAAGAAGTCCGCAAATCCTCGAATGAGGTCGCACTTCGTGAACATGAGGTAGACGGGAAAGCGCACGCCCAACTGATCGCCCAGCTCGGTGATGCGCCGCCGGATGGTCGACGCGTGCCATTCGACGTCGTACGGATCGGCGTCGAGGAGGTCGGCCACGCTGATGGCCACGACGACGCCGTTGATCGGGCGGCCGGGCCGATTTTGCCGGAGCATCTCCAGAAAGGTGTGCCATTCCTTTTCGTCCTCCGTATCGGTAACGTAGCGCCCGGCGGTGTCGAGGAGGATGGCCCGGTCGGAGAAGAACCAGTCGCAGTTGCGCGTTCCGCCGACGCCGCGCACCCGGTCCGTCCCGATCGGAAACTGCAGGCCGGAGTTCTGGATGGCGGTCGTCTTGCCGGAACTCGGGGGGCCGATGAACAGGTACCACGGCAGCGCGTGCAGCGCCGCCGAGCCGCGGCGGCCGCGGCCCAGCTTCGACCGCTTCAGACGCTCGACCGCATCTTCGAAGCGTCGCTTCATCTCCTCGATCTCGCGCTTCTTGTCCGGGCGCGCGTGCTCGACCTGCTGTTCGGCCTGCCAGCGCATGGCGTCTTCCATGGTGGAGGCGCTGCGGTGCGAGCGGACGAGCTCGACGACGGCCGCCCCCACCGACACGACGAGAATCCCGATCACGATGTAGAGCCGCGTCGTCATCGACCAGCCCATCCACGCGCCCAGCGTGAACGCGAGGGAGATCAGCAGGATGAACCCGGATCCCAAAACGACGAACCGGTTGCGGAGAAGGCCGAGGAGAAACGACATGGCGGGGCCGGGAGAAGGAGGAAGAGGGCGCGCGTCAGCAGCCGGGGAAACGTCAGCAGCCGGCGGGGGCGGCCGGCTGCTCCGGACCGGCTCGGAACCGGCTCGGGACCTATTCGGGAAGGGGCGGAGCGATCATCTGCTCGATGGTTTGAGCCGATTCCTGGGCCGACTGCGAGATGTACAGGCTGAATCCGGCGTAGAGCATGAGGGCGAGGGCCATCCCGGCCACGGCCAGCATCCAGCCGGGAAGCGTGCGGCTCACTTCAGCCGCAACCGGGTCCGTCGCCTCGCCGTCCGGCGAGAGCACGTCGGCCTGGATGCCCGGCGTCTGCCGCAGGTCGTCGTGGCAGCGTTCGATGAACTCCTGCAACTTTTCTTGCTGCAGGATTTGAAAGCGCCCGCGAAATCCGAGGGTCAGGCACAGGTAGTAGACCTCGACCTCCTCGGCGTGCTCCACCGGATGGTTCAGCAGGGAGGAGAGGCGGTGGAAGAAGACTTCGCCGGCGTCGAACCGGTCGTAGCGCTCCATCTGCAGCGGCCGGTGAGCCCAGGCGTCCTTCTGCGCCCACGTGGAAGACAAAATCGTCTCGTCCAGAAACGCGACCACGGCGAAGAAGGCGTTCTCGACGTGGTCGGGAGGGATCCCGGCGGCGTCGGCTTCGCGTTCGGCCTGGCGGAGGAGGTCCTGCACGCGCTGCCGGAGGGCCTCCGGTTCGCCGTACGCATCGTGCGACCGCAGGTGCACGATGAGGGCGAAGCAGGGGGCGAGCACGTCGGCCAGCCGCCGGTCTGTGGTGGCGTCATACAGGACGTCGGCCGGGGCCGATCGCGCATCGGTTTGAGGGGCACGCTCGGCAAGAGACATAAGAACGGAGGGAGGGAGGCGAGTGAAAACGAAGCGCACCCGGACGGCCGGGGCCGTCGGTCGCTCTGGCGAGGCAACCCGGGGCGGCCGGATGGCAACCGGCAGCAGCAAAGGGGGGCGGACTGCACGCGGCGAGGTCCCGCGGCGGAGAGGCGCCTCCGCCGAGTTCCGGTCGGGTCACCGACGGCGAACCGCTGCCCGGAGCAGAGCCGTTCGGTCGTGCGCGTGCCAATCGTGCGCGCGACCGTTCCGCCGACGGAGGCCCCACCGATGGAAGCCCCGCCGAAGGCGGCCTTCTGCTCGCAGGTGTCGCAGGCGTCTCAACGGGGATCCACTTAAGAGGTCGCAATCAGGTCGAGGGTGACGTCGGCATATTCGGCCGGCAGAAAGAGGGCCAGGTCCCCATCCTCCACGATGGCGTCCCAGAAAGGCCCGTCCTTCAGAAGACGGAAGTAGCTGGCCCGCTCATCGACCGGCATTCCCGGCGGCAGGCGCCGGGTCGGCTCCACCCGGAGCGCCGATACGGAGTGCCCCAGCACCTGATCGATCGTCGACGACGACGCGATGCGAAACATGTGCGGAAGCTGGCGGACGAGCTGTTCCTCGCCGCGGGCGTCGCTGCGGGCGGAAAGCAGGAGGGTGGCGGCCCGGTCGTCGGCCGAGAGCGGCGTCACGTACAGGGTTTCTCGCTGCTTCTCGAGGCCGATCCGGCGGTAGGCATCCGTTGTGCGAGCGCCCTGAAGCGCCGACTGTATCAGGTCGAACAGGGTGTTGAACGCGCGCGTCGGGGTGCGGTGGCGATACACCGGATGCTCCTGCGGAGGGGGCAGGGTCGGGGCGAGCGCCGACAGCTTCCCGGCCAGCATCGCCAGGGTGTGAAAAAGCACGGCAGGATGGTCGGGACCGCCGTCGAGATGATGGCGCAACGCCGGGATGGTCCCGTTGACGGCCGTGAGCATGCCCATGCGAATCGCATCCGACGGGGCAAACTCCCGCTGCGTCGTCGCCTCTTGCTGCCGCTGCCGGAGGGTCTGGCCGTGGGCGACCAGCATCTCCAGAACGCGTTCGGAAAGGGTGTGAAGCCGGGAGCTAACACCCAGGTGCAGGACGGGAGGGATGAACGTCGGGTCCAGCTCGAAGCCGCCACCGTCCCGCTGAATTCGGGCGATCGGCAGGGTGGTGAATCCCTCCATCGGCTCACCGCCGACGCGAATCTGGGCGTTGACCTGGGCGACCTCGATGGATTGCTCGTCGGCGCCGGTGGTATCGTCGCGGAAGGTGGCTGTGGTGGTGCGGTACCGGGTGTGGGTGGGGGCGGCCGGTGCATGAGGGGGCTCGTCCGGGTCCGATTCGGCCGGCTCCCCGTTCGGACGAACGGCCGCCTCCCGCGAGGGGCGCTCGATCAGCCGCCGGCCCGCGGTGGGAGTGGGGAGGGCGAGGTAGGCCGTCTGACGGGTGTCCGTCGAGGCCAGCGTTTCCTCAACGGAGCGCGGCTGCGGGAGGGGACCGGAGGCCGGCAGGTCGAACACCATGCCGTCCGGGAGGATGCCGCTGCATGCGCGCAGCGACAGCACGCCGTTGGCCAGGCGGTCGCGGTCGACTGATAGCGCCGTAAGGCCCCACCCCAACCCGGTCACGCCCCGGATTCGGGCATCCAACTGCGCTTCGTGATACCGATCCCACTGTTGAAAATGATGGGGATCGAGCGTCATCCCCTCGTACCAGACGATTTTCTGTGTTTGCGCATCCATGGCACTCGAGCGGAAAGAACGATGGAATCGAAACGGACGGGAAGGCGCGGGCCGCGGGCGAGGCGATGTCGGGCCGGGGAAGAAGATCTTCACCGTCCCCCAACGCCCGTCGAGGGCAGCCTTCGCAGCCTTCGAGGGCAGCCTTCGCAGCCTTCGCAGCCTTCGAGGGTAGCCTTGTCAACGCATCTCTCCTTCGAGAGCAGCCTTCCTAGAAGCGCACGTTCAGCCGGTCGGAGAGGACGTCCAGGGTGACGGTGGCGCCGTTCAGGTCGGACACGGGGTGGATGGAGCGCCAGAGGTCCCGGTTGGGGCGCCGCAGGTCGGCCGCGAACCCAATGAACTGAGCGTCCTCGCTGGGCTCCAGCGTAAGGGTTCGCGCCTCGCCCGGATACACCATCAGGTCTTGAGGAGGACCGACCAGTTCATCGCGAATCTGGGCGACGTCGTCCGCCCAGAAGTCGGCCGCGGTGGCCTGGCGGAAGCTCGCCTCTCCGGAGAGCTGATAGATCCGGACGACCGCGGGGTTGCCGCCGCTGTTCATCCGGTTGTCGCCGCGGATGTGCACCTCCATCGGCCCGGAGCAGCCGGACGCGAGGACGCCCAGAAAGACGACGGCAGCGACGCGGCGGTACATCCGTAGGGTCATGCTCGACACGCAGGGTTGGATGATAGGGAAAGAAGCACGGGGGCGATCTGGGCGAGAGGGCCGTAGGGTCACGACCTGCAGGGCGTCCGGGCAGCACCGCATACCAATAACAACGGGAATTCGGTGGAATGGGGCACGCGCCAATGGCGACACCGGCCCTCATCCTATGCTGCCGTCATGCGGGCGAGATAGGCTTTGATGAAGGCGGGGCGGAAAACGCGACGCTCGGCGACCGACCACGCCCCTCGTTGCATCTCGTCGAAGTGCTCGGTCAGGTCGTCGAGGGCGGCCGATGCCGCCAAGGGGGGGATCCATCGGGCCAAGCCCCCGTCGTTGCGGGCCGCCTCGAGGTGGGCGGCCGGGCTCAGGTCCTGCAGGAGTTGCTCGGCGCCGGTCGTCACGCTGGCTTTGTAGCCGTCCAGCATAGCAACCTGGTGCCGGGCGACGGCGTCCACTGCCTCGCGCAGATAGGCAAGCCGCCGCTTCCGCTCCTCGGGAGAGACGCGCTCATCCAGCAGGGTTTGATGCAGCGCCTGCGGCGGGTCGTACAGAAAGGCCGATTCGGGGGCCTGCAAGATGGTCTGCCCGATGAACTCGTGCCGAAACTGCCAGGGCAGCCCGATCAGCCGCGAGACGGCCGTGACGAGTGCGCGCGTGACCGTCTCCCGAGACGCGGAGCCGGGCGACCGCAGCGGCACCTCCTGCCCGTCGTCGCCGAACCCGTCGTCGCCGGACCCGTCGTCGCCGAACCGGTCGAAGGAGACCGGGGGAACGTTCGGCCGGGCCTCCGCCGGGATGAACGGCGGCGGGTCGTCTTCGCCCCCGGACGGCTCATCGGCAGACGGCTCATCGGCAGACGGCTCGGGGTCGGTCGCCGGGGACGACGAAGAAGGGGACGACGAAGAGGCGGAAGGGGTCGCTTCCGGCGGGGGCGGATCCGGGGGCGGTGGCGGGGACTCGGGACGAGCCGGAACCGCATGCATCTCTGTTCCGCCCCGCTCGCCGCTGGAGAGGCCGAGCAGAGACAGCACCCGGCGCGGTCCGGGGTGCGACGCCGGCGGGAAGGAGGCGTCGAGGCGAGAAACGGCATCGCTCAGGGCGTCGTCCCGCCGCCCCGGCGCCTCTTGGTCGTACGCGTCTGCGATCTCCTGCAGGGCCTCGGCGAGACCGGCAACGGACTCCTCGAAGGGATTCTGAAAGTCGGCGGCGAATACCGTTTCGTCGACGTTCCCCCCGGACGACCGCGCCGGTGCCTCCGAGCTGCGGATGGCGATCCGAAAATCCCCGACCTGAATTTCGGCGTCCGCCCCGACGGGGTAGGGACGACCCGGCTCCAACTGCATCCCATCCAGATAGGTGAAGTTCTTGCTGCCCAGGTCGACGATCTCAACGCCCCGTTCCGTCCGGCGAATCTCGGCGTGCTGCTTGCTCACCACCCGGCTCGGGTCGTCGAGATGAATGGGAGCCTCGGGCGACCGACCGATTACAACCGGATCGGCCTCGACGCGCAGATGCACCGGCTCGCGAGACAGAGAAGGCGGGGCGTGGATCGTGACGTGAAGGGGCATGAGCAAGCGGTATCGGGGGGTAGTGTCCGGCAATCGGTGTCCGGCAGTTGGTATCCGGCAGTTGGTAGGGAAGCGGCGTCCGGCCGTGGGGGGCGGCGGGCGGCCGAGGCGGCGGTGTTACTGTCGCCAGATGAGCGCGAACCGGGCGGTGATGCGGCGGAAGGTCCCGCCCGTGTACGTAACGTGGGGACGCCAGGAAACCGCGTCGCCGATTCGGATCTCCGGACCGCCGCCCACCTGGGTGAGGGTTCGGCGCGAGCCGAGGTCCCAATCGGACGGCGGGGCGGTGCGGAGGGTTGCGTCGGTGGATGCGTAGCGGGCCACACGTGCCTGCACGACCATGCGCACGGTGCGGCCGAGCGGGAAGCGTCCGTCGACCTGGCCCTGGAGGCTTTCGGGGAGCGCCTGCAGGGAGCGATCGCCCCCTGCCCCTCCGGGCGGGGGCGGCAGGGTGCCCTGGCCCGGGCCGGTGTAGCGGCCGAGGATGCGGACGTCCGCCTGCCGGCCGAGGCTCGTCCGAATCTGGGTCGTGACGGTCCATCGGTCGCCGGGCGCAAACGTTTCGACGCCGCCGAACTCGTCGGTGCCGTAGCGGGTGTAGGCAACGTCCAGCGACCAGGCCGTGGCCGGGCGCAGGCGAACGTCCAGGCCGGCGTTGAGAAGGATCTCGTTTCCGGGGGTGTAGGTGGGCCCGCCGTCCTCCAGGGGGACGTATCCGCCCAGGTAGCGAAAGGACCCGCCCAGACCTGCAACCACGCGATCGCCGAGCGGGAGGGCCCACGTCAGCCCGGGGACGACGCTCCAGCCCTGGCCGAGGCTGGCGACGGAGGCCTCAAAGGCCGGCTGCCCGAGCAGCACGGTCGTTTCCAACTGGTCGGAGCGGGCGGACTGCCGTCCGCTGGGGATGTTGACCTGCAGCGACCCGACGAGGCTTCCGGCGCCCGGGGAGCGAACGGTGGAGACGCCGACCCGGGTGTCGCCCACGCCGTCGAGCGAGGCACGCCCGGTCGCCGACGCCGTGGCCATCTGCGCTCGCGCCCACAGGTGCGTCCGGCGGCCCAGCGGGGCCGACAGCCAGAGGTGGGAGCTCCACTGCTCGAGCGTGTTGCCCTCTTCCTGAAGGTGGAAGAACGCCGGTTCCATCCCGACCTCCACCGGGCGCCGTTCCGCGGTCAGGCGGACGTCCGACGGCTGGGCACAGACCAGGAGGGGCGCCATCCCGCCGAGGGCGAGAAGCAGCAGGCCGATAAGCAGTAGGCCGACAAGGCCGGTTCGGAGCGGCAGGGAGGCAGGCATCGCAACGGCCGTAGACGGTAGGAGGAGCGAGGAAAGAAACGGAAGCGGGACGGTCATCGAATCACCACCAGCTTCTGGGTGCTGCGGTAGTCCCCAGCCTGCATGCGCAGGAAGTACACGCCGCTGGCGGCGGGCCGTCCGCCATCGGTGCGCACGTCCCACACGGCGCGGTGCGCGCCCGGTGCCTGTTCCCGGTCGACGAGGCGGCGCACGCGCCGCCCGAGGATGTCAAACACGTCGATGCGAACCGCTGATCGGGCGGCCAGGGTGTACGGCACGTCGAGGCGGCTGCGCACGGGGTTGGGGGAACCGGGAAGCAGGAGGGTGCGGTGCGGCGCGTTCAGGGCGACGTCGCTGGTGCGGGCGGCAAAGGCGTCGGTGCCGACAATCAAGCGCAGGCGCCGGGCCTCCGCACCGGCGGGCAGCACGACGCGCACCCGCCCGTCCACAACGGGCAGAGAGGCCGCGCCCGTCGGGTCGACGACGAACACCCGGTGCCCGGCGGGCAGCGAGGCGGTGCCGGTCACCGTGAGGGTAGCCGTTAGGTCCCGCCCCCGGACCTCCGACGTCGACAGCTCGAGGTCCCACACCTGCCCGTTCTCCGACGGCGCCCGGAAGCTGTGCGCGAGGCGGCGCTCGCCCTCCCTGACGCTGAGCCGCACGTGCGCCCCGATGGGAGGCGGCTCCGACGCATCCAGGGGGTCGCGCCCGTCTTCGGCGTGGGCGTGCGTGCCGACGCGGTTGTGCACGTCCCGGCGCCCGTCGGGCAGGACGACGGCTAGGGTCAGCGCGTACCCGCTTCCGGCCGCTCTGGCCGCCGGCGCCGCGGTTTGGGGAGACGAACGAGCCGGGCGTGCGGGAAGGCGGAGCACGACCGGCTCCGGGGTCTCGTTCAGAACGAAATATCCGTTCCAGGGATCGAGCGTCGTCTGGTTCGGGATAAACCCCCCCTCTCCGTCGAAGAGAAACGGACCCTCGACCCGGTCGGCCCCCTCAACGGACGACCAGGCAACGGGAAAGGCAAACGGCGATGCGATCTGATGCCAGCCGGGAGAGAGCGTCAGGGTGACGGGCAGCTGCAGGTCTGCCGACCGTCCCGCCCCCGTGTCGAACGCGGTGCCCGTGCGGGAGATGAGGAAGTAGGCGCGGCCGGGGGGCAACCGGGCGTCCGGGTCCTGGATGTCTTCATAGGCGCCCGCTGCCGGGTTCCAGCGGACGAGCCTCCACGCCGTGATGTCCGGCGGTCCGTAGTCGTCCACCAGAACGCTCCCCACAACCGGATCATCGAGGGAGGCCGGCACCGAAATCATGCGGTACGTTTCCGGCGCGAACTCCCCCCCGGCCTGCAGCGCGCCGAAGCGAACGCGGATCTGGGACGGCGCCTCCCGGGGGGCGGTGGCGGGAAAGGTCAGAACGGTGGACTCGCTCTCGCCCGTTTCCTCGAAGAACAGGTAGTACTCGATGCCGCGTTCGGTGGCGGCGGTGGCGGGAATTGCACCGGCAACGACCGACGTCGCCCCGAGCGGGGTCGCCGGCGGCGGCAAATCGTCGCAGGTGAAGTCCGCGGCCCCGCCCGCCCGGTAGCAGAGCCGGCGGGTCTGCGGGAAAAAGGGGGGCGGGAGGTCGGCGGAGACCGGCACGGCCTCCCCGGCTCCCGACTCCGCCGGCGTGGTGACGTCGATCGACAGGCCGGTCCCGCTCAGGGCAACGACGGACGGGCCGGCGTTCGTCGTGAAGGTTACAGCCCCCGACACGGCCCCGTCCCGGCTGGGGCGGAATTCGAGTTGAAGCGTCCGCCGTGCGCCGGGAGCAAGCGCTTCGTCTCCGGTGTCTTCGGTGACGACGAACGGTCCCGCCGGTGCGACCTCGACCGACGACACGGTCACGGCGCGGTCGGACACGTTTTCGAGCACGATCGTTTTGGGATCGGAGGTGCCTCCCACCTGCTGCCGGCCGAAGGCGAGAGCCGCGGGCGTGACGCGGACCGGCGCCGCCCCGGGGATCTCAACCGCGACCGAGCAGGTATTGCCGGCGCCGTCCCGACCGAGAACGGTTCCGGTGCCGATCTGGGCGGGATCCTCCGAGGACACCCGGAAGGCAACCACCGGGGCGCCCGGCTCAAAGGGGTCGACCTGCAGGCGGAGGTTGAAGCTCTGCGGGCCGAGCCCAACGACAAACACGCCCGTGTCCTCGACGGCTTGATCGTCTCGAACGGAACCGAAGACGGTGGATCCGTCGCGATCCCCCTCACAAACCGGGGGGGAGGAATCCGGGACCGGGTCGGTCAGGTTGTACTGCAGGCCGGCCGGGTAGAGGGATCCCTCCGCATCGCCGAAGCCAGACACCGCCACGCCGTGGGGAGAGGGAGCGGTGGTCGTGAACGTGCCGGGAGGCACCGGCTCGACCGCGTACGAGAAGGCCGTCCCGTCGATGCGTGTAAAGGCGGATCCGTCGATAGGCGTGCCGCTAAGTGTGACGGCATCGGCGGCTGCCTCGTCCGACGCCGCGATCAGCGTCACATAGTTGGTGCCGAACGGCTCTCCTCCTGCGGTCGAGACGGTATGGGTGGGCAGGAACTGGTCGGTTGACACCAGATGGAGCAGGGCGGGGCCGCCGCCCTCGGCACCGGGCGCCTCGGCGCCGGTCATGACCTGGATTCCGAAAATGGGTTGATCGGCCTGGAAGACCTGCGGTCCGGCAACGATCTCTCCCGACGTAACCTGGCCGGCATTCAGCGTGATGGGGACGCCGTTCCGCTGAATCGTCGTGTTGTCCTCCGCGGCGATGATCCGGTAGGCCGAGCCGTCCGGGCGCTGCGGGAGGGGGGCGGCGACGACCTCTGTGCCCCAGGACGAGATCGGGAGGGCGAATGCCAGGAGGGCGCCGGCCGGGGCCGTGGCGGGCGGCACCTCGGCGGCAAGGGTGCCGTTCGTCACGGCGACGGGAGCGCTGGCTTCGATCAAGGTGCCGGACAGGTCGCCCGCCTCCCCCGACTCCGCAGTCGACTGTCCCAGGAGGCCCTCGCCGCGATCCAGGGTCACCGAAAACGGCATCCCGCCCGCGAGGCCGCCTTGCAGGTCGGCGGCCGGCGTAATGGTGATCTCCGTCCCGTCGGTTGCGGCCACGACGCCGAACTGAGCCGCCCGTTGCGGAGGGTAGGTAAGCACGTAGTACCGCGTCTTCAGGGCGTCGACTGGCAGCGCCAGCGCGGCGTCTCCGGAGGCGGGTCCCCGCGTCGCCATCGTCACCGAGAACGGAGCGCTGCCGACGGCGCGGACGGCGTTGTTCTGAACGGTTCCCGGCACCCACCCCTGGGCGGCGGAGGCGGGAATCGACACCCGCTGCGGGACGCCGGGATCGAGGTTGATCGTCGTCGAAAAGTCGGGATTGGCAGCGGGATACTCGAGGGTCACCTGCGCCTGGACGTCGCTCGTCACCTGCACCTCCGGCAGCGCTCCCTCGGCGTCGATGGGAAGGAAGGGCAGCAGGAACTCCGTTCCCCGATGATCGACGACCTGAGCCGTTGCAGGCGAGACCGCAACGGCGCTCGCGACGCAGAGCCCGGCGGCCAGTGCGATGCACGCACCGACCCACCGGGAGGCGCACTGGGAGGCGCACCGGGAGGCAAGGCGGAGGCGGAAGGGAAAGCGTCCAGAGCAGGTCATGAGCCGGCAGACGAGAAGGAGGACGGCGGGTGGGCCGGTACTGCATCGCAACCGGGCGGGCTACTGGTTTCCGGTTGAGGGCGGGGGCGGCAGGGGGAGCGGCTGCGGACCGAGCGTGCCGCCGGCACCGGAAAACTCGCCGTCCGGGTCGCGCTCGCTACCGGCAGGGGCCGGACCGCCGGTCGACGGCATGTTGCCCAGGCGGAGGTCGGTGAGGTTGATCGACGGCGAAACGACGGGGGTGGGGAGGCGCCCGGCCGTCGCATCGGCGAGGGCGGCGGTCTCCGCTTCGCGGGAGGCGGCCATCTGGAAGGAGGGGTCGATCTCGCGAGCCCGCCGGAAGGCACCGGCCGCCTGCACGTATTCGCCGCGATCGTCAAAGTCGAGTCCCCGGCTGAAGGCGAGGAACGCCTGCAGGTTCTGGGTGGGCACGGCCTGGATCCCCTCTCGCTCGGCCGGCGTCAGCTCGATGCCGAGCTCCTCGACGATGCGAAAGACGATGCGCTTTTGCAGCTCGAAGAGGCGGGCCAGGGCCGACGAGCCGGTTTCGAGGTCGCGGGCGCGGCCGTCGACGCTCGCGAGGCGCATGCTCAGACGCAGGTCGCGCTCGTCCTGCACGGTGAAGGCCCCGCCGACGAGCTGGCCCGCGCCCAGGAGCCGCCCGGTGCGGGGCCCGACGTCGGCCCGGAACTGCGCCCCCTGCGAGCGCTCGATCTCGGCGAGCAGGGCCTGCAGGCGGACGCGTTCCACCACGGTCAGGCGTTCCACGCGGGAGAGGTCGATCGAGACCAGCTCGGCCAGGCCGCGGCCCACCCGCGCGAAGCGCTCGTCGCCCCCCTGAAACCGAAGCGGCAGCACGGCGACGGTCGTCGGCGACGCGCCGGCGCATCGCCCGGCCTCCAGGCACCGGGCAACGTCTCGCTCGGCCTCCTGCTGCGCGAGCCGGCGCAGGACCAGGTCGTGGCGCCCGCGCAGGGCCCGGCGGTACGGAGACCCGGAGCCGACGTCCGCAAAGCCCTGGTAGAGGCGCAGGGCTTGGCCGAAGGCCCCAGACCGCTCGCGCGCCAGCCCGAGGTAGAACCGCGTCTTGGGGTCATCCATCTTCCCCTCGAACGCTTCCAGCAGCAGCGACTGCCCCCGCTCCAGCCGGTCCGTCAGCACGTACAGCGTGCCGAGGTCGCGGAGGGTGCGCACGTCGCCCGGACGCTCCTCCAGGCGCGCCTCCAGGCGGCCGATCTCGGCGCGCGCCTCCTCCGGGCGCAGTTCCAGCGTCGGCTGCGGCGCACATCCGGCTCCGGCGACGGCCAGCAGCAGCGCGATGGCTGCGCCCGCCACCCCGGTGCAGAGGGAGCGCCGGCGGCGAAGCGCCGTCGACGGACCCACGCGACGCCGTCCCCCGCCAGCCCGCAACCCGTGTGCCTGCGACGCGTCGAACGGGCGGCCGGACGCGGCCGAAACCGGAGGGCGGGAATCACGGCGATGGGAGGACATGGTCGACCGGGGGAAAGAACGATCAGCGGGTTCGAGGCCGCGGGGCTCAGCGGACGGGCCGCGGCCGGGTCTATTCGTTGGTGGCTTCGTCCGTGGGCGAAGAGGCCAGGAGCATCGGCCGGAGGCTTTCCAGTCGCCGCACGGCCGGCGTGTAGTTCGGATCGTGGCCGATGGCCTCCTCCAGCTTGCGCACAGCGCGGTCGTACGCGCCGTCCTCGATGAACTTGAGGGCGTCCGAGTAGGCCAGCATCGCGTCGAGCGACCGGGACGGCCCGCCCGGGCGGGCGTCCCCGGAGGGAAACGGGGTTTCCATGGCTTCGGCCATCGCCTCGCTGAGGTCCCGGGTGAGCGCGTGGAAGTCGTCGGTATCGCCCCGAATCTGCCGGCCGAGAAGGATCTTTCCGGTTTCCGTTTCGACCAGCCGCGACCAGATGGTGATCTGTCCGTCGAAGATCATGAAGCTCCCCAGCAGCACGTTCGTTGCTCCGAGAAGTCGGCCGGCGCGTGCGGCCGTGGCGGGGTCCATGTATCCCTGGTCGGCCAGGTCGATCTCCTGCTGCAGCCACTGCAGGCGCTCGCGTTCGATGAGGTTCAGATTCGTCGCCCCGTTCAGGTGCTGGATGAACATCGTCGGCAGCCCCCACTGCAGCCCCTCAAACCGCTCCCGCGCGTCGATGGAGTTGTTGCTGAAGTCGATGACCGCCAGCGTCTGCGTGTCGTCGTCCGCCGTGCAGGTTCCGTCCGGCTGCTCTTCGCCGGTCCAGCAAAACGAGTCGCTGAGCGCCCGCCGCGCCTCGTAGTAGACGTTCATAATGGGGGGCGGCTCGACGTCGGGATCCAGCGCGATCCGGGGCGGCTCCAGCTGCAGGAGCTTCTCCATCGCGGTTTTCGCCCGCTCCGGATCGTTGCGAACGATGTGGGTGCGGCCGAGGTAGCGCAGCGCCTCGCGGCGTACTTCTCGGTAGGGCGTCGAAGCGGCGACGGTCGCGAACTGCTCCGCAGCTTCGTCGAAGGCCCCCTGCCGGTAGTTCTCTCGAGCCGTTTCGAAGAGCACGGCAAGGTCGCCCGCACCCGCCGTGGGCTGCGCCGAGGCGGGGCTTGCCGAAAGACCAACGAGAAAGACGAGAAACCAGAGAAGAGAAAGAAGGCCGACCACGGCCCGGACAGGCCGCCCGGGGGGCACCCTCGTACGGGCCCGGGCCGGCGCCCCGGCATGAACGCGTTCGGGGGCGGGGTGGGGGGCACGTCGCGAGCAGAGCGGGAGAGGCGAAGAGGTCATGGCGCAGGGAAGGCAGAGGCGAAGGCGCGAACGAGCGTCGAAGCGAACGAGCGTCGAAGCGGAAGAAAGTCGGTGCGGGTTACGAGTCGACCGTGAACGATACGATATGCTGCGTTCGCAGCGGGCCGGGTTGCACCTGCACGACGGTTTCCGCCCCGCTGAACGAGCGGACGGAGGGCAGGGCGTCGTCGGAGCGTTGGCTGTAGGAGCCGCCCATGATCCGGAAGCGGTCGGTGCGCTCGATGCGCAGGGCGATGCGGTGCTCGCCCGGGCCGAGGTCGACGGAGAGCGGCGTGTGGCCCCGGTTTTCTCCGTTGATCCAGACGCTGCCCCACGGCCCGACGGCGTTGACCGTCAGCGGGTGGTCGAAGTGAACGGTGAGGTCGGTCGTGGTGCCGGCGGCGGCCGTGAGGGTGGTGTCGTAGACGCCGTGGACGGGGTGCCGGGCGACGACGCGGTGCGACCCGGGGGCGACGGTGATGCGGCCGGAGGACGCCACGCGGCGTCCGTCGACGGACCACGCCGCCCCGGGGGCGTGGAGGCGGAGGGTGGCCGGGGCGGCCGCCGCCGAGGGCGGCGTTGCTGGCGGGGCGCCGGTCGGCCGGTCGGTTTCGTCGTCCGACGGCGGAGGAGGGGCGTCGGCCGTCAGGGCGACGGTTCCCAGATCCACCGATGCGTCCGGCCCGGCCTGCAGCGGGGCGGTGTAGGTCGCAAACCCGGCGTGCTCGATCCGCATCTGTTCGGCACCGGCCGGAATGCGCGCATCCGCCAGGGGGGTTGTGCCCAGGCGCGTCCCGTCGACGAACACGTCGGCCCCCGGTGGCCGGGAGGCAACGCTGAGGCGCGCGGGGGAGGGGGCTGCCGGAGTGAGAGCGATCTTCAGCCGCACGGGGGCGTCGTTCCCGGCGCTCAGGGTCAGCGTTGTGTCGACCGTCCGGTGGCCGGGATGCTCGATGCGCAGCCGGTGCATGCCGGCGGACAGCCCGACCGGGGGGAGGGGCGTGGTGCCCAGAGACGCCCCGTCTGCGAACACGGCGGCGCCGGCAGGATCGGTCGAGATGTGGACCGGGACCGGGCCGGAAGAACCCGCGAACGAGGGTCCCCAGAGGTAGACGGCAACGGCGAGGAGCAGGGCGGCGAGGCCTCCGCCAAGCAGGGTGCGCCGGCGGGAAGGGGAAGAAGCAGAAGACACGGCGGGAGGTGGGGGCGATGCCGTCTGCGTCCGTTCGCCCGGTGCCGACGGCGAGGAGGAGCGTCCGGATCCAGGCGACGGGCGGGTAAGAGAGGCAAGATCGGCAAGCACGTCCTCTGCGCGGGCGCAGCGCGCCTGAGGATCCCGTTGCAGGAGGTGGCGGGCCACGGCGTCGACATCGGCCGGCAGGTCGGGCCGCACCGATTGCGGGCCCGGGAGGTCGTCCTCGGCAATCATCCGCATGACGTCGAAGTCGCGGGCATCTTCCGGAAAGGGAAGCCGGCCCGTCAGCATCTCGAACAGCAGCAGGCCGAGGCTGAAGAGGTCGCTTCGGGCGTCGAGGTCGGCGTGGCCGCGCACCTGTTCCGGAGACATGTAGCGCAGCGTCCCGGCTACGCCCTGCGTGACGGTTTCGTCGCCGGCCTCGGCCATGCGGGCGAGGCCGAAGTCGGTCACCTTGACGCCGCCTTCGCGGGGCAGGAGCACGTTGTGCGGCTTCACGTCGCGGTGGATGACGCCGGCGCGATGCGCGTCGTGGAATGCGCGCACGATGGACGAAAAGAGCGCGAGCGCGGTCGGCCACGGCAGGGGGCCGTCGGCCACCAGGCGTTGCTTCAGCGTCGGCCCGTCGACGTACTCCATATCGATGAGCAGGCCGTTGTCGGTTTCCCGCAGGGCATGGATGCCTACGATGAACGGGCTGTTGATGCGGGCCAGCGCCCGGGCTTCGGTCCGAAACCGGCGGAGGAACGCCCGGTTGTCGCTCAGGCCGGGCCGAATTTTTTTGAGCGCAACGGTGCGACCCAGCGAAAGGTCTTTCGCCTTGTACACCACGCCCATCCCGCCCTCGCCGAGCACGTCGAGAAGCTGGTAGCCGTCCAGAACGGCCGGCGCGGTGCGAGAAGAATCGTCGGGGACGCGGGGCATAGGGGAAGCGGAAGGCAGAAGGAGAGGGCGGTGCGGGCGGCCGCTGCCGGACTCACTCGGGGGAGCCGGTCAGGCCGAGGGAGGCGTCGAAGGACCGGATGGCGGGCTGGAGCGGATTGTCGAAGGGAAACCCGTAGCGTTTCGGGTCCTGGCCGATCACGGCGGCGGCGAAGACGCGCAGCACGTACGTGCGCGTCTCCTCCGGCATGCGGTCGCGGTACTCCGTTAGGAAGCGCCAGTAGGTGCGCTCACTGGGATCCTCCGGAATCCCGGCAAAGACGTCTCCGGAGCGCCCTGCTGGCCCCGCCGGGGCGGCCGACGGATCGGGCAGCCGGCTCAGTTTTCGGTTGATGCGGTGTTCGCCCCAGTTGTACGATGCGATCACGAGAAGCCCGGATGCCTGCGCGTCGGTCGTGTAGATCGTTTGCAGGTAGCGGGAGGCGGCATCGGTCGAACGCTCGAAGTCGTGTCGCTCATCGAGGGGGTCCACCACGGCATCGGCGGCGCGCGGTCCCGGCGCCAGGCCGAAGCGGCGGGCCGTGGAGGGGATGAACTGCCACATGCCCTTCGCGATGCCCCAGCGCGTCGGCGGGCCGACCGCGTCGACGTCGAAGTCGCTTTCCTGAAGGGCGAGGTAGAAAAACTCGGGAGGGAGACCACGGCGCATCATGCGGTGGACGATCGGCTCCACGTAGCCGTTCTCCTGCGCACGCCGGATCGCCTGCTCGAACCGGCTGCGCCCGGGGCCGAGCCAGTACTCGTGAAGGGTACGCCGGACTTCGCGGACAAAGCCGGCCGGCATACTGAACTCGCTCTCCCCGAAGATGCGGGCGACGCTGTGGATGAGCTGTTCCTCGGCGCTGAGGCGCCGGTGCAGGCCGAGTTCACGGACGTAGCCGGTGTAGCGCTGGTTGAGCATCCGCCGCTCGCGCTCCCGCTCGGCGAGCTGCTCGGCAATCGGCTCGTCTTCCTCGATGCTGAGGCGAAGCTGCGCGAGGGCAAGGTCCTGACGTTTCACGTCGAGGAAAACCCGTTCGGCCATTCCTTCAAGGTGAGCCCGTTCTTGATACTGCCAGAGCGCTACCACGGCCAGAAGAAGGGCCACGCTCAGCACCACGGTGACCCCTATCAGAAAATGCCGGCGCTCGGTGTGACGAGCCCGCCGGTACGCCCGCCGGAGGAGGCGGGTGTGCTCGCCGCCGGCGATCTCGTCCGACCCGAAGTAATGATCAAAGTAGGCCGTCACCGATCGCTCCGGGCCCGGCGAGGAAGCTCTCGCACCGGCGGGCGAAGAACGGTCGGGCGAAGAACGGTTGGGCGAGGGGCCGTCGGCCGGAGCCGGTGAAGGAGGCGGTGCGGGAGGCGATGGGGCATCGGGAGGCGACGGAGCGGATGCGTCCCGGCTCGACACAGCCTTCGGTGCCGGCGAGTCGGTGCTCGGCGAGTCGGTGCTCGGGGCGGAAGGCCGGGCGGGCCGGAAGGTCAGACGCGGCCCGTTCGGCCCGAGGGCCACGGTGCGGGGGGCGTCGATGGCGACCTGCTCCCTTCGCTCTCCATCAACGTACAAACCGTTCGTGGATCCGGCGTCCTCCAGGATCCACCCATCGTCTCGGCGCTCTGCGCGCGCATGCAGCCGGCTCACCAGGCTGGAGTTGACCGTCACCGTGCAGGAGGCATCGCGCCCGATCGTTGCGTCCCCGTCGAGCGGGACGGCGGTGTCGGACGCGTCGGAGGTCACCACAAGGGGAAGGGGGCCGACCTCCGACGGCGATGGGACATCCGGGCGAGAATCCATGGGCCTGACGGTCCGGCGGGGAGGGCTCCTCGGGGGACGGCCCGGCGGCGGAGCCGGGGGTCGCGCAGCCGGCGGGCGATCTGCCCCCAATCGTCGGTCTGAGCGAAACGTGCGGAGCGAATCCCTCTGGAGGACGTCCCGGTATTTTTGCCGTGGGCACCGCTCGAGATGCCGGAAGGAGGCACCCGGACACTTCGCCGCCAGAGATGCAGGCCTCAGTGTACAAACCGTTTCTTGCGCCGATCTGCACTTCCCGGCGCAGGAGAGGTTCGCCAACGCACCCGTTGTGGTATGCGCCAGGGCCTACGTCTCCTCGTAAGAAGATCGATGACGTCCGCAGGCCGAATCGCTTTCGGGGTCCGACCGTGAGCGACGACGTCAGCGGGAGGGCGCCGCGCCGGGGCGGGTCTTCGAGGCCGGGGGGCGCTGTAGAAGCGGGAGCGGCCGTGAGATCGGCGGTCGACGAGCAACGGCCGAAGCTCCGGCGCACAGGCCGGCGCAAGGCTACCGGTGAA
The DNA here is from genome assembly GCA_937127285.1 of uncultured Bacteroidota bacterium. Classification (GTDB taxonomy): domain Bacteria; phylum Bacteroidota; class Rhodothermia; order Rhodothermales; family Salinibacteraceae; genus CAKZLV01. Next base: position 18,321 of record CAKZLV010000149.1, read on the forward strand.
CGCGCTGTGCGAAGACGTACGGCGCGGACCGGAGGTGCTGAGGGAGAGAGCGGAGCTCTTGAGCGGCTGTGCGGAGGGCGTCCTGCTGGTGCGAAACGCGCAGGCGGGGTTCCAGGCCGGTGTCGACCCCGTACCGGATGGCCAGCTCGTCCATGACGGCCGGCCGGAGCCGTTGGGGCAGAGCGATTCCCGCCAGGGCCGCAACCAGCGCTTCGGGCCCGTACGGTGTGCCGAGGCGATAACGCGTTCCGGCGACGAAGCGTCCGCCGGCTTCCGTCCACCAGTCGCGCCACGTATCGGCCTCCTGCGCGAGGCGGGTTACCTCCGTTCCGTAGGGGGCGCCACGCGGGTGGGTGGGAAGCTCGCCGCGTCGAAAGGCCTCGAGTTCGTCCTCGAACAGCTCGTCCTCGTCGATGTCTTCGGGGACGAACACCGTTTCGGTGAGCCCGGCGCCGGTGAGGAGGTGCAGCGCCGCGGCGGCCGCTTTGGCGAGTTCGTCGGTGCCGAGGTGGTAGAGAAGCAGGTCGACGGCGGATGGGTCTCCCCCGAGGCCGAGGGCGAGGAGGGCATCGGGCGGCGCGTCGTCGGCTGCGGCCGCGTCTCGAAGCACCTTCCCGTGCGAGGGGCCGCCGGCGAGGGCGAGCGGGAGGAGCGCCCACGAGGACCCGTCCGGGTCCGGCCCGGCAGCGTGCTCCGCGCGACGGGCGCACACCTGAATCGTGTTCGGGTCGCCCAGGCGCAGCAGGGCCGTGGCTGCGGCGGCGCAGACCGCGGGCGCGTCGTGCTGCAGCAGGCGGTAGAGCGGGGAGCGGGCGGACGGCCCCGGCAGTCGCCCCAGCGCCCACGCCGCCGCCTCGACGAGGGCGTCGTCCGGCGAATCGAGCACGGCGGTCAGCGCGCCGGCGGGTGCTTCCCAGCGGCGATCGCCGAGAACGCGGGCGGCAACGGCCTGCAATGCGGGGTCGCTGTGGTCGAGGAGCGCGGCGACGCGCTCCCGCCACGCGGGCGGGGCCTCGTCGCAGAGGGCGTCGGCGACGGCCCGGGCGCGCTCCTCGTCGCCGGTGTCGAGGTCGTCGAGCACCGCGTCGAGCCGGTCGCCGTCGGCCTGGCGGCAGAAGGTGCAGACGGCGGCGTAGAGCTCGCCGGCGTCTCCCTCGGCGGCGCGTTCGACACACACGTCGAGGGCCAATCGCCCGCCGGAGGCGAGAGCGGCGAGGTGGGCGTCGAGACGCTCCTCCGGACCCGACGCGTCCGTCCACGACAACTCCGCGTCCTCCCGCCATGCGTTGCAGACGTCGGTCAGAAACGAGCTTTCGAAGAGATGGTCTTCGTGGAAGCCCCGCTGCCAGGTGTCGACCTCGGGGTGGGCGCTCAGGCGAGGACGCATGGGTTCACTTGTACCGGTTCGAGTCAGGTCGTGGACGGGAGATTTCGTTGCTGCAGGTCGAGGTGATCGAGAAGCAGGGCGGTCGTTTCTTGAAACTCGGTCTCCTCCTCCATGCCGATCTGAAAAGAGAATCCGTCCACTTCGGGGGGACGGTACAGCGCGATGGCCGCATCGCCGCGCTCGTACAGGCGGCAGCGCTTCGGAAAGGGATGGCGGTCGAATCCAATCCGGCTGAAGAGCGCCTCCACGCCCTCGATTGCCTCCCGACCGGCGCTCTCCTCTTGGTGTTCGTCGCCTGCGCGGTAGGCATCGACGAACCCGGCCTGGTGCGGGAGTTGGGGAAGACGAAGGTTGATGTAGGCTTTGTTGTACAGCAGCTCTCGTAGCGACGTATACGCGTAGTCCGGATCGGACACGGTGGGCACGTCGTCGAGAGTCGATCGGAAAACCGGAGCGTCTCCGTCCTGCACGGCGGCGAGGTCCATGAAGTAGTGCTGCGACGTAAACGACGGGTCGCCGAGCACGAACAGATAGCGGTGCGAAGGAGACTCGATTGCACCGACCCGGTACAGCTTGGCCACGTGGTCGGGGTGGTAGCTCTCGCAATCCGAGAGGAGTCCCCCGTCGGTGTCGGCGAAGGTTTCGGCAAAGGACACGTAGGTTTCCGGGAGGGACGTACCAAGCACCTCTTCTAGATATTCGACGTGCCACCAGGACGCCCCCTTGACGGATGAGCGAAAATCAGGACGGAACGCCTCGATAAAAGGAATCAGGTCTTTCATGGCCGATCGGTAAAGTGGGATTTCTGAATGCGGGGACGGTGCGTCAGGAACAGGGCGTGTCGTTTTCGCAGAGCATCTCCGGGAGCAGTTCCTGGCACGTCTCACAGGACGGGACAGTCTCACCGTGACCAAAGTCCTGCGTGACCCTTGCATCGACGGGAGGCGTCGGCCGGTCGTCCTTCTTGGAAAAGCTGACACTGACGGTCTGCTTGAGCTTCGCTGGGGAATACCAGCGCTCCGTCATCGTGCCTGCCGTGTGGCTGCCGCTGTTTTTGAGAAGCTGAGGGGCCGCGCATTTCCATTCTCGGCGTCCCGTTTCGTTGAGACGCTTACTCTGACGATCACTCGGGGTAAACCCAGACACAACCCGGAGCACGGTCTTGCCGGCTGCCTCCTGAAACCCTGGGGGTGTCGTGCCGGAGGTGGCACAGAGCTTTTTGGCGCCACAGCGACAAATCACGACGCCGACCATATAGCCCTCGATATACGTACCGACGCTTTCGTCTACGCGGAGCACCGGACTGCCGGCCCGGATCTTCGCGTTGCACTGTTTCATTTCCGCCAAGATCGGTTCACGAGCACGATTCATCTCTGCACGTCGGGTGCGAATCCGGGCTTTTTCTCTTTCGAGGACCTGTCTCGCTTGGTTGAATGCCCGTCCGAACAAAGCTTTTTCCTGCGGCTGGGCCTGCTCGAGTTTTTGCCTGGCGTCCCGAACATTGCTCTCGGCGGTTTTGTGCGTCGTAGACGCGATCTGAGCGACGTCGTGCTCGCAGCGACGATAGATCTCCTTGCTCTCCTCGTCGAGCTGCAGATACTTCTCAACAAGTGCCTCTTCGGACCCGTCTCCCCCGCTCGCTCGCACCCTATTGAGCTCGACGAACAGTTGCTGGGCGAGGCCGGCGACGGCCTCCGTTTCGTGGATCTGGTGCTTGGCCGGGTCGTTGTCGCACACCGGGCATTTCGCGTCGTCGCCGTAGGCGAATCCCGTCCCTCCCTGCTGGATGAAAGCGGAGTTGAAGGTGTTGCCGTTGTGCTGGGTGACGTCCATGAACCGCACCACGCCCTTTCCCTCGAACTGGACGTCAAAGCTGGCGCTCCCCCACGTCATCGCTCCTTTGACTTTTCCGGAGATCATTCCGCCCCCGGCGGTCCCGCCCTCGTCGCCGGTGCTGGTGCTGAGCTTCGACGACTGAAGTCCGGCCGGATTGCCCTGCACCTTCACCTTCTTGGTGCCGTTCGTCAGCGCGCTGTTCAGGGCGACGTTGACGTAGGGGACCGGCACAGGCCCGCCGGGCGAAGGCGTTTTGCACACGTCGGGCACAGCGCAGGTATTGACGAGGCGATCTCCTTTGTGGACGATGGAGCGCCCGTTGGCGAATACAGTGATCATGACGAGGCCGGCTGGAAGAGACGGGGAGCGGATGCAGGAACGAGGGAGGGAAAGACGCAGGATGAACGGTCAGCGGTGCGCCTCGTCCAGGCGTCGTTCGACGACGCAGGCGCCCACCGACCCGTCGCTGGCGCTCCCGTAGAGCAGGCCCCGACGCGCCGGAAGGTCCTGTTCCGAGGAGGTGCCGGCGACAGACGATTCGAGGGCGTCGAGGCGGTCGGGGGCGAGGGCGAGGTGGACGGCGGCGGTCCCGGCACCGGCGTCGCCGATGGAGGCGGCGAGGTGCGTGATCACGAGCGGTTCGGGCATGAGCGCATCATTGCGGAGGTAGGCATACGCAAATTCGCGCTCCCAGGCTGACTCGCCCGTCTGGCAGGACAGGACGCAGTCGGTTCGGGTCGTTCCGGCCAGCGGATCGGTGCGGAGGCGGCGGAATGCGGTGCTCAGCCCCTCCGCCCCGCTCGGCACGTCTCCCCGAGCCGGGTGGGGCTCGGTGGCGCGGGCCACGGCGAGGACGTGCGCCACGGCGGGCCAGGCCCGGCGCTGCGCGTGGGAGGCGGACGCGAGCAACGCAGCGCCGGCCCCCTCGCCGGGGAGCAGGCCGTCGGGATTGGTGCGCCCGAGGGTACGGTGTGCCTCACTGAGGATGGACAGCGACGCCGGGTCGCACCGCGAGTCGGCCGCGGCGACAAGGACGGCTGCGTCGGTGCCCCGCGTCAGCCGCGCCCCTGCCGCCGAAAGCGCTCGGAAAAGGCCGGCCCGCCCCCCGCGGACGGTCTCTTCCTCAGCCAGAGCCAGCTCTAAGCCCGGCGGACACACCCGGCGGACGGCGCGGCAGACCGGCCCGGCGTCCACCGGTTCGAGCGTTGCGCCGGCAGGCAGGACGAGGAGGACGGCCAATGGTTCGGGCAACTCGGACGCGACGGTGGAGCCGAGGCACTCGGCGACGGCTTCCGTGAGCAGAGCCGCCACGCGTTCGATGCGCGACGCATGCGACCCAAGAAGCGGCAGGCTGCAGGCCCGCACCGGATCACCGGCCGCGTCGGCCACGCCGGTCTCGGCAAACCGCGTCGTTCCGGCCCGGACCTCCGCCCACGTCGCCGCCGCCGTCAGTCCCAGCGGCGTGCACGCCCCCCGTCCCACGACGGCGAGTGCGTCGAGGTCGCCCTCCTGGGAGGGAAGGGAGGGCGTGCGAGTTCGGGGAGAGAACGGAGTCATTGCGGGGGGACGATGAGAACGAGGAAACCTGGAGGGCGGAACCCTGAAGGGAACCGTGAGGCCGATCAGGTGGACGGTGATCCGTCGCCCCCGGCAGGGTCGGGCGGGGCGAACGGCCCGTCGTCTTCCCACGACCTCAGTTCGCGAACGACCGTTTGGCGGTGCTGGCTCAACCGGCCAACCGCGGGGATCGCAGCTCGCCAAAAAAGGGTGACCGTCGGTGGCGTCGTCTGAATCCAAACGCCGTCCAGGCGCATCGTCCGCCGGTCGGTCCGGTCGCGGAAGGCAGCCGTGACGAGAAAACGGCGCCTCGGTAGGCGGCAGGCAATGCGGCCTCCGGGATGCAGCCCGTCGAGAATGACGGCTTCGCCGCCCTGCAGCGGGGATGGCGCGACGAGCCCCGGCGACGCGGCGTGGAAAAACGTCGCGTCGAAATCGACCGGCCAGAGCGGGGCGCGCTCTTCTACCCAAACCTCGTCGAACGTGCCGGCGAGGCTGCGCCGCGGTTCCCAGCTCCGGGCTATTGGGCCGAGACCGGTTGGAGACGGGCGATCGGACCAGCGTGCGATTCGGTCGGCCGGGTCTTCGAGATTGGGAAGCTGCCTTCCGGCAGCGTCTTGCCGCGAGGCGTGCAGTCCCCGGCCTACGGGATTGCGGGGTTCGAAGAGGGGGCGGCCAAAAAGGGACGTCGTCGACCCGCCGAAGCTGTGTTCGTACGCGAGCGGCATCGTCACAAACGGTTCGGGCGGAGACGCCCACAAGCCGGTCAGCCGGTTTTCCCACTGCCGGTCGCCGACGACGAGGAGTTCCTTGCGGCACGGCCCGACGCCGACGCGCACGATCAGTTCGGTCACGGGTGCGCTCCCTGGCGCGGTCGCCTCGCCGGTAACGTACACGTCGGTCCCGGCCCGACCGCACGCCGTCTGTCCTTCTACCACCAGACTCGACCGGTCCGGCGCCCCGTGGTACACGTCTTCCATCGGTGGATCCGGGGGCTCGTCGACCGGCACGAGTGGACGGGAGGGGTCGCTTTTGGGCTCCGGCAGGTGGAACTGCGCGCTCAGGAGCACGACGATAGCATCGGCACCTTCCGGCGTCATCGACAGGAAGTCGACCGCAGCAAACGATGTGAGATTGTCGAGGTCGGGCACGGCGGCAGGTCGATGAAATGGGGCCTGATGAAATGGGGCCTGATGGGAGGGGGATCGATGTGGTGGAGCTCGCAGCGGCCGATTTCACGAGAGCGGAGGCTTCGATCCCCGGCGGAAGGGCAACAGAATGGCTCCGTTGGTCAGAATGCTTTAGTTAATCAGCACCGCGCCGCCGCGGACTTTATTCGCTCCCCGGGCGCGGCTCAAGACCGTTTCGCCCTTGATCACGACGCGACCGTCGGCGCGCAGATGCAGGCTGCTCTTGCCGCAGGTCAGGCGAATCTCCCGCCGAGCCGTCAGGTGCAGCGCCTCGCCGTCCAGGTGAATCTCGCAGAGAGCGTCCTCCGGAAGCGCGAGCGTCACCGTCCCGCCCTCGGCTTCGGACGCGAGACGCCCGGACTCGCGGTGTTCGGTCTTGCGGCGCGCGGCCTCATCCCCCGCGGCGCCTGCGCCTCCTCCGGCCTCCGGCTGCAGCAGACCGACGATGACGGGGTGCTCTGCGGAGCCCGACGGAAACACCAGAAGCGCCCGTCTCCCGGCGTCGTCCGGCGTGATGCGGACGGTCGATTCCGCCTCGACCGGCTCGGCGGCAGACAGAAGCTGTACGCGAATCCCATCGGTTTCTCCGGTCGACACAATGGTACCGACCACCGACGCGGGAGCCGCGGGAACGAGATGGCGGTGCGGGACCGACGAGGCGGAGCGAGGACTTGTGGGACGACTGTTCATGGGACCGAGACGGTGCTGTCAGAGAAAAAGAGAATCGGGAGGGTGGAATGGAGGAACGTCGTAGCGGGTCGAGATGACCTCTCTGCGGTGTGTCGCCGGCGCTCAGTTTTGCTTGACGGTGCTTCCCTTCACGACGACGTCGCCGCTTCCCTTGATCTGAATCTTCGCACCGTTGATCAGCAGGTCGCCGTTTTTCTTGAGGGTGATGGAGGCCTTCCCGCAGCGCAGCGTGAGCTGATCTTGAAATTCGATGACCCCGTTTTTGCTTCCGGCAATCTGTACGTCGTCTCCGGCGCGCAGAGCCATCTTTTCAGCGGCTTCGACGGTCACGCTCTTCCCCGCCGTGCAGTGGTAGGTGTCGCTGACGGTCGCGGTCTTGCTCCCCCCGACGTTCTCGGACTTGCTTCCGCCGACGCTTTCGCCTTTGTAGCCGCCGACCTCTTCGCTCTTGGCTCCGCCGACCGTCTCGTTCATGCCCGCCCCGACGCTCACCTGGTAGGCGCCGCCGACGGCGAGGGACTTCGACGCGCCGACGTTTTCGGACTTGGCGACGGCGACGTTCTGGCGCATGTTGGCCGAGACGGTCTCTTCGTGGTTTCCGCCGACCCGGAGCGTCTTGTTCGCCCCGACGGTTTGCGACTGGTTGGCGCCGATCTCGGTCGTCTCGTGCCGGCCCACGGACTGCGTCTTGTCGTTGGCGACGTCCGTCGTCCAGTCCTTCGTCGCGTGCAGGAAGACGTTCTCGCTGCCCGTGGTGTCGTCGAAGGTGAGCTCGTTTTGGCCCCACGTGCGGATGACGTTCTGGGCCTTGTTCGAGGCCGTCACCGGGGTGGCCTGCGAGGGGTTGGGGACGGTCGACAGGGCGATCGGGCGGTCGGGGTTGCCGTCGACGCACGCCCACACCATCTCCGTGTCGGCGTGCTCGGGGAAGTGGATGCCGTAGCCCGGGCCGGTGTTCTGCTGAGCCTTGCGGACAGGGCGCGACGCCTCCCCGTCGCCGAGGGGGCTGCGGTCGAAGTGCATTTTGAGGTGATACCGCCCCTCCTCGTCGAGGTGCGCGTAGTCGCCTCCGGCCGACTCGGTGCGGGCGGTCATGAGGCCGGGCACCTGCGGGACCGGCGTCGTGCGCGGTGGGCGGTACGGCACGCCGGCCGGGATGCAGGTAAACGTGTTCCGGTAGACGACGTCGGACGCCGCGCCGCTCCCGCCATCGTCGCTCCCGCTGCCGGCATCGCTCCCGCTGCCGGCCTCGCCTCCCCGGCCCTCCCCTCCGCGCGGCTCGATCCCGGCGCCGCCTGCGCCGTCGGACCCGCGCCGTCGGCCGTTTCCCGCGAACTCGGTCTCGCTGCCGGCGTGGGTGCCGTGATGCTCGACATGGGTGACGAGGTACGTACCGTCTGCGTCGCTGCGGTAATGCCCGGCGAGCGTGAAGACGTAGCCCGGCCGCAATCCCGCACAGTCGCTCTCTCCCTGCAGCATCCGTCGCCGGCACTCGATCTCTTCGTTTCGAACGCGGGCGAGCCGCTCTCCGGTATCGGCGTCCTCGAAGTGGGTGCCGTACTCGTACCGCAGGCCCGGCATGTCGCCGTTGATCTGCGACTCCACCTCCAGGTTCGTCTCCGGCGTGCGGTAGTTGTAGTCCTTGAGCACGACGGACCCGGTCACCACCCGCTCCCGGCTTACAAACCGGTAGACGGCCTCCTCGTCAGGAACCATGCCCTGGCGGCTTTCGAACCCGACGGTCGAGGAACCGGGAATGGGCGGACTCTCAGCGGGGTCATCGCTTATCACCAGCACGTCTTCCCGGCCGTCATGCTCGAAAAAGAAGCGAATGCCTTCGTATTCGAGCAGGCGCTGCACGAACGCCAGATCCGTCTCCTGATACTGCACGCAGTACTCCCGCGGCGCGTAGCGGCCTGACAACTCGAACCGAACGGCGGAGCCGGGAAGACCGGCCCCGTCGAGCACCTCGGTGACGATCTCTTCGACGGTTTGCTCCTGAAAGATTCGGCTCTGGTAGCGGAGCGACAGCCCCCAGAGACGCGGGACGAGAACGGCGCGGTAGCGATAGCGACCGCGGGCGGCCGACGGGCCCTCCTCCCGAAAGTCCACCACAATGCCGTTGACCGCTTCGTCGCCGCCGCCGCGCCGGGTGGTGAGAACGGCCGGCTGGTTGACGACAGCGTCGAACGCCACCTCGGGATCGGCGGAGGCGAGGGCAATTTCGTAGCGAAACGGCTGCGAGATCGCCTCCTCACCGCGGTAAGACAAAACGGTGAAC
>CAKZLV010000150.1 GCA_937127285.1 uncultured Bacteroidota bacterium
CACGCTCATCCGCCCACACGCCCATCCGCCCGCACGCCCACCCGCCCGCACGCTCACCCAGCCCCGCCTCTTCTCAATAGGCGTACTCCAGAAACACGTTGAAGCGGAGGGAGGATTGGCGGCGGACGGTGCGCAGTTGCATGTACGGGGTGACCTGGTATTCGAGGGTGAGGTCGGGGACGAGTTCGAGGGCGTTGCGGTCCGCGAAGCCGGAGCCGACGGACTGCTCGACGGCGACGTAGAGGCGCGGCGTCAGGTACTGCCCGACCGTCAGGTACCAGTCGCCCTCGGCGCTGTACGCGAAGCGGACGACGTCGAGGCCGAGGCGGTTGGCGGCGAAGTCCTCCGCAAAGCCGGCGGCGAGCCCGCGCGGCACGTTGGCGGTCAGGCCGCCGTTGCCGCCTCCGCCCAGGACCTGATCGGCCGGCCGGCCCGTGGCCAGATACGACAGGATGTCGCGCGTATACATGGGCGGGTCGGACGTGAGCTGCGGCGTCAGTTCGTCCGGGCGGCCCTCCAGGCTCAGGGTGATCTCGACGCTGGGCTCGTTGGTTGTGCCCTGCGAGCGCGGTTCGTAGACGGCGGCGAGGTCCAGGTAGGGCCGCGTCGGGTCGCCGTTGAAGGTGAGGGTCCCTTCCGTGATTTGAAACTCCTGCCCGAACTGCTGCACGGTGCTGCGGGCGGTCACCACTTCGATCGTGCCGAACACCTGCGCGTCCTGCATCGCCTGCTTCGACACGTCGAGATCCCCCCGAAACTGCACGTCGAGCTCGGGCGTGCCGTCGGAGCGCAGCCAGGTGTCGCCCTGGATCTCGACGGAGAGATCCATCGTGAGGGCCTCGTAGGCATCGAAGGTGGTGGTGTCGGCTGCGGTCAGACGCAGGCCGAAGCGTTCCTCCAGCACGAGCCGGTCCTCGCTGGAGAGGCTCACGGTGGCGAGCTCGGAGGCGGTTTGGGCGAGGGCTTCGGTGTAGAAGACGTCGGCCCGCCGGACCTCGGCGGTTCCGTCGAGCACCGGGCGTTCCGTCGTACCCCGCAGCGTAAACGCCCCGTCGAGGACGGCGCTGCGGTAGGCGCGCGTGTCGATCCCGATAAAGGTGCGCGCTTCCAGCGACAGATCGAAGCGCCCGAGCGTCAGGTCCGAGAACGCCACGGTCCCGTCCGCTTCCAGCCGTCCGCCGTTGGTGGTGCGCACGACGGCGTCCCGCACCCGGGCCTGTTCGCCGTCGAAGGCGATGCGTGCGCGCGCCCCCCGGTACGCCACGCCCAGATCGGGCAGGAAGGCCTGCCCCTCGCGCACGGAAGCGGTGCCGGAAAGGTCGGGGTCGTCCAGCGTTCCGGCAATCTGGACATCGCTCTGCAGAACGCCGCCGATGTCTCGAACGGTTTCGGGGTCGACGAACGGGTCGATCCAGTCGATCGGAAACCCGTCTGCCGCCACGGCGAGCGACACGGGGCGGTCGCCGGTGTCGACCGGGGGAGAGCGCTTCAGGCGGAGGTCGGCCGGGAGGCGGCCGCGGGCGGTGAGCCGCTGACCGTCGACGTGTTCGAGGGCGGCGTCGACGGAGACCGAGAGGGAGTCGTAGCCGAGGTCGAGTTGCAGCGTCCCGACCGACGTTCCTTCCGAGGTGAGGGCTGCGTCGAGGCGGCCGTCCAGCCGCGGGGCGTCGGCGGGGCCGCTCAGGCGGGCGGAGCCGGAGACCTCGCCGCCCAGGCCGGGAAACCCGAAGAGGCCGGCCAGCGGGTCGAGGCGAACCTGTTCGACGGTCGCGATGAAGCTCTGGCGTCCGGTCGGGTCGATGCGTCCGTCGGCGGCGATCTGCTGGTTGCCGCTGGACAGGAGGAAGCGTTCCAGGCGGTAGGGCCCGGCGTAGGAGAATTCGGCAGGTTGCAGAAGCTCCCAGCGGTTGGCTCCGAGGCGGGCCGACAGCGACTGCAGAGTCAGGCGCGACGCGTCGAGGTGGGGGCGCAGCCGGGCGGAGAGCGTAGCCCGGCGCCTCCGGTCGAGGCGCAGCCGGGTCTGCACGTCGATTTCATCCGGGGTGTAGCCGATCGTCACCTCGGTGTCCTCGGCCACGACCGCCGGCGAGGAGAACAGCCCGAGCGTGCCGCGGAGATCGGCCTGCTGGATGCCCGTCTGCAGACTGCCCGCGCCGTTGAAGCGAAGGTCGAGATTCGACAGGCGGAGGTCCCCCGACCGCAGGCGTCGGATCGTGGAGGTGCCGTTGAAGCGGAGGGTGCCCGGGGGGCCGTAGACGTGTAGTTCAGCGCGTCCGCGCGTGAGCCGAAACTGCTGGAGGCCGATCAGGCGCTCCAGCGGGCGGGCGTCCGCCACCGCCACGACCAGATCGAAGTCGGAGCGGACCGTGGTGTCGGCAAACGCCACCTGCCCGCGCCCGGCGGCGTCGACGGCATTCGACCGCACCGAGAGGGTGTCGAGCTGCAGGATGCCAGATCGAAGGCGCCCCTCCAGACGCCCGCCCGAGAGTTCGAAGCGATCCACCTGCAGAGGGCCGGATGCGACGGTGGCGGACGCCCGAAGCGTCGACGGGTCGACGCCGCGTCCGTCGAGGGTCCACTGCAGGGTGTCGGCCCGGACGGGTCGTTCTGCGTCCAGGCCCGCCAGCGCGCCGGCATCGAGGCCGCCGGCGGATCCAGTCAGTCGGTAGGTGGGCGTGCGGTTCAGGTCCTGCGCGAATCCGGTCATCTGCATGCTCCCGCTCTGCTCGGTGCGCAGGCGGGCGTCGACGTCGGCGCGCCCGCTGTCGGCGGTCACGAGGAGCCGGCCGTCGGACACGGTTGCGCGGTTGATTGCGGAGGGCTCTACATCCAGGCGGAGGCGGCCTCGGGCCCGGTTCCACGTCGCCCCCTGGAGGGTGGCGGACAGGCTCCCCGACAGAGACGTTCGCTGCCCGGGCAGCCCCGCCAGCGCGCCGAGGTCCAGCGCCTCGAATCGTCCCTGCGAGATCCGGAAGGAGGGAACCGGATCGAACGGGCGCCCCTCCACGGCCAGGTCGACGCCGCCGCCGGGAACCGACAGCGCAGCGCGGGCTGTGAGGCGGCCGCCGGAGAAGACGGCCTCCAGGCGAGCGGATTCGACCGGTTGGCGCTGGATGCGGGAGGGGCGAAGGGTGGCGGTGACCGATGCGTCCGCCGTGGAGGGCATCGCGAAGGGATCGGCGCCTTGCACCGACGCCTGAAAGGTGCCGGAGAGGTCAGTCGCCGTCGCGCTGGAGTCCGCAGTCGGGGCCGTTCGGCGGCCGCCGTCCGTGCCCGAGCGCCCGCCTCCCGCGTCGGGCGGAGGAGAGGTGAACGCACCCAGGTCCACGCCCGCAAACCGGCCGTTCCGAACGCGAGCGGTGAGCGGCTGGGCGAAGGGGCGGCTTTCGAGGGTCAGAGACCACCGGCCGCCGTTCAGAATCGTCTCCACCCTCCCCTCGAAGCGTCCGTTCCGGAGTTCGCCGTTCAGGTGCCCGCCCGCCGCCCGGTACGAACCGTAGCGGCCTTCGTCGAGGCGGACGTCGACCCCGAGCCGGAGCGACTCGGCGGACCGCCCGCGCCCCGTGAGGCGAGCGGAGGCGGTGAGGGCGCTGGCCGTCGTGTCGCCGGTCAGCGCTGCCACGTTGACGGACCGTGCCCGGAGGGTGTCGACCGTGAATGCGTAGGGAGGGAAGAGGTCGACGCCTCCCGTTGCGGAGAGGCCGCCCTCCGGAAACGCGACGGAGGTGGAGAAGGCAGCGGAGTCCGGTCGCACGCGGGCCTGCGCCTCGGCGGAGGAGAGGGCCTGACGCCCGATGCGGGACGGCCCCAGCTGAAGGGACGCCTCCAGGCGTCGATCCGCGGCCTCGAGGCCCGTCCCGGAGAGGCGAACCGTACCGGCCATCTGCGAAGACGGCGCGGCGGCCCCGAAAATCTGCTGGAGGTCGACGTCGCGCAGGCGGAGGTCGGCCCGGTACGACGGGACGGCATCCAAGGGGCGGGCCTTGCCGGTGAGCTGCACGGCGGCGCCGTTGACCGCGCCGCCGGCCTGCAGGGCCGCCGCCCCCTCCCGAAAGGAGGCGTCGACCGTCAGCGAGTCGGTCCGCAGTCCGCCCACGCGCGTGTCGTCGACGCGCAGGCGAATGGGGCCAGTGAGGCGACTGAGGCGCGGGCCGCGCAGGTCGGCCTCGAGCCGGGCGGTGAGACGGGGGCCGTCGTCCGTCGGCAGGCCCAGAAGACGCGTCGTCACGGCCTCGACGCTCGCGTCGACCCGGTAGCGCAGCGGGCCGGAGGTGGGAGAGGCGGCCGTTCGCGGCGTAAACGAGGCCGTGAGCGAGACGCGTCCCCGGTCCTGGACGGGGCGGTCCGGCGGAGTTCGGTTCGGCGGAGTTCGGTTCGGAGAGGAACGAGCCGCAGAGGGACGATCCGGGCGGTCCCGTTCGGACCGGTTTCGCTCGGGCCGGTTTCGCTCGGGCCGGTTTCGCTCGGGACGCCCTCGGCCCCGGAACTGGGCGGCGAGGCGGGCCTCGAGCCTGCGTTCGCTTCCCGTCACCTCCGCATCCAGGACGACCGACTCGGACGGATCGACGGCCAGGGGGGGGAGCAAGGCCTGTACGTCCCGAAACGAGAGCGGGTCGGCGCGCAGTCGGAGGGCGACGTCGTCGAGCGAGTCGGCAGGGCTGCGGGGCAGGCGGGCACTCCCCCCGGCCCGCACGTGGCTTCGCGGCGAGTCGAGGCGCAGGGTGTCAATGCGGAGCGCCGCCGGGCGCAGGGCCCCGCGGGCGGAGAGGTGCAGGTCGGTCGTGTCGCCCGGGACGCGCCCCGCCAGGCCGAGGGTGTCGAGCCGGACGGAGATCTCCGGCCCCACCCGAAGACGGTGTGCAGCGAGGCGTACGTCGAAGAGCCGGGCGGTCGAGTCGGCATTCGGGGCGAAGAAGGACGCCGCGACGGCCCCGCGCCGAACATCGATCTCGTCCACCTCCACCCGAACGGAGGAGCGAGACGGTTCGTCGGAGGCCGGGGGAAGAACGCGGGCCCAGTCCCACGTCGAGTCGGCATCCTGCCGGAGGCTCAGCGACGGCCCGTTCACGGCGACGCGCTCGACGTGCAGCCGGCTGCGCAGAAGGGGCAGGAGCTGGTAGCGGACGGCGAGGGTGTCGATGGCCGCCATCTCTACGGCGCCGCCCGAGGCCGAATCAGGGCGGGTGAGGCGAACGCCCTCGAGGCGAAGGGACCCGAGCCACGTCCCCCCCGCCCGCTCGATGGAGAGCGTCGTGCCAGGAAGCGGGTTGAATTGATCGGCGAGGAGTCGGGCGGTGGCCGTGGCGCCGGTTTCCGTCTGCAGAACGAGGAACGCGGCCGCGAGCACGAGTCCGAGGCCGCCGACGACGGCCCCGATGCGCTGTCCCCACCGGGCGGCCGGGGACGCGGACGCGGCGGCGTCTGCCTCCGCGGCATCGAAGGCATCGGCATCGGTCGAATCGGAAGAGGCGTCGGCCACGACCGGGAGAGGGGCGGTTTCGGAAGGCGGGGCGAGAAGAGGGAGAACGAAGGGGACCGTGTGATTCGTGCACGGACGGTCGGTTGCGCACGGAAACGACGGCGCGACGTCAGAATGTCCGGCCGATGCCGACGTGCAGGCGGAAGTTTCGGATGAAGCGCGTATCGGTGGCGGAGACGGGGACCGGTTCGGGGCGACCGGTCTCTCCGTCTTCCGCCTCCAGGTTGTTGCCGACGGTCACCGGGTTGCGGAGGTCGAGCCGGTCCGGCGTCAGCTTCACCGCGAGGTCGACGCGCAGGAATCCGACGGGGGTTTCGTAGCGGATGCCGGCCCCGGTGCCGACCAGGATCTGCGAGCGCTCCGTCGAAATGCGGGCGTCGACGTCGGGCGTTCCGCCGGTTCGCTCCCGGAAGGTGACCTGCGGGGCGAGGTCGTAGCCGTCGTCCGACAGGTAGGCGCCGTCGAGGAAGACGGCCGTCCGCCAGCTCGCCCCGAGCCCGGGGAAGGGGAGGCGGGCCTCCAGGTTGACGCCGATCTTCGAGGTGGCCCCGATGGCTTCGTAAGCGTACTGAACGACCCCGTCCGACTGCCGGACGAACTTCGGCCCGGCCTGCTGGGGCGGCCAGCCGCGCAGGTCCGTGCCGCCGCCCGCGGTGAAGAGGAAGTTGTCGAACCGGTTTTCGGCGGAGGCGAGGGCGAGGACGTTGTCTTCGGTCGGGGTGGTGCGGAAGGCCTCCCGGCTGTCCTGCAGCGGCCACAGGCGGCCGGCGGTGATCCGGCCGGCCAGGTCGACCGCGTCGGAGACCGGCAGGTAGCCCGACGCCTCGAAGCTCGCAGAGACGAACTGAACGTCGGAGGCCACCACCCGGCTCCCGACGATGCCGCCCACCCGAACGGTCGGCCGAATCAAGAAGCCACGGGTGGGATTGATGAAGTCATCCGTTCGCCCGAAGGTGCCGGTGAGGGTAAAGATGCTGCGGTCGAAGAGGTCGGTGCCGGTCCGAAACGGGTCGAGGAACGCATCGGGGAGGGTGCCGCTGCCGGCGCCGGCGTCCGGGCCGAACTGCTGCGTGCGGCTGAGGGTGTGCTGCAGCGAGACGGTGCGGAAGGGAAAGATTTCGTAGAGGAGGGTGGTGTTGACCCCGAACTGGCGTTCGTTCAAGCCGCCGAACCGATCGGCGGGGGCCAGGCTGGTAACCTTCTGCTCCTGGACGAAGGGAGAGACGGTGAGAGACAGGCGCGGATGGAAGAAGTACGGCTGGTTGAGCGAAACGGACGCGCGGTACAGCCGCTCGTCCTCCTGCCCGCCCGACAAAAACGTGCCCGGTAGCACGTTCGGCTGCGACAAGAGGCCGGTTTCGGCGGTAAGACCCGCGCTGAAGTTGCGCGCGTCGCCGAAGAAGTTGCGGTGCGACCACTGCGCCGTCCCGGAGAGCCCGGTGCGCACGCCGTACCCGAGCTCGCCGGTCACCGTCCGCAGCTTGCCCTCTCGCACCCGGTACCGAACCGTGACGGTGCTGTCGCGCGGCTGGTCGGGGACGTCGGCGATGGCGACGCGGAAGAGGTTGAGCCCGAAGAGCTGGCGCTGCCCGTCCTTCAGCGCCGATGCGGAGAACACGTCGCCCTCCGCGAAGGACAGCTCCCGCAGAACGACCGAGCGGCTCACCGTCGTGTTGCCGTCGACCGCGATGCGGTCGATGCGCGCCCGCGGCCCGGCGTCGACGAGAAAGCGAAGATCGGCCGTGCGGGCGGTGGTGTCGATGGAGACGAAGGAAGAGACCTGTGCGAACGCGAACCCCTCGTCGCGCAGCCACGTGCGCACCCGGTCTTCGATTTGCACGCGCTTGAACTCCGTGTAGCGCTCGCCGAGCTGAAAGGAGGTCCGGTCCCGAAACGAAATCCACCGCGAGCGCATCCCGCCCGCGAACTGCTCGACGGCGTACCCGGTGCCGTCGGCCGGCAGAAAGCGAACGTCCTGGATCACGACCGGGGGACCTTCCCGAACGGTGAAGATGACGTGGATGGTGTTGGAGGTGGTGTCGAACTGAGACACCGGATAGTCGATGCGCGGCGACAGGAAGCCGTGCCGGTTGTAGAAGGTGCGCAGGCGGGCGACGTCTCGCTGCACCGTCAGGGGATCGAACGGAAACGTCTGCCGGGACACGGAGGGGAGGAAGGCGAACACATTCTGGACGCGCGTCAGAAACGACGGCGCCGAGGTGGCGATCTGGTTGCGCAGCCGCGACGTTTCGAAGGTCTGCGTGCCGACGAACTGAAAGGAGAGGTCGCGCACCTGGGTGGAGTCGTTCACCAGGTAGAGAGGATCCTGGGCGGCCGCCGGCCGCCCGGCCGCCACCGCCAGCAGAAGGCCGAGCACCGCTCCCCGCACCACCGTCCCCATCAGCAGGCAGATCCATCGGGGCGGCGCGTCCGCTTCGGGGGGCAAGGAACGGGGGGCAGGTCGGTGAGGAAGAACGACAGGAGGAAGCGCACGGGCGTCACGCATCGTCCGACGACGCGTCGTCCGGGTCGGGGCGCACGGACGGAAACGAAAGCAGCGACCCGTCCGGGTCGGGCGGTTGCGTCGAGCCGTCGCCCTTCTTCGAGGCATCCGCCGCGTTGGAGGCCGACGGCTCCACCGAGGCCGACACCGGCGGCGACAGCCGGTCGGACTCGGATTCGGACTCGGATTCGGACTCGGATTCGGGGGGCGCCGGGGCAGAGACCGGCTTGCTGCGCCGCTCCGCATCCGGTGCGTCGGTCGGTGCGTCGCCGGGTGGGTCGGCCGCTTCGCCCGGCAGGGTGCCGGCGGTGACGTGGCGATGCTCCCGCAGCGATGCGATGACGGCCCCGATCATGAGCACCGCGGCCGAGAAGTAGACCCAGAAGACAAACGCGATGATGAGGCCGAACGTGTTGCCGAGGGCTCCCAGCCCTTCGCTCCCGGCCCCGTAGCGGTCGAAGTGACCGACGTAGGTGGCGTAGTAGGTGAACGCCTGTTTGGCCGCCTCCCACAGCACGGCGGCGATTACGGCGCCGGTCAACGCGCTTCGCTTTCGCGGGGAGGGCTGCGGGACGAGGTAGTAGAGCTGAAAGAACATCACGGTCGTGATGAGAAAGGGAAGCAAAAGGCTGACCGTCCGGATCACCTGCCGCCAGCCTTCCCGGATCCACGCGGCGTCGAGACCGATCGACTGAAAGAACGGCGGACTCAGCATCGACTGAGCGACGACCGACACGCTGATGGTGAGCACGAAGAGGAGGCCGACCTGCACGACCATGCGCACGTCAAAGAGATATCCGCGGAGGATCGACCGGCTTTCGTGCCAGTCCTGCTCGAAGGCGTTGGCGACGGCGATGCGCAGCGTGATGAACAAGCTCACGGCCGACAGAAACAGTCCCGCCCCCCCGACGCCGACGATGGCCCCGCTGGCGTTCTGGAGCTGATTCAAAAACTGAACGAGCTCGTTCGCCTGGCTCGGTGGAAGAAAATCGTGGATGAACCGGGCGACGGCCGCAAACGCGTCCTGCCCCTGCAGGAGGCGGCCGACGAGACCCGTGGCCAGAATGACGATCGGCACGATGGTCACCAGCACCTTGAACGCGATGGCCTGCGCCCACAGGAACAGATTCTTGGCGGCAATTTCGCGGTAGAGCCCCCGCAGGTAGTACCTCGCACTGACCTGCAGGCTCTCTGCCGCCGCCGAAATGTCGCGTCGGTTGAACATGCCTGATTGTCGCCAAACGGGCGAAAACGCCTTTCGGGGCGGACACGGGCGGTTGCCAGAGACCGAACCGCCGTGCCGGACCCGTTTCTACCTACCGCCTCCCGATGGTGATTCACTCAGGAGACGGGCAAAGATCTGGGCCCTGGGTCATCGGGCCTGGGTCATCGGGCCTGGGTCATTGGGCCGGGATCCTTCCGCATCGGTCACTGGGCACGTCCATCTGGCACTGTCGAGAAGCACGTTCCAGGGTGGAATTTGCAGTCGGTAAGCCGCAATCTGCAGTGCCCGCCGCTATGCGCTGGCTTTGCGTTCGTCGAGGAGGGGCGGGGCGTTGTCGCGAACGGTGCGGGCGGTGACGCGGCAACTCCCGACGCCGGCGTGGGGGTGGACGTCGAACATGATGTCGAGCATCACGTCCTCCATGACCGATCGCAGCCCGCGAGCCCCGGTGCCCAGGGTGCGTGCGCGGTCCACGATTGCGTCGAGTGCATCGTCGCCGAACGCGAGGTCGATCCCGTCCATCGCAAACAGCTTCTGATACTGCTTGACCAGCGCGTTGCGGGGCTCGGTGAGGATGCGCTTCATCTCGTCGTCGCTGAGCGCGTTGAGCGCCGTGACCGCCGGCAGGCGGCCGACGAGCTCCGGGATGAGTCCGAATTTGAGCAGGTCGTCCGGCTCCACGTGCTGGAAGATGGCCGGGTCGTCGGCGTCGATGCGGTCCTTATCGTCGCGGTCGGAGAAGAAGCCGATTGAGGAGGACGACAGGCGGCGCGCGATGATCTGCCCGAGCCCGTCGAAGGCGCCGCCGCAGATGAAGAGGATGTTGCGGGTGTCGACGGTGACGAGGCTCTGCTCCGGGTGCTTCCGGCCGCCCTTGGGCGGCACGCCGGCCTCGGTTCCTTCCAGCAGCTTCAGGAGGGCCTGCTGGACGCCTTCCCCGGAGACGTCCCGCGTGATGGAGGCGTTCTCGGCCTTGCGGGCGACCTTGTCCACCTCGTCGATGTAGATGATTCCGCGCTCGGCCGCGTCGACGTCGAAATCGCACGAGCGCAGCAGGTTCGACAGGATGCTCTCGACGTCCTCCCCCACGTAGCCGGCTTCCGTCAGCGCGGTTGCATCCGAGATGGAGAACGGAACGTCGAGCACGCGAGCAAGCGTCTGGGCGAGGAGCGTCTTGCCCGTCCCGGTCGGGCCGATGAGCAGAATGTTGGACTTTTCCAGCTCCACGTCCTGATAATCGGGCACGTACCGGTCGCCGTCCACCCGCTTGTAGTGGTTGTACACGGCCACGGCCATCGCCTTCTTGGCGCGGTCCTGGCCGATCACGTAGGCGTCAAGGGCCGACTTGATCTCGTGGGGGGCCATCTGGGGGGCGCCGGTGCGGTCGCGGGAAGGGGGCGACCGGTCGGTGGCCGGCGCATCGCCGCGAACGATCCCGGCGGCTTCTCGGATGCAGCGGTCGCAGATGTAAACGTCCGGCCCGGCAACCATGGAGGCGGCTTCCTGCGCGGACGAACCACAGAAGGAACAGCGGATGACGGAATCGCCGGATCGACGGTCGCTCATGGCGGAGGAGGCGGGCGAACAACGGAGCGTGGATGCGGGGCGGCTGGTCCGTGCAACCCGGCCGTTGAAGCACCGGTCAAGGTACAAGGACGGGCGGAACCGTGCAACGCCGCCCGCCCCTCCATCGAACAGCCGCCCTCAATCGAACAGCGGCCAGTGCACCCCGAACCGAAATTGCAAGGGGGGCAGGGGGTAGAGGGGACTGATGAAGGTGCCGAGCTGGGGACGGGCCGACGGAGGGTCGACGATTTGCGCCGACTGCACGTTTTCGAAGGAGAAGAACAGCTCCGCCCCCATCAGCTCCGCCTGGGCCTGGATGTCGACGGTGTAGCTGGGGCCGACGTCCTCGCCGGGAAAGCCGCGGACGGGTTCGGGGAGGGAAGGCACCACCAGCCGCCCCGTCGGCGGGTGAAAGACCCGGCTGTTCATGGCCGTCCACCCCCGCACCTGGATGAACAGATCGGTGATGAGGTCCTGAAACAGACGAAACCGCGCGCCGACCCGTCCGCGGCCGTACAGCGCCGGCAGCGCCTCGGCCGCTCGGCGATGCAGGGGCGAGTCTGCGGCGTTCAGGAACTGCAGGGCGGTGGCGTGGCCGGCGGCGTAGAGCCCGCGCCGGGCGTCGGAGCGGAGGCCGGCCGACAGCGTGGCGCCGCCGCGCAGGAACGACCCGTCGGCGACGCGGGCGGCAACGGTATCGACGCCGAGCGCGGGGTCGGAGTAGAGGTCGACCGGATCGGTGATCTGGTGGAGGAAGCCCGTGACGGAGGCCGCGACGACCCCCTGCTCGACGGACGCCTCCAGTTCGGCGCGCCGCACCTGTCCGGTGGGAACCTCCTCCACCGGCACGACGAACCCGGCGAACCCGTCGCTTGCGATCCAGGAGAGCGGCTGCCCGTCGACGGAGGCGCGGGCGCGCAGACCGATCGGGCCGATTCGCTGGCGGAGGTCGATTCGGGCAGACGGGAACGACTGCGCGTTCGTCTGATGAACCCCGCCGGCGAGAAGGAGGCCTCCGGCACCGAGTCGGAGCGAGTCGCGCAGCAGGAGGTGCGCGTTGGATCGGGGGGAGGCGTCGGCGAGGGCCGTGCCGCTGCTGCGCTGCCGGACGGTCCCGCGCGCCAAGAGGCGGAGGTGATGCCGGCCGATCTGCACGGGTTGGGTGATTGCCCCGTGGAAGCCATTCGTTTTCACCGCCCACGAGGTATCGGGCGTCGAGAGCGTTTGCCCTCCTACTTGCGCGCCGTCGTAAGCCGTCTGGTAGTCGTAGGTATTCGACGTCCAGCCGAGGGAAATCGTAGTCGGTTGCAGCCGGGGCAGAACGGGGCCGCGAACGCGGGCGACGAGGTCGTTCCGGATCGTGTTTTGCCCCGCCCCGCGGAAGAGGGCGTCGTCGAAGGCAGCCGGCCGGTAGATGGAGGAGAGCCGGGTGCCGGGAGGATCGATGCCGCCGTGCACGTTCAGGCGGAAGCGGTTGGAGAAGTCGGTCAGCTCCAGCACCCAGTCGTCCGTGCGGTAGCGCAGGCGGCCCCACACGCCGCGCTCGCGCTCCAGATCGCTTCCTGCGTAGACGCCCGCCGTCGCCCGGCCCTTGAACCCGAACGTGCCCTGCAGGAGGCCGCTTCGGCCCAGCAGGTCGAGCCGCCGCTGCTGAGAGTGGACGACCTCGACGTTTTGCAGCCCGTTGCTATCGCGCCGGAAGCGGATCTCGGTAAGGGCCTGCTGTCGGTCCATCT
Source organism: uncultured Bacteroidota bacterium (assembly GCA_937127285.1). Classification (GTDB taxonomy): domain Bacteria; phylum Bacteroidota; class Rhodothermia; order Rhodothermales; family Salinibacteraceae; genus CAKZLV01. The sequence goes on from CAKZLV010000150.1 coordinate 12,510, forward strand.
CCCGCCAGTCCGTGTGCACGCCCACGGGGTGTCCACCGGGGTCCAGCCCGACGGTGGGTCCGGCGACGAAGGCGGGGGGCAACAGGTCGAACCGGGGCCGGCCGGTGACGGGATCCGTGTAGGGGAGGTCGTCCAGCCAGAGACGCGTGCGGTGCGGGGCGAGGCCCTGCACGCTCCACCCGTGCGGCCAGGCAACCGGCCCGAGGTGGTAGAGGAACGAGCCGGGCTCGTCCTCGAGGATCTGCTTGACGTCCACCACGGGCATCCGGGCGGGGAGGGAGTCGGCGACCGGGCGTCCGATGGAGCGCGAACCGAACGGGGCCGGTTCGAACGATCCGCCCCGGACGCCGGCCGGGGCGCGCGTCGTGTCGGCCGGCTGGGCGTAGGTGCCCGGTACGAGTCCGAGCACGACGATCAGGCCGGCGAGACCGGTGCACACCGACCTCCAGGCACGACGGGTTGCCGCAAAGGATGCGTTCGAACGCATGACGATCGATCCCGTGGAAGAATCAGCGGCCGGCGGTTGGCGCGGTTTGCGTCCGGCCGCGCGCTCCGTTCACTCGTCCGGACCCGTCACTCGTCTGGAAACAGGCCGAACAGGCGGCTTTCGATGCGCTGAAGCACCTCCCGACGGTCGGCATCGTCGTGAACGAAATCGAATTCGTCGACGTCGACGATCATCTTCGGGCCGAGGTCGTAGCCGTCGATCCAGGTTTCGTAGTGCTCCTGCAGGCGCTCCAGGTAGTCGATCCGGATGGTGGATTCGAAGTTGCGGCCCCGGCTCTGAATGTGATTGACGAGCGTCGGCACCGACGAGCGGAGGTAGACGAGGAGGGTTGGGGACTGGAGGTAGGACGTCATGATCGAAAACAGCTCGGTGTAGTTCGTGTAGTCCCGGCTGCTCATCAGTCCCATCTCGTGCAGGTTGCGGGCGAAGATCTCCGCATCCTCGTAGATCGAGCGGTCCTGGACGACCGAGTGGTCTCGCTCCTCGATCCGCCGCTGGTGCTTAAACCGCTGGGAGAGAAAAAAGACCTGCAGGTTGAAGGACCACCGCCGCATGTCGTTGTAGAAATCCGTCAGGTACGGATTGTCATCCACCTGCTCGTAGAAGGCTTCCCACCCGAAGTGCGTGCTTAGAAGTTCGGTGAGTGAACTCTTTCCCGCACCGATGTTGCCGGCAATGGCAACGAACTTCTTTTGCCGACTGCCTCCCGACCCGTCGGGCTCGAGGTCGTCCTGGGGCGAACCGGTGGGGTCTTGCTCGGAAGAGGAACCGGACGAGGCGTGGGAAAACAGGTCGGACACGCGGGGCAAGGGGTCGGTGAGGAAAAAGGGGCGAGGGGCGCGGCCCCGCACCCGGGGCGAGGGCAGAACCCGGTCCCTGCAGGGGCCGGTACCGCCCCCGGCTGTCCGCCGGCCAACGCCACCCGGACCCGGGGCGGATCGCGGGCAGAAACGGCGCGGCGGCAGGAACGGGAGGCGGCAGGAACGGGAAGGTCCCGCTCGATGGGGCGGGGGCCGAAGGGTACTGCATCGAACCAACCTATCCAGCCGGGAGGAGATTCGACACGGAAGCCCGGTGAATTCTTCGGCCGGTACCCGCCCGCGGCCGACCGGGCGGGGGAACCTGATCGGTTGGATCGGGAATGATACCTTCCCGCCGGTTTGTACGACACCTGCCGCACACCCCGCCCCTCGCCGCTCCGCCCCTCGCCGTCCCGCTCCTCGCCGTCCCTGCCATGTCTCTTCGTTCCCTCCGTCCGGAGATCCCGGTCGACACCTCCGGCAGCAGCCCGGTCGAGACGTTTCAGCACGAAACGCTCCGGCCGGTGTTGAAGCTGCTTAACGACAACCTGTTGCGGCTTGCAGCCAGCTACCTGGCCAAGTACGGGACGGGCTTCTCGGAGATGGACCGCGCCGACCAGATCCGAAAAGTCCGCAACCTTATGACGCAGGACAGCCGGTTGAAGCGGACGGCCGTCGGCATGGTGATGGGCCACTTCACCGCAGACGAGTTCGCCTTCTACCTGGAGAACCGTCACGAGCTGCGGCGCCGCATCATCGACCTTCTCGAAACGCGAATCGTCGACCAGGTGGACGATCTGGCGGACGATCTGGCGGCGGGATGAGGCGAGAAGCGCCGAGACTCAACAGAAAATAACAGCGGCCAGAGCGCATCGAACGGTTTCGTCTTCTACGTTTAGAACCGGTACGATTACACCTACCGGTACGCTTACAACCGCCGGTACGCTGAAACCCGGATGACATCGAAATGCGGCGGTGACTGTGCCCGTTTCGACCGGCTGCCGGATTGTCGACTTCTCCTTCCTCCGAACTGCCGCCCTTCAATCTGCCCTTCAACATGCCCGACAACGCGCCCCCGACGGACACGACGACCGCGACGGCCTACGAGCCGTCGGCCATCGAGGACAAGTGGTACACCTACTGGGAAGAGAACGGCTTTTTTGAGGTCGACCCGACCTCCGAGAAGGAGGCGCACGCGATCACGATGCCGCCGCCGAACGTGACCGGGCGGCTGCACATCGGGCACGCGCTGCAGGACTCCATCCAGGACGCCATCATCCGCATCCGGCGGATGCAGGGCTACGAGGCCTTCTGGATTCCGGGCCTCGACCATGCGGGCATCGCCACGCAGAACGTCGTCGAGGAGAAGCTCCGCGAGGAGGAAGGGCTCACCCGTCACGACCTCGGGCGCGAGGCCTTCGTGGAGCGCGTCTACGCGTGGAAGGAGGAGTACGGCGACATCATTCTCGACCAGAAGCGCAAGCTGGGCGACTCCTGCGACTGGTCGAAGCAGTACTTCACGATGGACGAGGACTTCTCCCGCGCGGTGCAGGAAGTCTTCGTCCGGCTCTACGAGGAAGGGCTCATCTACCGGGGCAATTACCTTGTCAACTGGGACCCGGAGAACGAAACGGCGCTGTCCGACGAAGAGGTCGAGAACGAGGAGCAGCAGGGGCACCTCTGGACCATTCGCTATCCCCTCAAAGACCCCGAGTCGGCGGGGCGCGAGTATCTCGCGATCGCCACGACGCGGCCCGAGACGATGCTCGGCGACACGGCCGTCGCGGTGAGTCCGGACGACGAGCGCTACCAGGACTTGATCGGCGAGACGGTCGTGCTGCCCCTCCTCGGCCGCGAGCTTCCCATCATCGGTGCCGAGGAGATCGACGCCTCGTTCGGGACCGGCGCGCTGAAGGTGACGCCCGCCCACGACGAGACCGACTTCGAGATCGGGCAGGCGCACGATCTGGAGACGATCAACATCATGACGACGAAGGGGGCCATCAATGAAAACGGCGGCCCGTACGAAGGGCTCGACCGCTTCGACGCCCGCGAGAAGATCGTCGAGGATCTAAAAGACGAGGGCCTCCTCGTGAAGATCGAGGACCACGTCAACAACGTCCCCCTCTCCGAACGGTCGGGTGCTGTCATCGAGCCGCTGCTTTCCCGGCAGTGGTTCGTCGAGATGGAGCCGCTCGCCGAGCCGGCCATCGAGGCCGTGCGGGAGGGCGACGTTCAGTTCCACCCCGAGCGGTGGTCGAACGAGTACTTCCGCTGGATGGAGAACATCCGCGACTGGTGCATCTCCCGCCAGCTGTGGTGGGGGCATCAGATTCCCGTCTGGTACTACACGGACGAGAACGGCGACCCGGATCCCGAGCAGGGCTACGTCGTGAGCGTCGACCGCCCCGACAACGGGGAGGAGATGGTGCAGGAGACCGACGTGCTCGACACCTGGTTCTCCTCCTGGCTGGCGCCGTTCGCCGCGCTCGGCTGGCCGGAGGACACGGACGACCTGGAGACGTTCTACCCGACGGACGTTCTCGTCTCCGGCTACGACATCCTCTTCTTCTGGATCGCCCGCATGATCATGGCGGGCTACCAGTTCACCGACGAGCCGCCGTTCACCGACATCTTCATCACCGGCATGGTGAAGGACGAGCAGGGCCGGTGGATGTCCAAGAGCCTCGGCAACGGCATCGACCCGCTGGACATGGTCGATCAGTACGGGGCCGACGCGACGCGCTTCACCCTCACGCTTCTCTGCGCGCAGGGGCAGGACATCAAGCTCGCGCCCTCGAAGTTCGAGATGGGGCGCAACTTCGCCAACAAGATCTGGAACGCGTTTAACGTCTTCGGGCAGTTCATGGAGACGGACGACGAGGGGCTGCCGACGAAGGACTACCGGCGCACCCGGTCGTTCGACGAGCTGGAGCTGGCCGAGCAGTGGATGCTCCACCGGCTGCACGATGCCATCGAAGACATGGAGGATTCGCTGGAGCGGTATCGCTTAAATGAGATGGCGCAGCGCGTCTACGACGTCTTCTGGCGGGACTACTGCGACTGGTACCTCGAGCTGATCAAGCCGCCGTACGGCGAAGAGATGAGCGACGAGAAGATCGCGCTCGCCGTCGAGATCTACGAGGTGCTCCTGAAGCTCCTCCACCCGTTCATGCCCTTCATCACCGAAGAGCTGTGGTGGAAGGTGCGTCCGCGCGAGGCCGGCGAGGCCTGCATCGCGGCCGAGTGGCCGGAAGCGAATCCGGCGGAGACCGACGCGACGCGCGCCGAGACGTTCGAGCTGATTCAGGACATGATCTCCGGGATCCGCGGGATCAAGAGCGATTACGGGGTGGGGCTCGGCAAGGAGATCGAAGCCGTCGTGAGCCTTCCGAACGGCAAGACCGAGCTGGCCGACACCATCCGCGCCCATGCCGAGTACTTCGAGAAGCTGGCGAGCGTGACGGATCTGACCGTCGAAACCGACGCCGAGAAGCCGAAGGCCAGTGCGTCGGTCGTCGTCGGTCGCAGCGAGGTGTTCGTCCCGCTTGCCGGCATGATCGACCTGGAGCAGGAGCGCAAGCGCCTCGAGAAGGAAATCGAAGAGAAGGAAGGGTTCCTCGAGAGCGTCGAGAAAAAGCTGGACAACCAGCAGTTCGTGAACAAGGCGCCGGACGAGGTGGTCGACAAGGAGCGCCAGAAGAAAAAGGATGCGACCGCCGAGTTGAAGCGCCTGGAAGCGAACCTCGAAGACGTAAAGGACGTGGCCGAAGAGGCGTAAGGAGGCGGCCGGGCCGACGCCCAGCGGGGATTTCCGGAAAGTCCTGCAAACACCGGGGCCGGCGCGGACCCGAACTCCTCGCCCTGCATTGCGCAAACTGGTTCGCACCGGGCCGCCCAGCGCGGCCTGTTCTCCCTTCGTTACTCCCGTCCATTCCATGATTCTCCTTCGCCGTTCGCCGCTTCGCGCCCTCGCTGCAGTCGGTCTCTCCGTCGCATTGTTCGTTTTCGCTGCGGGATGCGGCGGCTCCGACGCATCGTCGGCCCAGAAGCTGGACGTCAAAGACCCGAAGCTCGTGACGCTGCAGGAAACCGGGGAGCGCTCCTTCTCCGGCGTGTTGGTCAACGGCAACAGCGTGGAACTCGGGATCGTGCAGGTGGAGGTGGCCCTGTACGATCAAGGCGGGGCGCGCATCGGGACGACCACGATCGAGGTGGAAGACGTCCCCGCCAACAGCGAGAAGTCGTTCAGCGGCCCCCTCGATACGGACGCCACGGTCGCCAAGGCGCGCATTCGGAGTTTGATGGTGCCGTAGGACGGGCTCGGTCGGCGCGCCAGGCAGCCGGTCGGGAGGAAACCGGCGACATCAACGGCGCAGATAGCCGTAATCCAATTGGATGAGAGGCGTGGGCGGCGTATCCTTTTCGATACGCTGCTCGGAAAACAACAGGACGGCCGGACGAGGACCCAGCGTTCGGCCCCGCCCGATCCCTGTCATTTCACGCTCCGGGCGGCGCCGTCCCTTCCGATCCAACCGGCGCGCCGGCGCCCGGAGCCATGTCCCGCGAACTACGTCTGGCCTTCGCCATGGGCGGAGGCGTCTCTCTCGGCACCTTTTCGGGCGCGGCCTTGACCGAGGCGATGAAGCTGGCCGTTCTCTACGGGGCCTACCCCTCCCGCGAGAACGGCCGCACGACCTGGACGCCCTACGACCGCGTGGTGGTGGACGTCTTCAGCGGCGCCAGTGCCGGGGCGATGGCGCTGGCGGCGATGCTGCGCTCGCTCGTGCACCAGACGCCGGAGCAGCGGCAGCAGGCGGAGGAGCAGCTCCGCCGCGATCACGGAATGGCGTTCGAGCGGCTGCCCCGGCGGAAGAAGAAGCGGGCGGTCGCCGCCCAGGTGGCGCAGACCGTTCAAGAGCGCGTCTGGGTGGACGAGGTCGACATCCACCGTCTGCTGGGACGCCACAACGGCCGGCAGCGCGATCTGCGCCACGTCGGCGGCGTCCTCGACCGGCGGGCCGTGGACGACATCGCTCGGACCGTCATCGGTTTCCCGGAGAAGCTCGTCTCGGGCGGGAAGGTCCAGCTCAACCGGAAGAGCTCCCTCCTGGCCGACCGCGCGCTCTTCGCCTGTACGCTGGCGAACCTCAGCCCACTCGTTCACGACGCCCGCGGCGACCTGAAGGCAACGCCCGAGACCGGGTTCGTCGGACTGGAAGACGGGCTCACCTCCCGCGTGCACCGCGACATTCGCATCTTCGACCTGAACTTCGAACCGGTCGACACGCGGGCAACGGCGCATGCCGACCGCTACCCCTCCCGGTGGCTGCGCTACCACGCCGATGCGAAGGACGAGGGGCGGATTGGCGATCTGCGGGCGGAGCGAACCTGGAAGCGGATTGCGGCGACGTCGATTGCGGCCGGAGCGTTTCCCTTTGCCTTCGAGCCGGTTGTTCTGGCGCGCAAGGCCTTCGAGTACGGCGACCTCTGGCCGTTCGAGACGGGAGAGGACGGCGAGCCGGTCGACGAATATCCGTTTACCTACGTAGACGGCGGCCTCTTCAACAACGAGCCGATCCGGGAGGCCTTTCGCATGGCGTCGGTCGTCGACGGAAAGGCCGACCCGTCCACCTACGACCGGCGGGTGGTCTTTGTCGATCCGAACGCCGGCGGAAAAGCGGTCTCCTACCGCGTCCCGATTCATGAAACCCACGCCTACCAGAAACCGAACCTGTTCGGGCGGTTCGACGGGACGGATCTCTTCCGCAAGAGCTCGCTCGACCGGCTGCTTCCGCACGTCGGGCAGCTTCTCGGGGCGCTCCGCAACGAGTCGAGCGTGAACGAGGGGGACTCCATCTTTCAGGTGCGCCGCCGGTTCGAGAATCGCAACCGAATGCGCGCATTTCTCGGCGAGGCGATCACGGAGGCCCCGTCGCGCACGCTGCTGGAGGCGGTGCGGGACTACTGCGAGGAGCTTCTGGAGAGCGACGCGGAGAACATGGTTCTGCCGGCCGGTACGCTGACGCTCTCCGAAGAGCTGAAGCGGGTGGTGGCCGAGGAGCAGGCCGGCCGCCGGGCGACGCCGTTGCTCGACGACGTCGACCCCGAGGCGGCGGGGGCGTTCCTGGATGCCCTCGCCGATGGGGCGGATCTGGAGAAGGCGGGCGTGTGGCTGCGGGCGCTGCTGTTCGTCGCGCAGGACCTGACGCTCACCCTCGAAGGCAAGCGTCCCACCACCTGCGTCGTGGCGATTGCGCCGGCCGAGTTCGGGCAGGAGGACGGAGAGCCGACCGTGCAACCCGTGGCCCTCAAAGGAGGGTGGATGTTCGGATTCGGTGGGTTCACCTCTCCGGTTCCCGGTCGCCACGAGGTCGCGTTGGCCCGCTTCTGCGCCCGCCGGTTCCTGAAGTTCAACGACCTGCTGCCGCCGGACGTGCCTCCGGCCCACGAGCCCGCCTGGACCGACACCATGCAGCAGCAGTACGAGCGCGACTTCTCCCGCGGACTCGACGCAGTCATTCGGCGGGTAGACGGACTGATCGGCGACTCGCACATCCTCAACCTGTCGGCTTTCAACTCGGTCGTCGCCAAGTTCATCTCCAGCTTCGTGGAGAAGCGAATCGAATCCTTCCGGAACGTAGGAGCACCGCCGTCGACGGAGGTGGAGTTTCAAATCGAAGTCCCCGGCCGCCGCTACGAACTGGACGGTGACCGAGACCAGCGCCCCCTCCGCCGGGAGCCGGGCCGTCGGTGGGTCATCGTCACCAAAGCCGCCTTCGACGGAGAGCGGTGGTCGGGGCCGTTCATCGACGAAGACGCCCAGCGGATCGTCATCGATCAAGAAGGTCTGCGGGACCGACACTTCTGTACGATCGATCTTCCGAAGCAGGTGGAGGCGCTTCGCTTTCACCCGCACCCGGTCTTCCACGTGAAGGTGACAAGTGCCGACCGCGGCACCGACACGCCGATCGGGGCGCAGGAGTGGACGCCCGTCCCGGCACCGCCCCCCGGAACCGGACCCGCCGCTCCCCGCCCGTTCGGACTGACGTCGCTGGAGGAGGAGTTGTGAAGCGGGTTGAGGGTTGTGCGTTGCGGGTTGTGGGTTGTGGGTTTTTGGGTTGTGGGTTTGTGGGTTGGGGCGTTGGGGGGCGGGGAGGTGCGGGGTAGGGGCAACGAAAAACCGCCGAACGGAGTGGGGGCTCTCGTTCGGCGGTTGGAGGAAAGAGGAAATGGGGACGGCGCTAATACGTCGGTACGCTGTCGTCGATTTCCTGGCTCCACGCGAGCGTGCCGCCGTCGAGGTTGACGGCGTCGTAGCCCTTCTCGCGCAGCTTGCACACGGCCTCGGCGGAGCGGCCGCCGGAGCGGCAGTGGACGACGATCTCGTCGTCGGGGTCGGCCTCCAGGTCCTCCACGCGCTGCAGCAGCTCGCCGATGGGGATGAGCTGGTTGGCGCCGATGTCGGCAATTTCGGCCTCGTAGGGCTCGCGAACGTCCAGGAGGAACGGAGCGTCGCCGTCCTCGCGGCGCTGCTTGAAGTCCTGCACGCTGATCTCGGGGATGGAGTCTTCGCTCACGGTGTCGGTACCGTTGGTGGAGGGGGCGTCGGTGGATGGAAGACCGCAAAACGCCTCGTAGTCGATCAGTTCCGTCACCGACGGATCCTCGCCGCAGACCGGGCAGTCCGGGTTCTTCTCCACCTTCAGCGTGCGGAAGTTCATCTCCGCCGCGTCGCCGATCAAGAGCCGGCCGATGAGGGGCTCGCCGATGCCGGTGGCGAGCTTGATCACCTCCGTGGCCTGGAGCGTGCCGATGAACCCGGGAAGGATGCCCAGGACGCCGCCTTCGGCGCAGGAGGGGACGAGGCCCGGAGGGGGCGGCTCTTCGTAGAGGCAGCGGTAGCACGGGCCGTCCTCGGTGGCGAACACCGAGACCTGGCCTTCGAAGCGAAAGATCGAGGCATAGACGTTGGGGGTCCCCGTCATGACGCAGGCGTCGTTGACGAGGTAGCGCGTCGGGAAGTTGTCCGTGCCGTCGGCGACGATGTCGTACTCCTCGATGACGTCGAGGGCGTTGTCGCTCGTGAGGCGCATCTCGTGGACGTTCACGTCCACATTGGGATTTAGGTCTTCGAGACGCTCTTGGGCGACTTCCAGTTTGGGGCGTCCGACGTCGCTGGTGCCGTAGAGGATCTGGCGCTGCAGGTTCGACTCCTCCACCTGGTCGAAGTCGACGAGCCCGATCGTGCCGACGCCCGCAGCGGCGAGATAGGTCGCCGCGGGAGATCCGAGTCCCCCGGCGCCGACGAGCAGCACGGAGGTGGCTTTCAGCTTCTCCTGTCCCTCACGCCCGAATTCGGGCAGGGTCAGGTGGCGGCTGTAGCGCTTCAGTTCATCGGGCGAGAGGTCGACCGCGTCGGTCGGGGGAGCAGAGGTTGGGGTAGACATAGCAGGGGTTCGTGCAATCCGTGAGGGAACGTCCAGGCGGGGACCCAGGCGGGAGCGGTCGATCAGCCGCCCGCAATCGACGGAACGATTGATACCTCGTCGCCCTCGTCGAGGGCCGTCTGAGGACCGTCCTGGTAGCGGATGTCCTCATCGTCGACGTAGATGTTGACGAACTGGCGGAGATCGCCGTCGTCGGTGTAGAGGTTTTCGCGGAGATCCGGATAGCGGTCGACGAGCGCTTCCAGCGCCTCGGCAACGGTTGTTCCGGCAACCTCGACGGCCGGTTGCTCCTCGGTGTAGGACCGGAGGGGCGTCGGGATGCGAAGGGTGACGGTCTGCGTCTGCGTGTCGGGCATGTCGGGTTGGGGGGTGAGGGTTTTGGGTTGTGGGTTTCGGGTTGAGGTTGTGCGTTGGGGGTTGTGCGTGGGGGGGTAGGGTTGCGGGTGGGGGCGGACGGGTGGATCAGAGGGCTGGACGATGGAGGATGGACGATGGAGAATGGACGATGGAGGATGGATCGCTCCCTGTAGTCGCAGAGACACGGTGCGGAAAGGCAGATGAAACCGTGGGTTATCTCCCGTGACCTGTGCCCAGTGCCCACGGTCCCATGCCCAGTGACCAATGTCCGGTGCCCAGTGACCAATGTCCGGTGTCCAGTGACCCGGAACGTCCCGGCGGCTGGTCTCTGGGGGCAGCGAATGGAGAGTTCGGCCGCCGTCGATCGCGAGCCTACAGGGCTTCGCGCTGTTCGACGCTGATGTCTTCCGGACGGAACTCCGAGCGATCGGCGGCGAGGGTCCAGGCGGTAATCTCGTGCGGGGTGCCGCCGTGGACGGAGATGATCACGTACGTGTATCCGGGGAAGGCAGCTTCCTCCAGGTCGGTGTCCGACGGCTCGGCGGGGTGATCGGGATGGGAGTGGTAGAAGCCCACCACGTCGAGCCCGCGGTCCTGAGCGACGCGGTCGGCGGCGCGGTAGTCGTCGGGTGTGATCTCGTAGCGCCGCTCCCGGTTCTCGGTCCGCCGGTTGGCGACGGGCTCGGTGTCGACGACCTGGTTCTCGCCCTCCTCCATCGTCCCGAGGAGAAAGCCGCATCCCTCCTCCGGATACGCCTGTGCGCCGTGCCGGCGGATGGAGGCAAGTACGTCGTCGGTTGTGGTCATGGGGAGAGAGCCGGGTTGGACGGTAGGAACGCGGAAGAAGACCGGTCGAGACGGGGGGCACGGGAGCGCGTGCGGGCGATGCAGTCGGGACACCGGCAGGTGCCGACTCATGCCTCCCACCAGTCTTCGCTGAGGTAGCGGGTGCCGGTGTCGCAGAGGATGGTGACAACCGTGCCGGCGTCGAGGGAGCGAGCGACCTGCAGGGCCGCGGCCACGTTCGCCCCTGCGGAGGGGCCGACGAGAAGGCCTTCCGTCCGCGAGAGGTGCCGCGTCATCTCCAGAGCCGCCTCCGTCGTGCAGGACCGGTGTTCGTCGACAAGGTCGGCGTCGTAGATTCCGGGCACGATCGCCGTGTCGAGGTGCTTCAGGCCCTCGAGGCCGTGCAGGGGCGTGTCCGGCTGAAGGGCGACGGCGGTCAGGGAGGCATCCTGCTCCTTCAGGCGGCGCACCACGCCGGTGAACGTACCCGTCGTGCCGAGCCCGGTGACGAAGTGGGTCACCTCCCCGCCGGTTTGCTCCCAGATCTCCGGCCCGGTTCCGTCGTAGTGCGCCTGCCAGTTTGCGTCGTTGTTGTACTGATCGGGATAGAAGTAGCGATCCGGATTCGCGTCGACGAGCGCCTTTACCTTTCGCTGCGCCTCGTCCGTCCCGCCGGTCGGGTCCGTCAGGATTAGGTCGGCGCCGTACGCGCGGAGGGTTTGCTTGCGTTCCTCCGACGCGTTCTCGGGAAGGGCGAGGGTCACGTCCAAATCCAGGGCGGCCCCGATCATGGCGTAGGCAATTCCCGTGTTGCCGCTCGTTGCGTCGATGAGCGTTTGCTCCCGGCCGAAGGCGCCGGAGCGGAGACCGTCCAGGATCATCCGCCGGGCAGGCCGGTCCTTGACCGATCCCCCCGGATTGAGGTATTCGGCCTTTGCACACAGGGTGACCGGTTCCGGAAGATCGGCGCCGATGCCGTCGAGGCGGAGCAGCGGGGTCTGGCCGATGCGGTCGATCAGCCGGGCGGGGGCGTCGCTGCGGGGGGCAGAGGACCCGTTGAGAGAAGCGACCGGCCGGGCGGTCGACGGAGAAGTCGGAGACGGAGAAGCAGAAGGGGATTGCATGAGTCGGGCTACAATGGAAGGGCGCAGGATGAGCGCCTCGAGAGGGAGGAACCGGGGCGGGGTCCGGTCGTCGGGGATCGGGCGGATCCCTCCACAAAAAAAGCCTCTCACTCCCGAGGTCGTCGGGGGGAGAGGCTGCAGGGTCGCGCACAAGCGATGCCGGGCACTACGTCGTCGGAGAACGCAGTGAGTGCAGGCCCGTAGCGTGCAGCCTCTCGGGGGAGGACAGACAACAACAGACCGGACAGGGACCGGTCAGCGTGCGGGTCGATACGGCTGCACAGAGCGTCTGCATCGCTGGAAGGCTCAGGGGGATCCGATCACGACACTCGAATTTACCACTCCTCTCAGGGGGACGTTCCGCCGAGTTGGAGCCGGCCTCCCCGTCGGTTCCAACAACGTAACGCTTTCGGCCCGTCGTTCGTGTGTTACTCCCCAGGGAGGTCGGTTGAAGTTCAAACTGCCGGGTCTACTTTAATACGTGCCGCCATCGCACTACATACCGCTACCGGTTGCCCGATCGCGACCGCCCGGAACGGCCGGCAGGCGATTCTTCGTCTCCGGCAGCGCCCCCTCCCCGTCTCCAATTCCGCCAACAGCCGCACGTCCAGACGTTCATGATGCTTCCTACCGTGTCCGCTTCGAGTCCGTCCAATTGGAACGGCCTGTCCTCCTGGCTCCTGCGCCTGGGGGGAGTCCTTGCGGGTCTGATGGTTGCCGCAGGCATCGGGTCTCATTCGGCGCAGGCCCAGGAGCCGGAGATGGCCAGTTATTACGACCAGGCCCGGTTTCTAGAGGCGCCTTCGTCGGTCTTTCGGGAGGGACTCCTCGGTTTTGCCAACCCCGCCGCCTCCGCGCTGAGTGAGCCGCAGACCGTCTTCGCCTGGTCGAGTCCGGGCGGTGACGATGCGGGGATTGGAGACTGGGGGGTATTCAGCGGGTTGGGAGGGCTCGGTACGTCCTTCGTCCGCATCCGTCGAGACGCGGGGACGCCCCTCCGAACGCAGGATGCTCTTCTCACCGAAGACCTGGAGGCGACCGGCTATTCGGTGACGCTCTCCGGGGGATCGGACGGATTTGCCCTCGGCGCCGGCTTTCAGGGCTTCACCGGCGACGCCACGGCCCTTGGACGATACAACCGGGTGACCCTCGGCGGCATCGCCCGTCCGTCGAAGTACCTCTCCCTCGGCCTCACGGGCAACCTGTCCGTCGAGACGGACGACACGGAGCTCGTGGGGGCGCTCGGCCTGCGCCCGTTCGGCAATTCGCGGCTGACGGTTTTCGCGGATGCCGCCCTGGCCGACGGGCAGGCGGTCGAAGACGCCCTGTGGAGCGCGGGGGCGACGGCGGAAATCGTTCGGGGGGTGGACGTTGTGGGCCGCGTCTTCGAGAACGAGTCGTTCGGCCTCGGCCTGCGCGTGGAACTGGGCCGGGTGGGCCTCGGCAGTCAGGTGAGCGTCGACGAACCGACGGGCGCGCCGGGGCGCATCAGCCGGGTGCGGCTCGGAACGGACGTCCCCAGCGCCATCGGCGATGCCGTGCAGGCCGGGGACAAACGGGTGGAGCTGACGCCCACCTCGGTTCCCTACCGCGGCCCCCGGTTTTCCTTCGGAGGGTCGCCGAGCCCTCGCTTCTACGAGGTGATTCGAACGCTGGAGCGAGCGGCGGAGAACCCGCGGGTATCGACTGTCGCGCTCGACCTGACCGACCTGTCGCTGTCTCGCGAAAAGGCCTGGGAGATCCGCCGGGAGATCGAGGCGGTCCAGGGGCAGGACAAGACCGTCGTCGCCTTTGTCGAGAGCGCGGCCATGGACGTTTACCACGTCGCCAGCGCGGCCGACCGGGTCGTGATGGATCCGGAGGGGTCGCTCACCCTGCCCGGCTACGCGTCGAGCCGGACGTACCTGAAGCGGACGCTCGACAAGCTCGGCCTCGGCGTGCAGGTCTTCCGCTACTTCGAGTACAAGTCGGCGTTCGAAACCTTTAGCCGGACCGGGTTTTCGGAGGCGGACAGCCTACAGCGGCAGCAGCTCGTCGACGCCTGGTACGACCTGACGCGAGACGACGTGGCCGAGAGCCGGGGCCTGAGCGCGGACACGCTCGACCGCATCATCGACGAGGAAACGATCCTCGACGCCCGGCAGGCGCGGCAGGCGGGGCTCGTCGACACCCTCGCGCGCTGGCACGAGCGGGACGACGTCTTGAAGGCCGTGACGGGAGACGATACGGGAACGCTCAGCGTCGACCGACTCAACGACCTGGCGACCGCGTCCCGGCAGTGGGGAGAGCGTCCGGAGATCGCCGTCATCTACGGCATCGGCTCCACGTCCGTGGGCAGCGGCATGGAGGCGAAAAAGCTGGCGAAACAGTTCCGCGACCTGGCGGATGATGACGGCGTCGATGCCGTCGTTTTTCGGGTCGACTCGCCGGGGGGAAGTTCGCTGGCGGCCGACATCGTCGCGCAGGCGGTGCGGGGGACCGCGAAGAAGAAACCGGTGATCATTAGCCAGGGCACTGTCGCCGCATCGGGCGGCTACGCCGTCTCGGCCTTTGGCGACCGCATCCTGGCCGGTCCGAA
>CAKZLV010000151.1 GCA_937127285.1 uncultured Bacteroidota bacterium
CCCCCCTGCCCCCCGCCCCCGCAACACAACGGCGCGCCGGCCGCCGATCTTCTCCCGCTTCTCCCGGCCTTGCGAGGCCGACCCCTGATCGTTGCTCCCTCCCTGCGGATCTCGCCGCCTCCCCTCATGCATACGTCGCGTCAGGACAGTCCGGTGGCCATCTTCGGCGGCCGGTCCAACCCCGCTCTCGCCCAAAAGATTGCCGAGTCGTACGGGACGACGCTCGGCGAGGTGACCATCCGCGACTTCGCGGACGGGGAGATTTACGTCCGCTACGAGGAGTCCATTCGGGGGGCGGATCTGTTCGTCATTCAGAGCACGCACCCGACGGCGGACAACTGGATGGAGCTTCTCCTCATGATCGACGCCGCCAAGCGCGCGTCGGCCGAGCGCGTCACCGCCGTCATTCCCTACTTCGGCTACGCCCGGCAGGAGCGCAAGGACCAGCCCCGCGTGTCGATCGCCGCGAAGCTGATGGCCAACATGCTGACGTCGGCCGGCGTCGACCGCATCCTGACGATGGAGTTGCACGCGGCGCAGATTCAGGGCTTCTTCGACGTGCCGGTCGACCACCTGTACGGATCGACCGTTCTGGTCGACCACGTCAAGCAGTTCGACCTGGACAACTTTGTGGTGGTGGCGCCCGACGTCGGTGCGCTGCCGATGGTCCGCGACTACGCGCAGCGCCTCGGCGTCAACCTCGCGCTGATCGACAAGCGGCGGCCCCGCCAGAACGAGGCGCGGGTCATGAACATCATCGGCGAGGTGGAAGACCGCAACGTGATCATCATCGACGACATCGTCGACACGGCGGGGACGCTGACCCGCGCGGCGACGGCGATCCGGGAACGGGGCGCCCTCGACATCTACGCCGCCTGCACGCACGGCCTCCTCTCCGGACCGGCGTACGACCGGATCGAAGCCTCTCCCATCGAAGAACTCATCATCACCGACACCATTCCGCTGAAGCGGCCGTCGGAAAGCATCGAGGTGGTAAGCGTCTCCAACCTGTTCGCGCAGGCCATCCGCCATATTTACACAGACCGCTCCGTGTCCACTCTGTTCAAGACCACGGCCTGATCGCGGCCCGGTTGCAGCCCCGTTGCGGCTTTCGCGTCGGGTCGGGTGGAGGGGTGGGGGCGGCGGACGGCTCCGGCCGGTGCGCACTATTTTTCAAAAAGTCTCCCTCTCGTCTCGCTGGGATTGGGCGGCGAGGCCGGAACCGTGCTCCACGCGAACGCCTATCACGACTTCTGCATGGCGGATGGTTCCTCCGGGACCGGTGCTTCCCCACCCCGCCCGACCTGCACGCCAATCTGCCCGCACACCGACCTGCCACCGACTGGATCGACGCTGAGGCCATGGACCCCATTACGCTCAACGCTCATCCGCGCGATACCGGCTCCAAGGCCGCGCGCGACATCCGCAACGACAACGATGTCCCGTGCATCCTGTACGGCCGCGACACCGAACCGGTGCCGTTTCGGGTGGACGTGAACGACATGAACAAGCTGATCTTCGGGCGCACGTCTCCGGTGATCGAGGTCTCGATGAACGGGGACACCTGGAAGACCATTCTGAAGGACTTCGACCTTCACCCCATCACCGACCGGCCGCAGCACGCCGACTTTCAGGTGCTGCAGGAGGGGCGCCGGGTTACGCTCACGGTCCCGATCAATTACACCGGCATTCCGGTCGGGCAGCAGGAAGGCGGGGACACCCAGATCATCATCCGCCAGCTTACCATTTCGGTCCTTCCGGAAAACATTCCATCGGAGATCGATGTGGAGATTGCCGACCTGGAAATCGGCGACTCCATTCACGTGTACGACCTCGACACGTCGTACGACGTGAAGATGGCCCCGGCCCAGACGCTCGTCACCGTCGTGGCTCCGCACCTCGAATCGGTCACGGCTCCGGGCGAAGAGGAAGAGGTCGAAGAGGAAGTCGAAGGCGAAGAGCTGCCCGAGGGCGAGGAGATGCCCGAAGGCGAGGAGGGCGAAGAAACCGAAGGCGGAGCGCCGGAAGGCGGTGCCCCCGGCGAAGCGGTGTAGCCGTCCGACCCTCTCCACGCCTCCCGCTCACGCCGAACATCGAAAAACCTGCTCCACAGGCAGGGGCATGCCCGACCCGGCATGCCCCTGTTTTTCTGCGGGGCTGCCCGCCCCCGCGGGGAGGCGGTGCACGCCCAACTCTCTCGTTTCGGTAGCCATCACGCTGCGATCAACCGTATGGACACGCTCATCGTCGGCCTCGGCAATCCCGGCCCGGAGTATGCGCAGACGCGGCACAACGTGGGCTTCATGGTGGTGGATGCCTTGATCGATCGCCTGCGGGCCGGACCCGTGCAGCAGAAGGGTCCCGCCGAACTGGCAGAGACGAAATACAAAGGCCGGCCTCTCCTCCTGGCCAAGCCGCTCACGTTCATGAACCGGAGCGGCCTGGCGGTCACGAGTCTGATGGACGCCCACGACCTTTCTCCCTCTGCTCTTCTCGTGATTGTCGACGACGTCCACCTCGACGTCGGCCAGGTGCGACTGCGACCCGGCGGCAGCAGCGGCGGACACAACGGACTCGCTCACATCGAAGAGCGGCTCGGCACCGATCAGTATCCGCGCCTGCGCATCGGGATCGGCACCGCCTACGAGCACGGCGAACAGGCCGACTACGTCTTGTCTCCATTCACCTCTCAACAGCAAGACGTCATCGAGGACGCCCTGATCGATGCCTGCAATGCCGCCCTGGCGGTCGTTCGCGACGGACTGGACGCGGCGATGAATCGGTTCAATGGGTGAGCGCGGAACGGGCAGCGCGGAACGGGCAGCGCGGAACGGGCAGCGCGGAACGGGCAACGCGGAACGGGTGAGCATTCGCCGCGGCCCGCACCGGCGCCGGCCGTTCGGCCCCCCTACCGGCGTCCCCCCTACCGGCGTGACGCCGTTTTCACGTCGATTTGGGGAGCCCCCTCTGTGAACCGACCCGGGAGGCGGATAGGTTGAGATCCTGTGCACGCCGTCCGTTTGGGCGCATCCGGTCGGTTTGGCGGTCGGTTTGGGCGCCCGTTTGGCCGTCCGTTTGGGCTGGGGTCTGTTGGGAATGGCTGGCTGCCGGTCGGGTACTGCCGGTCGGGTGCTGACGGTCGTCGGTACGCTGCCAAGGGGTGAAATCGATACCGGGCCGTCGCCGGCGGTTCTCCGGATCCCACTGCGGGTTCGCCGCACCGCCCGATGTCTGCACCCGATCTCCCCGCAACGTCGGAGCCAGGCCGAACGGACCCCCTCTCGCCCCGGCCGCAACGTTTTCAGGCTTCGGCGGCAGCGTGTCCGGGCTTCGGCCGTCGCGTTTCTTGCCGCAGGCGGTCCCGGCCCCATCCTCCGAGGTTCGGGGCCGTGGCGCCGCGAATGGCCTGCCGGGGCCCGGTTCGATTGTCATTGCTCGCCGTGCTTCCGTAGATTGCATCATCTGCCTCCGCGGGGTGGCAGCGCTTCCGGACGATGCCACTCTGGGCGTCCCGGACCGGGCCGGACCGGACGAGCTTCCCTCCGGATCACTTTCCACCTACACTTGACGCTGAACGAATCGGACTCCACCATGGCGAAGGTTGACGTCGAAATGCCCAAGATGGGCGAGAGCATCACTGAAGGGACCGTCATCGTCTGGCACAAAGAGCCGGGGGACGACATCGAGCAAGACGAGACGATCCTGGAGATCGGCACCGACAAGGTCGACACCGAAGTTCCCTCTCCTGCTGAAGGCGTGCTCGTCGAACGCCTCGTCGAAGAGGGAGACACGGTCGAGGTCGGGACGATCATCGCCCGGATCGAGACCGAAGCCGAAGAGGCCGTTGCCGGGGCCTCGCCGTCTCAGCCGTCCGCCGGCGCCGCCGAGGCATCTCCGGTCGACCCCGCACCGGCCGACCCCGAACCCGACGAAGCAACCGCCGATCGTCCACCGGCTGAAGCAGCGGGAGCCGGTGCTTCGGCCGACCCCGCCGCCCAGCAGGCGTCCTCCTCCCCGGCGTCTTCGTCTCAAGCCTCCTCCTCGCAGACATCCTCTTCCGCAGCGGAGGAGATCGAGGTCGTCATGCCCAAGATGGGCGAGTCGATCACCGAGGGTACCATCATTGCCTGGTTCAAGGAGCCGGGCGACGAGATCGACGTCGACGAGACGATCCTGGAAATCGGGACCGACAAGGTGGACACCGAGGTCCCCTCTCCGGCGGCCGGAACGCTGAAGGAGCGGCTGGTGGAAGAAGGCGAAACCGTGGAGGTAGGCACCGTGATTGCGGTCCTGGCGTCCGAGGACGCTGCCGTCGCCGAACCGTCCGCACCGGCCGAGCCGGCCGGGGGGGGCGAGACGACGAGCCAGGCTTCGGGGACCGGCGCCCCCGCTCCGTCGGGCGACGGCGCCGTGGCGGATGCCGGCGAGCCCGCCGGCGCCGACCGCAGGCCGATCCAACGGCGCGGGTCGGACGGCCGGTTCTACTCTCCGCTCGTCCGCTCGATTGCGACGAAGGAAGGGCTGTCGATGCGCGAACTGGAATCGATCGACGGCTCGGGCCGCGACGGCCGGGTGACGAAGGAGGACGTGCTCGACTATCTGGAGCATCGCGACGAACGCGCCGAGCCCGCAGCCGCGCCGCAGGACGCCCCCGAAGCGAAGAGCGCTCCCGAAACGAAGGGCGCACCCGGAACGGCGCCCGAGCGCCCGCCCCGGCCGTCCGGCCCCGACACGCCGCAGCGCGCGAGCTACACGGTCGAGGAAGGACCCAGCGAAGACGAGTTGCAGCAGCAATACGGCGACCGGATTGACGTCGTCGAGATGGACCGCATGCGGAAGATTACCGCAGAGCACATGGTCCGCTCGAAGGCGACCTCGGCTCACGTCACCTCCTTTGCCGAGGCGGACGTGACCGGCCTGGTCAAATTCCGGGAGAACAACAAGGAAGCGTTCCAGGAGCGTGAAGGCATCAAGCTGACGTACACGCCCTTCTTCGTGAAGGCGGCCGTCGAGGCCCTGCGCGAGCATCCCGTCCTCAATGCAAGCGTTGAGGGCGACAAGATCGTGATGAAGAAGAACTACCACGTCGGCATTGCCGTCGCCATCGGGCAGAAGGGCCTCTTGGCCCCGGTCATCCGCAACGCCGGCGACCTGAACATCGTGGGTCTTGCCCGCAAGGCGGCAAACATGGCCGACCGCGCCCGCAACAAGTCGCTCCAACCCGACGAGCTGCAGGGCGGCACGTTTACGGTCACCAACATCGGCTCGCTCGGCTCGCTGATGGGCACCCCCATCATCAACCAGCCGCAAGTCGGCATCCTGGCGACCGGCGCGATTCAGAAGCGCCCCGTCGTCGTTGAGGACGAGGACTACGGCGACGTCATCACTGTTCGCCACATGATGTACCTTTCCCTCAGCTACGACCACCGGATTATTGACGGAGCCATGGGCGCCAGCTTCCTGCGGCGCGTGGTCGACGAACTGGAGTCCTTCTCGCCGCAGGAATCCATCTACTAGTCGCCCCTCGACCGATCGCCCCTCGACCGACGCTTCCTGGACGCGCGCGATGCCGACGGCGTCCCCGCTCGGTCCGCCCCGGCAGGCCCCCTTCCGCACAGGGACGACGCGGTGACGGGGAGAGTCGACGCCGGGGGGTGGCGGGCACCTCCGGGTCGGGGGCGTGGGTGGGTTCACGGACAAATGCCCCTCCTTCCCCATCCTCCCGTTCATCCATCCGTCCATCCCTTCCCTCCCCGGTGCGCGTGATGGAACCGCGATGGACCTCTGTTATTGACAAACCCGGAGACCGTCCGTTCTTTTGACCGTTGCCGATGCACCCATCGGCTTCGGCGTGCATCTCTCCTTCAGCCTTCCGCCCGATCATGAGCGACTCCGCCGCATCGTCACCGGGTCTTGACCTGTCGCTTCAGGACCTCCGGCAGCACCTTCGCGCCTTTCAGGACGAATATCTGGCCGACAAGAGCGACGAGACGGTCGGCACCTACCGGCGCTCGCTCAACACCTTCAAGAAGTGGTTCACGGCGTCTCCTTCCTTTCGCTTCACCGAAGAGGACGTCCGCGCCTACAAGCAGTATTTGATGGAGGAGCGGGAACTGAGCCAGGTCTCCGTCTCCACCTACCTGACGGCGCTGCGCCGCTTCTGCCAGTACCTGGTCGATGCCGGGCAGCTGGAGGAAAACCCGGCCACCGGCGTGAAGGGGAACCGGCGGCCGGATACGCACTCCCGAGCGGTCTTGACCGAGGCGGACATCGAGGCGTTGAAGGACGAACTGGACGAGGCCTCGCAAATCGACAAGCGCGATACCGCCATCGTGTACCTGATGCTGCACGCCGGCCTCAGCGAGATTGAGATCGTGCGGGCGGACGTGGAAGACCTCGAGCACACGCTCATGGGGCCGGTCCTGCGGGTGCAGGGCAAGGGGCGAACCGTCAAGGATCAGCAGGTTCCCCTCGACGAGCCGGTGCTCGAAACGCTGGAGGCCTATCTCGACACCCGCAGCGGGCTCAAGCCCGAGGCACCGATGTTCGTCTCCCACGGGCACCGCTCCGAGGGCAAGCGCCTTAACACCCGCTCGATCCGCAGCCGCATCAACAAGTACTTGAAAGAGGCCGGCATCAAACGCAAGGGCGTTACCCCGCACAGCCTGACGCATACGGCCGCCCTGATCTGGTTGAACGACGGGATGCCCCTGGAGGAGGTCAAGCAGCGGATGCGCCACGGCACGCTCGACACGACGATGATCTACTACAAAAAGCAGGGGCTGCTGAAGCGCGACCCGGAGGAGTTGGAGGAATTGGAACGCTCGTAGACCGAGCCCTTGCACCGGCGAAAGAGCGCTGCCGCGGTTGAGGCCTGCAGCCGTGTTCATCGCCCGCCCGTTCGCCTGCATGTCCGCCGGCTCCCTCCTCACCCGGTTCGTTTCGGGATCGTCAATCGTTCCGGCCTCCGGCAGGCGACGACGCCGGGGCCGAGCCGGAAGCAGACGACCGCAGCGACCGCTCGACGTCGATCCTGGAGGACCTGCGCGGCGCCTCCAGCAAGCTCGACGCACGGACCGCAGATCGGGCCGACCGCGACGCCGCCGCTTCGTCCGGCCCCGCCTCCGGCTCTCAGCCAGAGTCGATGTTCACCCTCATGGAGGACGACGAACCGGACGACGGCAAGTGAGACGCCCGGCCCGCTTCCCTCGCTTGACCTCCTCTCCGCCGCAACCGCGGGTCGGCCCCGTTCGGAATTGGGGACGGGCCTCCTCTCGTTTCCTGTCTCCAATCGTCGTTTCGCCGCAGGAGTCGTCCCGTTCCCATCAGAGTCGTCCCGTTCCCATCACAGAAGGCCCCCGGGTCCGAAGCCGTCTCGTCGTTTGCATCTGAAGGTGCAGGAACGGCTGCCCCCCTGCCGGAGACTACCTCCTGGCCGAACCCGGCGGAGGTCTTCCGTCCCGGCCCGGAACGCCTCCCGGCCGGGATACGATCGCGCCGCCCGCTCGTCGTGCCGCGCGCCTCATGCGTGTAGGGAATCGTCCCACGACGTCGTCTTGCGTTTCCCCACGCGACCCGTGCGGGGCCGCCCGTCGGCGTCTTCGGTGCATCGGGGCTATTCTGCGTCCACCCATCGGCGCCGGTTGATACGGCGCGCGCCCTCACCTGTGGCCTGGCCCCTCGTATGCCCATCCCGCTGCCCCCTCCCTCCATCCGCTGGCCGGCGCTGATCGTTGTGCTCCTCAGCATCAGCATCAGTTTCAGCGTCTACACGCTGTTCGCAGCACAGTCCGACGGGGGGCCGGCGATCGTCAACGACTACTACCAGAAGGGCAAGAACTGGAACGAGACGGCGGAGACGCGCCGCCGCGGCGAGCGTCTTTCGATGGACGTCGTGGTGGAGCCGGCCGGCGACGAGAAGCGCCTCCGTCCCGTGGTCCTGACGGTTCGGAGTCCGGCGGGCGCCCCCGTCGTCGACCTGCAGGGAACCGCCCGCCTCTACCGTCCACAAACGGTGGAAGTCCTGGCCACCGTCCCCCTCTATCCCGTTCCCGGACAGCCGGGGACGTACCGCCAGCTGATGCCGATCCAGTCGACCGGGCTGTGGGACGTAGAGCTTCACGCAACGCGCGGCGGCGAACCGCTCTCGAAAACGGTTCGCGTCGACATCCGCTAGCAGGCGTCTCCCGCCCCCGGCCAGGACGGGCGGCCGGGGCGGCTTCGTGTTCTCCCTGCCTTTTCTCTCCCCCGTTCGCCGTGACTCCCGCTGCTCCCTCCATTGAAGCCGGCGACCAGCCGGGAGCGGAGGCCTCCGCTCCGGCTCCCGACACCGCCTGCGTGCACTGCGGCCTGCCGGTCGGGGCCGCTCCCGTCGGCACCGACCCGTACTTTTGCTGCAGCGGCTGCGAGATCGTCTACCACGCCCTGCACGAGTCCGGGTTCGGAGACACCTACTACCGCCTGAGCGACGTGGCGCGCGAGCGGGAACCGGAGCCGGCGAAAACCTCGATCGACCCCCTCGTCCTCTCCGAGTTGGACACCGACGGGTTCCTGGAGGACCACACCGAGCAGCAGGCCGACGGCACCCGCACGGCCGACCTGTTCCTCGACGGCGTTCACTGTGCGGCCTGCGTGTGGCTCGTCGAGCGGCTTCCGCAGGAGTTGGACGGCGTGCTGGCGGCCACGCTGGACCTGCCGCGCGCCCGGCTGTCGCTTCACTGGGATCCGGACGCCTGCCGTCTCTCCACCGTCGCCGAATGGCTCCTGCAGTTCGGCTACGTCGCCCACCCGGTGCGGCAAGACGCCTCCGAGAGCCGGACGGAGGGAGAGCGGTCTCTGCTCGTCAAGGTCGGGGTGACGTGGGCGCTCGCCGGCAACGTGATGCTTCTGGCTCTGGCCTTCTACGCCGGCCTCGACGTGAGCGGCGACCCGGGCCTGGCCACCGCGGCCCGGTGGCTGAGCATGCTGCTGGCCACCGTCTCCGTCGGGTACGGCGGAGGGGAGTTCGTGCGCCGCGCCGGGGCCTCGATCCGTCTGGCGCTGCGAACCCGCTCGCTGCGGAGCCTGCATATGGACATCCCCATCGCCCTGGGCATCCTCGTCGGCTACGCCGACAGCGCCTGGTCGACCGTCACCGGCAGCGGCGAAGTGTGGTTCGACTCGATTACCGTGCTGATCGCCGCCCTCCTCACCGCCCGCTGGCTGCAACTGCGCAGCCGGCGTCTGGCCGGCGACGCCACCGACCGCCTCCTCTCTCTTCTCCCCTCCATGGTGCGCCGCGTCGGGCCGGACGGCACCGTCGACACGGTGCGCCTCGACGAAATCCATCGCGGCGACCTCGTGCGCGTGCCCACCGGCGAGGTCGTCCCCGTCGACGGCGTGGTGGCCTCCGGCGAGTCGACGATCAACAACGCCGTCCTCACCGGCGAGAGCCGGCCCGAGTCCGTGCGCGCCGGGAGCGACGTCGCCGCCGGGGCCACCAACCTCCGGGCACCGCTCGACGTCCTCGTGCAGGCCGCCGGACCGGAAAGCCGCGTCGGCCGGCTCCTCGACTGGATCCACGACGGCGCCGCTCCTCGCGCCCGCGTGGCCAGCCTCGCCGACCGGCTGACGGGATACTTCGTCAGCGGTGTGGCCGTTCTTGCCCTGGCCACCGCGCTGATCTGGTGGTGGATCGAGCCGTCCGCCGTCGCCACCCACGTTGTGGCCCTCCTGGTCATTACCTGCCCCTGCGCCCTCGGCATGGCCACGCCGCTCGCCCTGGCCGTCGCTGCCGGCAAGGCGGCCCAGGCCGGGATCTTCCTCAAGAACGAATCCGCCACGCAGCACCTGACGGAGATCGATGCCGTCGTCGTCGACAAAACCGGGACCCTCACCGACGGCCGCCTGTCTCTGATCGACGCCGTCGGAGACGAGCAGGCCATCGACCGCGCCGCCGCCCTCGAGGCCCACAGCACCCACCCGATCGCCGAGGCGCTCGTCCGGGCCCGGGGCTCCTGCTCGAGGGACGGATCCACCGGGGCCGGCAGGACGGATCCGTCCCAGGTTGCGCCTGCCGTCGCGCCTACTGTTGCGCCTGCCGTTGGGCCCGTCGTCGAAGACGTCGACGCCGTAAGCGGGCAGGGCATCCGCGGCCGCGTTGACGGTCACGACGTGATCGTCGGACGCCCGGACTGGGTCCGCACCTTCACCTCGACGTGGCCCGACGACCCCGACCGCTTCACCGAATGGGCCGAACACGGCCACACGCCCGTTGCCGTCGCCGTCGACGGACGCCTCGCGGTAGCCCTCTCGTTTGGCGACGCCCTCCGGCCCGACTCGGCCGACATCCTGTCGATGCTCGACGCGATGGGAACCGACGTCTCCCTGCTCTCCGGCGACCACCCGACGGTCGTCTCGGCGGTGGCCCGCTCGCTCGGCCTCCCCGCCGATCGCGCTCGCGGACACGTCATGCCCGAAGACAAGCAGGCGGCCGTCGAGCGCCTGCAGCAGGAGGGACGCACCGTGGCGATGATCGGGGACGGCGTCAACGACGCCGCCGCCCTGCAGGCAGCCGACGTCGGCATCGCCGTCGAGGGCGGAAGCACCGCCAGCCTCGTCGCCGCCGATGTCTTCCTGACGCGCGACGGGCTGAGCCCCGTCGCCGACCTCTTCCGCGGCGCCGACCGGGTTATGGGCGTCATCCGGCGCAACCTGAGCTTCTCTCTGTTCTACAACGTCGCCGGTGCGGCCGCGGCGATGAGCGGCGTCGTCGGGCCCCTCGTCGCCGCCGTCGCCATGCCGCTCAGTTCCCTCGTGGTCGTCACCTCCTCGATCCTGCAGCGCTCGTTCCCGTCTCCCGAACCGACCGGATCGCCCGCTCCCGGCTCTCCGGACCGCCCTCCGACTCACGCACCGTCTCCGTCTCCATGAGCGTTCTCTACCTGCTGGTCCCCATCGCCCTTCTCCTCGCCGGAGCAGGGGTTGCCGCCTTCTTCTGGTCCGTTCGAAGCGGCCAGTTCGACGACGTCGAGACGCCGGCCATCCGCGTCCTCGTCGACGAAGAAAGGCCGCGCTCGTCCGACGAGTCGCCCCGCCCCTGATGCCTGCCCGGCCGCTTGCCTGACCTTCGCCCAGCCCGGCACGGCCCGGCACGGTCCGGCACACGGCCCCTCCCCCGGTGGGCCCTCGGATGCCTCTCCGATGGGCCCTCGGGGGTCGGCTCCGATGTTGGCTCCGTTTCCTCTCGCCTTGTCCTCCTGCGTCCATGACCTCTGCCTCCACCGCCCCTCCACACCGTCTCGTTGCTCCCGACCCGCTTCGCCCGGTCGGCGGGTCTCCCGTGTCCGGCTCCGACGCCCCGTTTGCCTGGACGGCCGTGCCGGATGCCGACTGCTACGAACTGGAAGCGGCTGTGGAAGCGGATTTCGCGGACCCGGGCGTGCAGTTCACCGTCGAGGATCGAACGGCGATCACCGACGCCTTCCCCGACGACGGGTCGACCTGGTACTGGCGGGTGCGGGCCCACGCCGCGGCCGGCCCCGGCCCCTGGAGCGGCGTCGCCCACTTCACCGCCGTCCCCGATGCCGCTGCGCACGCCGCCCGGCCCGCCGCCGACGCCGGGCCGTCCGGCCCCCAGCCCGTCACTCCGGTATCGGGGGCCCCGGTCGACGGGCAGTCGGCCGTCTTCGAGTGGACCCTCGACGAAACCGCGTCCGCGTTCCGCCTGCAGGTCGCTCGCGCACCCGCGTTCGACGCCCCTGCCGTCGATGTGGCGGTGGACCCGACGACGACGCTGACCCTCTACGGCCTCCTCCCCGACGACGAATCGACCTTCTACTGGCGCATCCAGGCCGAGCGCGCCGATGCGCCGCCCTCCCCCTGGAGCGACCCGGCGCGTCTGACGGCAGCAACCGACGAGGCGGTCGTCAGCCATCAGGCCGAGCAGGAGGCCCGCCGCGCGAAGGCCCGCGAGCAAAAGGAAGCCCTCGCCAAGCGCACCGCCGCCGCCACGGCCGAAGCCGAGTCCCCCGCCCTCCACGGACAGACGCCCGCCTGGATGTCCATCGCCATGGCCTACGTGATGGTGCTGTCGTTCCTCGCCACGCTGTTTCTCATCACGCGCGCCCTCTGACGGGCACCGGATCCCGTGGCCAGACGGATTCTCCCCGCCCCGCTCATTCGAGTTTTCCCCACACCATCGTCGTGCGTTCCCTGATGCATTCCCGGCTCCGCGACTGCATGTTTCCCGTAGATCGTCTTGGCACCCGTCGGTCGAGGAATCGGTACCGGGAATTGGTACCGGGAATTGGTACCGGCAATTGGTACCGGGAATTGGTGACGGGTCATCGGCCACAGCCCTCCGGCAGTTCGCTGCTTCCCCGCAACGCGGCCGGAGCCCGACGTTCCGACCGAATGGGCGCGACCGGATGGGCCTGCAGAACAGGGAAACGGAAAAATGGAACGGTGAAAAAATAGACGGAGAAAGACCGTTGTACGAGTCCATGGGTGAGGTCCATGGGTGAGGTGGCGAGTTCGGCACGTTGAACTCGTCACTGAGGGCAGCACTGCGCCCGGCTCCGCCAGCATTCGCTGTGCGGGGTCGGGCGCCGGTGCGTTTGGGGATTGGGTTGAGGGGTGGGGGCTTTGGATGCCATTGCCCAAGGATCATTGAGCATTGATCAATGATCATTGTGCATTGATCAATGAGCCGACCCCCGATTCACGATCCACGACTCACGATCTTCCACGCTCTCCCCGCGTCCGTGCGAACTCTGTGTGACTCCGCGGCGGCCAGAAGGGCTTCCGGTGGACCCTGGTGCGGGGGCGGTCGTGTGTACGACTGGGTCCCAGCCTCCCCCGCTCTTGTTCACCTGTCGTTTTCCCGCCTATGATCCAGCGCAGAACGGTCGGTATCGTTGGAACCGGACACGTCGGCACGGCCGGCGCGTATGCCATCTACAACCAGGGCCTTGCCAGCGAGCTGCTGCTGGTCGACAAAGACGAACAGAAGGCCCAGGGCGAAGCCATGGACCTGATGCACGGCCAGCTCCTCGTTGGCCGCGTTTCCTGCCGGGCGGTCGGCTACGACGCGCTCCGCGATGCCCAGGTGATTGTTCTCTCGGCCGGGGCCAGTCAGGCGTCTCCGGAGGAGTCGCGCCTCGACCTGCTGCGGCGCAACGCGACCATCTTCGAGGACATCGTCGACCATCTCGACCGGCACGCCCCCGAGGCCATCCTGGTGGTGGCCACCAACCCGGTCGACGTGCTCACCTACCTCACCCAGGAGCTGAGCAACCGGCCGAACAACCGGATCATCGGCACCGGGACGCTCCTCGACACCGCTCGCTTCCGCGCCCTTCTGGGACGCTACTACGACGTCGACCCGCGATCCGTCCACGCCTACATTCTCGGAGAGCACGGCGACTCGGAGGTCCCCGTCTGGAGCAACGCCACCATCGGCGGGCAACTCATCCAGGGGCGCACCGTATTCGGTACCGACTGGGATCCGGACGCCATGGAGGCGATCTTCGAGGAATCCCGCAGTGCTGCGTACGAGATCATCGACAAAAAGGGCTATACCGACAGCGCCATCGGAGTCGTCATCGCCCGAATCGTGCGCGCGATCCTGGAGGACCAGAACAGCGTGCTGCCCATCAGCGTCCGCCCCGACGGCGCCTACGGCATCAAGGATGTGTGCCTCTCCACGCCCTGCGCGATCGGTCTGAGCGGCGTCGACAAGCACGTCAACCCCGACCTCTCTCCCGACGAGGAGGAAGCCATGCGCGCTTCCGCCCAGGCTCTGAAGGAGAGCCGGGAGGGCCTGACGGTTGCGCAATGAAACGTACCGGATGGCGATGCTGAACAGGGCCCGTCCCCGCGTCGCACCAACGCACGTCGCACCAACGCAAAAAGCCTCTCCGGCCGGCGTGGCGGAGAGGCTTTTTTGATCGGATTGTGCGGACCCAGGTGGATCCGGCGGGCTGATCGGGCCGTCGGCTACAGAGGACCGGCCGCCGTACAGAAACGGCATCACGGTTCGTGCACGGAGGCCGAGCAGGACGAAGCCGTCGTTCCCACCGTTCCCAATCTACCGTGGGCCATCTACCGTGGGCCATCTACCGTCGGGCATCCGCAATCGGCCCGATCTACGGCGTCGGCAGGTCGGGCTTTGTGACGTTCGTGCCGGCTTCGCCGTTGCCGCCCGACTCGGCGGCCACGTCGGGAGAGTCGCCGGCGTCCACGTACGGGTTGGTGGTGGCATCGCCGTCCTCGTCCCAGTTCTCAATCGCCTGCAGCACCGCGTCCACGATATCCTCTTCGGCGACGGTGCCCACGTTTTCGCCGTGCTTGAACAGATGGGCGCGGCCGCGGCCGAGGGAGATGCCGAGATCGGCGCCGGCGGCTTCGCCCGGTCCGTTCACCGCGCAGCCCATGAGCGCCACGTTCAGATCCTTCTCGAAGTTGCGCTCGGCCACGGCCTCTTCCACCTCCTCCACAATGGTGAACAGGTCGCCGACGAGGCGCCCGCACGTCGGGCAGGCGATGATGTTGACGCCCGGACGCCCGATGCCGAGGGACTTCAGGATGCGATGCCCCACCTTCACCTCCTCCACCGGGTCCGTCGCCAGCGAGACGCGAATCGTGTCTCCGATGCCGTCGGCCAGGAGCGACCCAATGCCGATCGAGCTCTTTACCGTGCCGGTCTTCAGCGAGCCGCTCTCCGTCACCCCGAGGTGCAGCGGATAGTCCGTCTCCTCGGCCACCAGCCGGTAGGCCTGGATCATGTAGAAGACATCGGAGTGCTTGACCGAGATGACGATGTCCTCGAAGTCGTTGCGCTTGCACACCTCGACGTGGCGCATGGCGCTTTCGAAGAGGGCTTCCGGCTTCGGGTAGCCGTACTTGTCGAGGATGTCTTTTTCGAGGGAGCCGGAGTTGACGCCGATTCGAATCGGGATGCCGGCTTCTTTGGCGGCGAGCAGCACCTCGCGCTCCCACTCCGGCTTGCCGATGTTGCCGGGGTTGATGCGCACCTTCGCCACCCCGGCCTCGATCGCCTTCAGGGCGTACTGGTAGTTGAAGTGGATGTCGGCCACGATCGGCACGTTCGCGCCCTGCACGATATCCGCCAGGGCGTCGGCATCCTCGGGGCGGGGAACGGCCACGCGGACGATGTCCGCCCCCGCGTCGGCCAGGCGCTGGATCTCGTCGAGACTGGTGTCGACCTCGTGGGTTTTGGAGACGGTCATCGACTGCACCGAGATCGGCGCTCCACCGCCAATCTGGACGTCTCCAACCTGGACGGGGCGGGTTTCTCGACGGGGTCGTTCCATGGTGGGAGGTGGGGCTGGGTCAAGGAAAACGGGCGACGTACTGTACCGGTCGCACACGAAATGGCTCCTGCTGACCGGGCGACGCAGACGGACGAGAGACCGCCCCTGCTCAGCTTTTCAACATCTTTTGAAAGGGGAGCACGCGTCCGTAACACCGGGGTGATCTGCCCCGATGGGCGGCGCCGACAACCGGGCCCGAGCGGCCCTCCCAGCGGGCGTCCTCCGACAGGCCCCTACGACTGGGAGGCCTCGTACAGGGTTCGCTTCTCGTCGTCGCTGAGGGCGTCGTAGCCGTGCTCGCTGATCTTGTCCAGGATGCGGTCGACCTCTTGCTCGGCATCGCTCGGGGTCGAGGTGCCGTCGGAGGCCGACGACGGCTTGGTGGACGTACGGGTGGAGCGGGCCGGCCCCGTCTCCTGATCGTCGCCCCCGCCGAGCCAGCGCTCCAGCCGGTCGAGCAGGCCGAGGTTTTCGGTTCCGCCTCGGCGCGAGCGTTTCTTCGTTCCGAAGAGGGAGCCCACGATGGGCAGCGACCCGCGCTCGTTCTTCGCGAAGAGGTAGCCGCTGAGCGCCCCGCCCCAGTGGGCGGCGACGGCCGTTCCGGTACTCGTCAGGGCCAGAAGGGCGTCGATGATGAGGAATCCGACGACCACGTACAGCAGCCGCACCACGCCGAAGAAGAGAAGGCCGATTTGCTTGTACGGATAGAGGATGGCCACGGCCATGATGACACCCAGCACCGAAGCCGAGGCGCCGTAGACGGGGATGTCGGCCGGGCCGCCGCCGGCGATGCCGGGAGCGATGGGACTGAGGAGGGCGCACATGAGTCCGCCCCCGATGCCCGCAGCGAGGTAGAGCGTCCACATCCGCTGCGACCCGTGCATCTCTTCGTACTCCTTCCCGATCCAGAACAGCCACAGCATATTGAACGCGATATGCAGCAGCCCGCCGAAGCCCCGCCCCATATGGAGGAAGTTGTACGTGACGAGCTGCCAGGGCTCGAAGATCAGGTCCGGAAACACCGGATGGAGCGCCAGGTGGGCGCGCGCGAAGGTGTAGATTCCCGGCGCGAGCGCAAGCAGGAACTGCGAGAGGACGTAGACCCCCACGTTGATCGTGATGATCGTCCGCAGCGCCGGTGGCTGCCGGTTGTACCAGGATTGAAACTGATTCACGGCCGTTCTTCTTGGCTGTTGGAGACCCCCAGTTCAGAGCAGACGGTTCGGAGCCGACCCCGGCGCGCGCGGGAGCGGCAGCTGGGATCCGGGGCGAATACGTCGCTTGTACCTCGAAGCGGGGCGAAGGTTTGCGCGAGGGGGTGCGTGAGAAGTTGCCCGCGAGTTCATCCGCGGATTTGCCGTGCCCCACGGTGTGGATGCCCGACGGCGGATGTTGCGGCAGGAGATGCAGGGCGGCGGTGGGCCGCCGGCGACCTACCAGCGCATCGGGCGGTTGGGCTTGACGGGAAGCTTTCCGCGCCAGTACTGGATGACCACGAAGCCAACCACCATGCCGCCCAGGTGGGCGAAGTTGGCCACACTCCCCTGCGTGCCGGAGAACCCGTAGAAGAGCTCCAGAACGCCGAGACCCAGCATCAGCCACTTCGCCTTGATGGGAAACAGAAAGTAGATGTAGATCGGCCGGTTCGGAAACATCATCGCGAAGGCGAGCATCACGCCGAACACGGCCCCGCTGGCACCGATGACCGGACTGTCGACGAACGCCAGGTGCGTCAGTCCCGCCCCGATGATGCAGGTGAAGTAGAAGATCGCAAACCGCTTCGAGCCCCACGTATTTTCAATCTGCACCCCAAACATCCAGAGGATGAACATATTGAAAAAGATGTGCCAGAATCCGGCGTGCAGAAAGCCGTACGTCACGAGCTGCCACGGCCAGAAACCGGACGGGTCGGCGGCGGGCAGGTAGAGCGCCCGCTCGACGCCCGGCGGGTGGAGCACGAGGTAGTCCAGCACCTGCGGCATGAGCGACGACGGCGGGAGGGTTTCCGACGCCACGAACTGCGCCAGAAACAGCAGTCCGTTCAGGATCAAGAGGTTCTTAATGATGGGCGGCATCACCGAGAAGCCCGTCGGTGGCCGGTACGTGTCGCGTTGGGGCATACAGGGAGGTCGGGAACAGGGGGAGGCTCGACGCACCGCGCCTGCCTCTACGCGGTGGATTGACCGTTTGTTACGCACCGCGTCCCGGCACCGTTCATCGACGCCCTGCGGCGGCCGGGCCCGCGGCCGGAATTCGCAGCCCTTCCATCGTTTTACCACCGCCCGCCGTCGACGCGCTCCGTCTCGTTCCGCATCTTGAACGACCGTCGCCGCCCCTTCCGTGCCGCCCTTTCCGTGCCGCCTCTTTCCGTAGAGCAAGACCGGGTTCTGTGGTTCTCTTCGTGTCCGACATGCACTTCGGCGCCGGCTCGGTTGAGGCGGAGCGCGCCAAGGAGCGAGATCTCCTTCGCTGCCTCCGCGCGCACGTCGACACGGGGTCGCTCGACCACCTCTACCTGGTGGGAGACGTCTTCGACGGGTTCATCGAGTACCGGCATCTCGTCCCGAAAGGGTGCGTGCGGCTTCTGGGCCGGCTGGCGCAGTGGAGCGACGCCGGGCTGCCGATCACCTATCTGGTGGGCAACCACGACCTCTGGCACCGAGACTACTTCCGGACGGAGGTGGGCGTGGACGTCGTGGAATCGGTCGATGCCGTTCATCACGGCGTGCAGGTGCACATCGAGCACGGCGACGCAGTTGGATCGGCCCACGGCCTCTACCCTGCTCTTCGTCCTCTTCTGCGCCACCCGCTGTCTCGCCGCCTGTACCGGTCGCTGCTTCCGGCCGATGCCGGCCTCGGGTTGGCCCGCTGGGTCAGCGATGCCGTTCGCCACGACGAGCCGGACCCCGACCTCGTGGCCGCCCTCCGGCGCACCGCACGGGCGCGGCTCGCCGGGGACGACGATCTGGTGGTGATGGGCCATTGCCACGTGCCCACCCTGGACGTCCCGGCGGCCGGCGAAGACGCATCCGGGGCGTATTTGAACACGGGGACCTGGTTCAACGACCGCACCTTCGGGCGCCTCGACGCCGACGGCGTCCACCTCTGCACGTGGAACGGTACGCGCGCGGACAGCATTGAAGCGACGGAGTTGTGAGATCGGGCAGCCTCGCGCCGACGCCCGGGGTCGTTCTCGATGCCGTCCTTTTGGATGCCCTACCTTTTGGATGCCCTACGACGCCCGGTGCGGTCCGACGGGTGCCCGATCGCCCGCTCGCCCTTCCTGCGCAGTCCTTCGTCTCTATGTCTGAGTGGTCTTACTCGGAAGAAGAACTGGAAGACTACTTCCAGAAGACGGCCGCCGAGCGCGGCCAGACATCGCCGTCCAACGGGCAGCCCGATGACGACGGCCCGTCGGGGCTGCGGGGCTGGTTTCACGACCGGCTGTCGAGTCCCGAGAAGGCCCAGGCCGCCTACGTCCTGTCGCTCCTCGTCGGCACGCTGCTGATCGGCACGCTGGGCCTCGGCCTCTGGATCTGGACGCTTACCGACGACGTGCCGTCGACCCAGCGGCTCGAGAACCCGACCGTCCAGCTCGCCACCGTTGCCTACACGGCCGACGGCGAAGAACTGGCCCGCTACGCCCGGCAGAACCGGTCCTGGCTGCCGTACGACAGCATCTCGACGCACGCCGTCCACGCGCTCATCGCCACCGAAGACCACCGCTTCCACCGCCACTGGGGGGTCGACCTGAAGGGCATCGCCGCCGCCGTGTTCGACCTGTTCACCGGCAACCTGCGCGGCGCGTCCACCATCACGCAGCAGCTGGCGCGCAACCTGTACAACGAGCAGGTCGGGCGCGAAATCACCATCGAACGCAAGTTGAAGGAGATGGTGACCGCCGTCGAGCTGGAGCGGCGCTACACGAAGCGCGAGATCGTCGAGATGTACCTCAACACGGTCAGCTTCGGCAGCAACGCCTTCGGCATCGAGGCGGCGGCACGGACGTACTTCGGGACGGCGGCCCACGACCTGGACCCGCTGCAGGCGGCCACGCTCATCGGCCTCTTGAAGGCCACCTCCTTCTACAACCCCGTTCGCAACCCCGAGAACGCGAAGGCGCGGCGCAACGTGGTCCTCGGCCAGATGGTGAAGCGGGGCTTCCTGAAGGCGTCCTTCTATCAGACGCACCGCGACGACCCGGTCGACGCCACCTACCACTCGGCCGAGCTGCACGCCAGCCTCGCCCCCTACTTCGCGGAGTACGTGCGCAACTGGATGGCCGACTGGGCGGAGAAGAACGGCCGCGACCTCTACTCCGACGGCCTGCGCGTCTACACGACGCTCGACTCCGAGCTGCAGGCCATGGCCCGCGCGAGCGTCGAGCGGCAGATGGAGGGCCTGCAAAAGGTGGTCGGCTACGAGTGGAGCAACCGGTCGATGGAGGTCTTCGGCAAGAGCTTCGACGCCTACGCCAACCAGGAACCGGGCGAAGACTACCAGCCCTTCGCGTACTGGTGGGACACCCATCCTCAGATCATCCGAGACTGGATCCGGTCGACGGATCGCTACCGGTCGTTGCGCGATCAGGGCCTGACCGAAACCGAGGCCGTCGGCCAGCTGCGGGGCAACGAGACCTTCATCGACTCGCTGCGGTCCATCCAGACGCGCCTGGAAGCCGGGTTCGTCTCGCTCGACCCCAACAACGGCCACGTGAAGGTGTGGATCGGGGGGCGCGACTTTCAGACGGACAAGTACGACAAGGTCGCGATTGCCAAGCGCCAGCCCGGCTCGACGTTCAAGCCCTTCACCTACACGGCGGCCATCGACAACGGCTACAGCCCGTACGACCGGTTCCGCGACAGCACCTTCGTGTATGAAGACACCGGGGCGGACACGACCTGGAGCCCCCGCAACTTCGGCGGATCCAGCGGCCAGATGCTGACGCTGAGCCAGGGCCTTGCCCGGTCGAAAAACACGATTACCGCTCGGGTGGCCCTGGAGATCAACCCCAGCACGGTGGCGACCTACGCCAACCGCATGGGCATCAAGAGCGAACTGGCCGAGGTGCCCTCCATCGCCCTCGGCACCAGCAACGTGACGCTCTTGGAGATGGCGAGCGCCTACTCGACGCTCGCCAACGGCGGACTCTACAACGAGCCCGTCGCCGTCACCCGCATCGAGGACCGCTACGGCAACGTGCTCTACGAGGCGAATCCGACCCCGACGGAGGCCCTGTCGGAGAAGAGCGCCTATACGGTCGTCGACATGATGCGCGGCGTGATCGACTACGGGACGGGCGTGCGCATCCGGTCGCAGTTCCAGCTCGGCAACTACGACCTGGCCGGCAAGACCGGAACGACGCAGAATGCGGCCGACACCTGGTTTATGCTCATGCATCCGAACCTCGTGACCGGCTGCTGGGTGGGCTTCAACGACCAGCGCCTCGCCTTCCGGACGAACTGGTGGGGGCAGGGCGCCCACACGGCCCTCCTCCTGGTGGGGGATTTCTACCGCAGCATGGCCGAATCCGACTCCGTGTCTCTGCCCGAAACTTCTTTCCGCATGGTCGAACCCTACGGCCCGCCCGAAGTGGCCGGCGACACCTCCCGCACCCAGCAGGACGGGCTGGGCTGGTAGGACCAATTTCGAATGGCGACTGGCGACGGCCAAACGGCGACGGCCCGGGAACCCTCCTTCGGCCGTCCAACCTCGAACCGCGACACTGCGCCCATGAGACTGCTTCACACGGCCGACATCCACCTCGGCTTTAAGACGTACGGGCGGCGCGACTCGGAGACGGGGCTCAACACGCGCCTGCTGGACGTTCGGCGTTCGTTCGAGTTCGTGGTCGAGCAAGCGCTCGATGAAGACATCGACGCCTTCCTCTTCTGCGGCGACGCCTACCACACCGCCGACCCGACGCCGACCCAGCAGAAGATCTTCGCCGAGTGCCTGCAGCCGATCGCAGATGCGGATATTCCGATCATCCTCGTCGTCGGCAACCACGACCATCCGGTTACCTTCGGGCGGGCGTCGTCGCTCGACATCTTCGAATACCTCGACGGCGACGTCCACTTCTTCCGCAAGCCGGAGCCGGCCGTTCGCGTCATCGAGACGAAAAGCGGCCCGCTGCAGTTTATCCCGCTCCCCTGGCCGATCCGCAGCCAGATCCTGACGAAGGACGAGTACCGCAAGATGAAACCGGACGCGCTCCGGCAGTTCATCGAGGAACGCTACGTCGAATACGTCCAGCGCCGGGCCGACGACGTCCGCACCGAACAGATGGGCGTGACGGCGGGCGGCGACGACGTGCCGCTCTCCCCGGATCGGCCGACTGTGCTCGGCGGGCACGTCACGGTTCAGGGATCCGTCATGGCGGGATCGGAGCGAACGAGCCTCATCTCGTCGGAGCCGAAGTTCACCGTCGGGCAGCTGGCGGTGGCGCCCATCGACTACGTGGCGCTCGGCCACATCCACCACCCCCAGAACCGAAATCCGGACGGGCACCCCCCCGTGGTTTATGCGGGCAGCATCGAGCGGGTGACCTTCAAGGAACGAGACGAAGAGAAAGGGTTTTACGTGGCTGATATCGAGGCCGGACGCCCAGGGGCCGGCGCCGGCCATCGGAAGGCTGCGGATCGAGACACCATGGATCGAGACGCCTCGAACCGGGACGCTTCGAATCGGGATGCCTCGGCCTCCGGATCCGCAGCACCGGCCGGGTCGCGCACCCGCGTCCGGTTTGTGGAGACGCCGGCGCGCCCGTTCGTCGCCGTACACGTCGATGCGCGGGAGACCGAGGACCCGACGCAGAAGATCCTCGACGCGCTCGACGGCGTGGACGTGACCGACGCGATCGTGCGCGTTCGCTACCACGTTGCCGAATCGCAGATCGCCCAGGTCGACCCCGGCCGCATTCGCACCGCGCTGGAGGGGGCCGACAAGATCGCCGCCATCGAACGAACCGTCGACCCCGCCGAGCGCAAGCGACGCACGGTCGTGACGCGCGAGTCCGACCTGGCGGACGCGATGCGCCAGTACGTCGGCCAGCACGATGAACTGACCGACCTGGAGGACGACCTGGTCGATGCGGCGCTGGACCTGCAGTCCGAACTGGAGGCAGACGACCCGGACGCGTAGGCCGTTGGAGCGCCCCCGCTCCGCCTCGTGCCGGGGAGAAACAGGTGTCACAAAACGTAACATTTGCGCCAACGGTCGGTACAGGCGGCACCCGTCTTTCGGGGGCTGGTTCAACGCCGTTGCACTTTTGGTCGCATTGAACGTTCACATTTGCCGGCGGTCGGTGGGTGAACCGGGCCGTCTGGCAGTCGTCGGCTTCGGGCCGATCGGTTTCACAATCAAGGAGTATAGACCCGTGACTATTGAGGAGCGCACCGTTACCATCCCGCGAAAAGAGAACACGACGAAGAACGAGGAGCCAGTTCAAGTCTGGCCCCTGGTCGAAGCTGCGCTGGATAAAATCGAGGCCGACCCATCCACGCGCGAAGCCGCCCGCGCAGCCATGGAGGTGAGCGACGGGTGCGCAACCCTTGCCAACTTCCTGAACAGCCAGGCGAAGCGGGTCCACGAGATGGACTACCGCTTCAAGGTCCCGCTGGTCGTGATGGCCGCCGAAATGGCTCGCGAGGACGGAGGGGCGGAGTCCATCTACGACCCGGAGGAGGGGGCCATCTACTTCGAGACGGAAGACCACCAGTTCTCTTTCCACGTCTACAAGGACTGGACGGTCGACTGGGAAAGCGTGGCCGACCGGGTCGAGGACTACGACTGGGACGGCATCGAAAAGCAGGTGTGGGCCCTCGACTGGCTCATGGCCTACATGGAGGTTCCTATGGACGACTACATGGTCAGCGACGACGAGGAGGAAGAGGAGGACGAAGAAGAAGGCGGGCAGCACTACTCCCGCATCTGACACCGGTATTCGAAGCGCGGCCCCCAGAACGACGGCGGAGCCCGCAACCGATCGCCCTTCCCCCCAAGCCCGGAACCGGCGGCGACGCCGGTCCGGGCTTTGACGTTTGCCGCTTTATTTGCTGCCCGAACGCTGCCGGAACGGCCCGGCGGTATCGGTGATGCGTCCCACGAACTCCGCATGCTCCGTTCGGGTGGGGACGTCGGAAGGATGGGTGCATGAACGGATGTTGCCCCCGTCCCTCCACACCTCCTCCTATCCCCGCCAAGCCTCCCCCTACGCCGTGCCCAGCCACGTCCGGTATCCTTCGCGATCGGCGGTTTGGCGGGCGGCCTGTGCCTGGCGGGGAGAGGTGAACAGGCCGTAGACCGCGCTTCCCGATCCGGAGAGCGAGACGTAGTCCGCCCCCTGCTGGTGCAGCACGTTGCGGGCGGCGTCGACCGCCGGATAGCGATCGGCGATCGGCTCGGTGAAGTCGTTGACGAGCTCCGATCGCCAGCGGCCGAGGTCGCCCGAGGCGACGAGCGGCTTCAAGGCGGGGCGGTCCACGTCGTCGGGGACGACCATCGCGTAGGCCTCCGGCGTGGCCATCCCGACGGGCGGGACGGCGAGCACGATCGTCGCGTCGAGCCGAAACGGGGTGCCGTCCGCCGTGCAGATCGATTCCAGCGCCTCCCCTCGCCCGGTGGCGTACGCTGCCGGTTCGTCCCAGAGAAAAAACGGCACGTCCGATCCGATCTGCGCGGCCAGGTTCATCAGCGTGTCGTCGTCGGCCTCAAGGCCCCAGCGTTCTGTGAGCAGCCGCAGCGTGGCGGCCGCGTCACTCGACCCGCCGCCGAGCCCGGCCCCGACGGGCAGCGTCTTCTCCAGGTGGATGGCGGCCCCGCGGTCGACGTCGAACGCCGCCGCCAGCCGGCGGGCGGCCTGGAGGCAGAGGTTGTCGTCGCCCGTGGGAAGATCGGGATCGCTGCAGGTCATCGAGAGTCCGTCTGCCGCCTCCACCGACACCGTGTCCTGCCAGCCGATCCGGTGATAGACGGTCTCGACGTCGTGGTAGCCGTCGCTGCGCTTGCGAAGGACGTGAAGCCCCAGGTTGATTTTGGCCGGAGCTGGACGCGAAAGAGACATGGCAGAGCCTGGTGATGAACGGAATTCGATCAAGATGGTCGGTAAAGCACGACCCGCCGTCCGGCCGGGAGCCGCCGGCCCCTCCCGCCGGCAGTAGACGGTAGGTGGCGATGCCTGGGGCTCTCTCTTCGCCCCCTTCGGCGTGCTGCGCTCCTTTCGAGGGGAATTCGGAGGACCGCGTTCGGAAGACGGAAGCGGGGTTGGTACATTGGAGTGCATCCATTTGGAGGGAACCGTCGTCGCCCCAGTGCGCCCTCACGGGTGGGGCCGCGACGGCGTCCCGCACCCGTCGACGTCCCTTTTCTCTTCCTCGACCCCCTACCATGAGCATTGCCGTTCCCGTCTCCCGCCTCCCGCACGCCGACGGACTCGACCTGCCGGCACACGAAACCGACTTCAGCGCCGGCCTCGACCTGCGCGCGGCCGTTGCGGCCGACGACCCGGTCGTTCTCTCTTCCGGCCGCCGCGCCCTGATCCCCACGGGCCTGCAGATCGCCCTTCCCGAAGGATACGAGGCCCAGATCCGTCCGCGGAGCGGACTCGCCTACCGGCACGGCGTGACGGTTCTGAACAGCCCCGGCACGATCGATGCCGATTACCGCGGGGAGGTCAAGGTGCTCTTGATCAATCACGGCGAGGCGGCCTTCACCGTCGAGCGAGGAGCGCGCATCGCGCAGATGGTCGTGGCCCGCCACGCCCGCGTCCAGTGGGAAGAGCGCAGCCCCCTCGAAGACACCGTTCGCGGCCGTGGCGGCTTCGGCTCGACGGGACGAGAATAACGGAGGATCGCGGTCGTCGATAGGCGGTGCGGGACGCGGTGATGGACGACGCGATGAACGGACGGCCGGAGGCCGGAACGGGACCGGTTCCAGCCGGGGGCATAGGGGGGATAAAGGTCGGGGTATGAAGGCCGAGATCGGACGGCGGGATCGGAGAGCGGCGCGATGCATCGTGCTGCTCTCATCGCCGTGCCCCGTAGTTCCCAGGCCGTTCGATCCGCCCCCACATCTGACAATTACTTCACGTCGCCCATCAGCCGCTGGACGGGCGGAGCGGCGAGGAGGGCGACGATGCCGCCGGCGCCCATCACGATGGCGACGGTGCCGAACAGGCTCGACGGGCCCAGTCCTTCCAGGCCGAGGCCGGCCGCGAGTCCGGCAAAGAGGTTGCCGAGGGCGGTGGCGACGAACCAGATGCCCATCATCTGCCCGACCCGGTTTTCGGGGGCGAGCTTGGTCATCGAGGACAGGCCCACGGGCGAGAGGCAGAGCTCTCCGCATGTGTGGAGGAAGTAGGTTACCACGAGCCAGGACGGGGAGACCGGGCTCTGCGGAGAGGCATTGGCTGCGCCCCACGACAGGACGAAGAACCCGGCGCCGAGCCCGAAGAGGCCGAGGGCAAATTTCGCCGGGATCGACGGGTTGGCGTTCCGCGTCGCCAGCCAGGTCCACAGACTGCCGAAGAGGGGGGCGAGGAGGACGATGAACAGGGGGTTGATGAGCTGGAGCGTACTGGCCGGGATCAGCGTTCCCATGACGGTACGGTCCGTGAGGTCTTTCGCGAACAGGTTCATGGAGGATCCGGCCTGCTCGAACCCGCTCCAGAAGAGGGCGGCCAGGATGAAGAGCCAGAAGATGACCCCCAGGCGTTTTTGCTCTTCGGCGGTGTGGCCGCCGAGGAAGATGATGTAGGCGAAGAAGGCCACCGTGATGCCCACGGAGAGGTAGCCGAGGTACTGCGCGAGCGTCTGGAGCGACAGGCCCAGCACCCCGGTGCTCATCAGGTACCCGAAGGCAGCGATGGTGAGCCCCGCCGCGGCGGCGAGGAGATAGAAGTTCCGCGTCTTGGCGGAGAGCGCTTCCGGGGACTCGTCGGTGTCCAGGAGGCCGGCGGTGCCGAGGTAGCGATGCCCGAGTTGGTAGCTGATCAGGCCGGCCACCATGCCGAACCCGGCCAGCGAGAAGCCGGCGTGCCAGTTGGCCGCCAGTCCCAAAAAGCCGACGCCGGACTCGGCCAGCCACCCGCAGAAGAGCGGCCCGCCGATGGCGCCGAAGTTGA
>CAKZLV010000152.1 GCA_937127285.1 uncultured Bacteroidota bacterium
TGCTTCTTCGCATAAACGCGGGCGGCATGTGTAATTCCGATGCCCATCCCCCCCAGAATGGCAAATACGGACGCCAGTTCGATGACGATTCCGCTCCACGACTGGCCCCAGATTGAGTCTGAACCCATCGCAGCAAGAATGATGAGGCTTCCCCATCCGGCCCCCTGGCACAACCAGTAGGACGGGGAGCCGCTCCACAGGCGAACGGCCTCCCCTTCATCCTCCTCTTCAGAAGGTCGATGTGCGGCCGGCGCGGGCAAGCCGTCCGTTAGGTTCTCCGTCGGGGTTGATGAGCCGGACGGGGGCGACACGCCAGGGGCTCTGGGTTGAGACTGGGCCTCCGAATGGTCGAACGGTGCGGCGACGCCTCTTTCCCTCTTCCCCTCGTTGGAAAGGGTGGTTGCACGCGGCGACGCCGGCCGGCCGTCCCCGCCCGGTTGAGCAGAAGTAGTTCGGGGAATCGAGGCGGTCGCGGCAACCGTCTCCGGCCCGCTCTGGCGCAGGTGCAGCGAGGCCTCGTCTCCAAACAGGAGGCGGAGCCGCTGCCGAGCGTTGGCCAGTCCCCTACCGTGTCCGCGGCTCGGGCCGTCCTCGTCGATCCGGCCCGGGTTGGTGACCCGCAGGCGGAGAGGGCCTTCGTCTGCAGTCCCTGAACGCCCGGCTGCGTCGGCCTCGACCACGTCCGCTTCTATCGAGATCGTTCCCCCGTCCCGGCACCGGCCGATCCCGTGCTTGACGGCATTTTCGGCGAGGGTCTGCACCAAGAGGAACGGCACCGGCCGGCCGGAGGCCGCCTCGCTGACGTCGACGTCCCACTCCAGGCGGTCCTCAAACCGCACCTTTTCGAGCTGCAGGTAGGTTTCGGTGGTGGAGAGTTCCTCCTGCAGCGGCACCGTCTTTTCCTCGCCGGCCTGCAGCGTCCGGCGGAGCAGGCGCGCCAGGCGGGCCACCATCTTCTTGGCCCGGCGCGGGGTTTCCCGAATGAGTGCGCGCACGCTGGCGAGGCAGTTGAAGAAGAAGTGCGGGTTGAGCTGCAGCTTGAGGGCTTCGAGGCGAGCCGTCTCGGCGTCGGCCTGAAGCTTCCAGCGGTCGACCTCGGCCTGCCGATAGTTCCAGGCGGCATGCACGCCGAAGTAGATCGCGACCCATACGCCCATCACAGTCATATCGCCGATGACATTTGTCGCCAAGGACGCACTCGCCCGGTCGTTGGCGGTGAGGCGCAGCAGACCCGAAGCAACGAGTCCGGCTCGGGCTCCCTCACTCAGCACCCCGAGCACGACGGAGGCCGCAAGGCCGCGGGGAATGACCTGCCGGATCGACAGGCGGGTCCAGCCGCGCCGGTGGGCAACGATCCGGAAGGCGTGGGTAAGCCCAATGGCGACCGCGGCTCCGAGGACCCACGTGAGCAGGGTCGTCTGGACCTCGCCCGGGGCCCAGTTCTGCGGATGGGTGACCTGACTGAGGCCGGCGACGAACGTCCAGCCCACAATTTGACACAGCCAGTAGGCGCGCGTCCGGGTCATCTGCTTTATCAGATCTTGTCGTCGAGGCACAGGGGAACGAGGCGGCTCCCAGACGGACCGGCACGATACGATGCCGATCTCCCGTGTCCGCCGAGGTCCCTCCCACCAGTGTAGGGGGCGGCGCGGAGAGACCAAAGCGGCGTCCGATGAGCGTGAGAATGACCGGATGGGCGTCGTCATTTGCTACTGGACCCGAAGCCGGGAGAGCGCTCACCAAGGTTTTTCCCGGAGCCCTCCTCGGCCGCGCGGCTTGCTGACGCTCCGTCCTCGCCCCATGCTGCTTCTGGATCCACGCGACGGGCCAGGGGCTGGCCTGCTCCTGCCGCCGGCTCCAGAAAGAAGTCTCTCCGAACGAAGCCTCTTCGGGGGCAGGGCCGGGTGTTCGCGCTGTAGGAACGACCCGCACAGGCTTGTATCCGGCCGTCTTGGACCCAGTCGCGCCGTCCGTCCTCGGTTCCCGCTCCTCGGTTCCCGCTCCTCGGTTCCCGCCCGTCGTCGCTACGCCCGTCCGGCGCCATCAACGCTCACCGACCGCATTTTACGCCCATCGAACCGGCCAAACTCCCCGTTGAGGCTCCCATTCAACGTCGCGCAATGATGGACACCAGGGCCTACGTCGCCGGCGCCGCATCTCCCGACGCTGCATCTCCGGCGGCGGGCCGTCGTCTCGATTCCAATACACGGATCTGTGCTGTCATGTTTTCGGCTGCTCGCTTCTCCCCCCTTCGCGTCCCATTCTTGAAGGTCGTGCTCGCCACCCTTCTCCTGCTGGCGGTCGTCGCCGTGCCGGCGGCCCCGCCCGCCGCAGCCCAGGATGCACCGGTCCTCCAGAGCTCGGCCGAAACGTCCGATGAGCCTGAGATTGCCAGTCAGGTGAGCGGCGGGCTCATCGGCGGCATCCCGCTCGGCGGCCTTCGCGACAACGTCGGCACCGGCGGCGGCCTGCGCCTCTCCCTCGGCGCATGGGTCGACCCGAGCCCGGTGCTGATCAGCCTCGACCTCGGATTTTTCGGCTACGGCCACGTCGAAGAGGATGTGCCGTTTAGCTCCACGGTCGGTCCGCGCGTGCCGGTCGAGGTATCGACCAGCAACAACGTCTTGGA
Organism: uncultured Bacteroidota bacterium; assembly: GCA_937127285.1. GTDB lineage: Bacteria > Bacteroidota > Rhodothermia > Rhodothermales > Salinibacteraceae > CAKZLV01. The sequence goes on from CAKZLV010000152.1 coordinate 2,630, forward strand.
GACGCATCTGACGGCTCGCCTCCAGCCCCGGACCGGTCGGTTTCGCCCGTACGCAGAGGCTCTGGCCGGCTTCAAGTACCTCTTCACCCGCTCCCGCATCGAGGAGAGCGGCTTCGACGGCGATCTCGATGACGACGTCGCCAGCTCCACCAACTTCGACGACTTTGCGCTCAGCGGCGGGGTCGGGGCAGGCGTCGACATTCAGGTGTTCCGGCAGGACAAGCCGGCCAAGACCCTGCGCCGGGTGGACCTGCACCTCGGGGTGCAGTACCTGCTGGGCCAGGAGGCGGAGTACCTCGCCGAAGGGGCGCTCAGCGACCAAAATGGCAACGGCGAGCTCGATCGCAGCGAGTTGGACGTTCGCCGCTCGCGGACGACCTTCCTGCAGCCAACCGTCGGCGTGACTATCCGGCTGGCCGACACCGACTAACCTCCATCCCGAAACCCTGTCTCTCGTTGTTCTCTAGCTGGACGCGGTTGCGTGCCCCCATGTCTTGCCTCGCCGGATTGCGTCCTCCGCGCGACTGCTGCACACTCCTATCGCGTGTTCGCTCGTGCACAGCTTCTCGCAGCACTGCTGATCGGCACCATCGTGCTTGCGCCGCCCATCGTGCTTGCGCCGCCCATCGTGCAAGGCCGGTGTTCGACGAACAGGGCGCCTCAGTCGAAGGCGGGCTCGGTCTCCAAATCCGCCCGTTAGGCGGCTTGAATGAAATTTGGACAGTGAGCGCGTCTCCTGCCGCGTCGGCGGCCCACGTTGCAACCCGGTGGCGGCCTCCCCCCCGTAGAGGCCCATCGGTAGACGGCCGGTGCCGAATAACCACTTGCGGAATCATACCCACTCAGGGGCGGACTGCATCAGTCCTGCCTACAAATGCGACCAAACGATGGATAGCGAAAATGCGACCAGACGTTCAGAGCGGCGTCCAGAACGGCGGTTTCGCCGCCAGGTATCATCGCCTTCCTCCCTTTGCCGCATTCTAACATCCGGCGTAGGCGGCGCCGTTGGCGGCGGGGTCTTCGCGCTCCTCCAGCACCTCGGTCCCGGCCTCCTCCGGGAGCCTCACCTGATTCGCTGGGTCGTTCTCCACGCGCTACTCGGCGGTGTGGGGGTGGCCCTGTGGAACGAGGCCACGCGATGGGCGACGGCCCGGTTTGCGCTGTCCCGCCGCGACGCGGGCCTCATATCCGGCCTGCTGGCCGGGACGCTGGTTGGGGCCGCCGCCCTGTTTGTAGCCACGCTGAATCAGGGCGTTGAGAGCGACGGACTGCTTCTTCTGCAGCTGCCCTGGAAAGACGGCGTCGGGGGATTCGTCGGCGGTGCGATGGCAGGTGGGGGATGGCGGTACATCATCGATCCTTGACCCTTCCTCTCGCCGCTCGGGGACCGGGAGCCGGGGTATCGGGAGACGGGGTATCGGGAAGGCCCGCATGGCTATCGGTGGGGAGACATCGGCACGTCAACCCGCAGTGCACGTCAACCCGCAACGCAGAGCGAGTCCGTCCGTCGGTGCCAGCGGCTGCTGGAGGTACGGAGACCCAGGGAGATCACGCCCGGGAGCGGGTCTTCGCGGGCATCCTCCCCATCCGTTCTCGCCCTGACGATTTCGGCGATTCCCTCGTCGTGTGAAGGGTGTGTTTCATATCGGGCAGGGGTCGAACAAGGCGAATCGAGGCGGCTACCTATCCCTAGCTTGGAGAGTCACTCTCGAGCGGGGACGGTTGCAGCGCAGCACGTCTCCAGCGGTCCCTTTCCCGACTCTTTCTCTTCTCCATTTTCTCTTCTCCATGGGGCACGATACCACGGCATTGGTCATTGGCGGTGGGGCAACGGGCACGGGCATTGCCCGCGACCTCGCCCTGCGCGGGGTCGACGTGACGCTTGCTGAGCGCACGGGACTTTCCGGCGGAACCTCCGGCCGCTCGCACGGGCTCTTGCACAGCGGCGCGCGCTATGCCGAGGCCGACCGGACGGGGGCCGAAGAATGCATCGCGGAAAACGAGGTGCTGCGCTCCATCGCCGGGGCGTGCATCGACGATCGGGGCGGATTGTTCGTGCAACTGCCCGAAGACGATCCGGACTATTTCGAGCAGAAGCGCGCCGCCTGCCGCGAGATCGGGATCGAGACGCGCCCGCTCAGCGGGGCCGAAGCTCGCCGCCGCGTCCCCGGTCTCTCTCCACGGGTCGAGCGTGCCCTCTCGGTTCCGGACGGCGTGGTGTATCCCTCTCGCCTCTGCGCGGCCAACGCCGCCGATGCCGAGGCGCATGGGGGCGCGGTGTACCCTCACGCCCCGCTCGAAGACCTCGTCGTCGAAAGCGGACGCGTTGCGGAAGCTGTTCTGGGCGGTGCCGTCGACGCATCGGTGACGCCCCGGTACGTCATCAACGCAACCGGGGCGTGGGCGGGAGCCGTTGCATCGATGGCGGGGGTAGCCGTCGAGATGGCTCCTTCCCGTGGCGTGATGATCTCCGTCGAGTCGGATGGCCTCGGGCCGGTTCTCAACCGGTGCCGAGATCCAGACGATGGCGATATCATCGTGCCGCACGCCGGCGAGGTGGTGCTGGGGACGACCAGCGTTCCCGTCTCCAACCCGGATGCGTACGAGAAGGCAGACGCAGAGGTCGAGACGTGCCGGCGCGAGTGCGCGAAGATGCTGCCCGCCGTTGCGGATGCCCCGGCCGTGCGAACCTGGTGGGGCGTCCGGCCGCTGTACGCACCGGACGAAGAAGGAACGGGCCGACGCGGAATTTCGCGGGGCTACTTCGTTCTCGACCACGCGGCGGACGGAGTCGACAACTTCATGAGCGTCGTCGGAGGAAAGCTGACGACCTATCGACAAATGGCAGAGGCCGCAACCGATCTCGTCTGTGCCAAACTCGGCGTGGAGACCGCGTGCACGACCGCCACCCGGCCTCTTCCCGGAGCCGACGATCCCACCCGCCTCGACGCGTTCGTCGAGCGGTACGATGCCGTGAGTCCAACGGACGCAGATGTGGTGGAAACTGGATCCGCAACCGGCCGGTAGCACGGGCGCCGGGGTTCTCCCTGCCGCGGCTCTCGAACATCCCGCCCTTGGTTCGGTCTCCCCCGATGTCGTCGTCCCCGCACGCGCCGAAGACATCTCCTTCCCGGCAGCCATGCACGCCGGCTTCGGTTCGCCCCCATCCCGATCTGCGCGGGACCATCCAACTTGCGACCGAAGCGACCATTGAGGCCGCACACCTGGCGGAAGGCGTGCACGGCGCGGTGCTGTCCGCCCTTCGCCTTGCCTCGGACGGTCCGGTGCAGCCGACGCGCGGCCTCACGGGCTGGATCTACCGGACGATTCGACGGGTGGCGGGGGCCTCCGGATTCGGGATGGCGACCGTGCTGCAGAGGATGGAACGGGCCACCGAATCCGCCCTGCCGCCAGATCCGAAATCTCGATCGGAACCTCGGCGCCGCCTTCTCTCCGCTCTCAACGGCGTCCTGGGGGATCATCTCGCGGAAACCGAAAACCCGCTCGCCCGCTCCTTCTCCCTCCGCACCGCCGACGGATCGCCGCTTCCTCCAAATGCCGCCATTGACGGTGCCGCCATTGACGGTCCCGTCATCGTGTTTGTCCACGGTTTGTGCCTCGACGACCGGAACTGGATGGCGGCAGCCGGCCGCACCGGCCACGTCGACGCCCTATCGGAAGCGGTCAGCGGAACGCCCCTCCTGGCACGCTACAACACCGGCCGGCCCGTAGTAGCGAACGGCCGCCGGCTCTCTCGGCATCTCGAAGCGATCACCGAACGCGCGCCTCAGGAGCCGCACTTCGTGATGGTGGCCCACAGCATGGGCGGACTCGTGGTGCGCACCGCGCTCGCTGCCGCCCAACAGACCTCCGCCCGGTGGCCGGGTCAGGTACGCGACGTCATCTATCTCGGCACCCCGCACCACGGCGCACCGCTGGAACAGATTGGGGCCTGGGTGGAGCGGTGCCTCGGGTGGAGCCGGTTCACCCGGCCCTTTACGGCGCTGACGGGCCTGCGGAGTCGCGGCATTCGCGACCTTCGGCGGGGCGCCGCTGCAGAGACCGACGCCGCACACGTCGGAAGCTCAAGCGGGGGGCTTCCGGCCGCCCCGCCGTCGGGGCGCTGTCTGTACGTAGGCGGCGACCTCGCGCCGGACTCGGTAGCCTCCGAGCAGGTGGGCGACGGGCTGGTTCCGGTCTCCAGCGCGCTCAATCGGCACCCGGATTGCCGAAATGCCTCGCATCGCATCGTCCCGCGCGTCAGCCACTTCGACCTGCTGCACCATCCAACCGTCACCGGACATCTGGCGGACTGGTTGACAGGCCGGCCGGCGTCCGCGTTGAAATCGTGACGTGCCCGGGAGGCCTCCCGCATCGCCTCCTGACCTTCCCCGCACCGACGTACGGGGCTCACCACGCCCTTGTCGCGCTCTCCCCGGTATCGTGAGTACTGTAAGGTCTGGGCGCCGCGACAACTCCGGTCCCGTCCCCATGCCGCTGCCGGGCGCCGGACTTGTCTCCGCCGGCCATCCCCAGGGCCGCGCGGCCCCGTGGCCGGGCAGACAAGGACCGGCCGGACGCTAGATGGAGACGGCACTTCGCGCTGAAAACCACAGCAAAAACGGCCGCTTCCAGGTCGCCATTCCCCCCTCCCGCCACCGAATCAGGCGCTGCTGCGTCGGGACGTACACTGCTTTCCCCATAGGGATGGCCCCAGTGTGGGTGACATCGCGCGCCGAGCTGGGCGGGAGGTAGCAAAGGGACGCGCCGGAGGGGCTGGCCTCCGTTTCAGCCAGAGAGCATCACAAACAAATTTGTTTGCAATAACGGACGTAGATGACCCCGGATGTGTCGGCCGGCGTTCTCG
>CAKZLV010000153.1 GCA_937127285.1 uncultured Bacteroidota bacterium
CGACGCTCCACTCCTCCAGCTGCGGTGCCTCGCGACGCGTCGAGTCGGTGAGCGTCGCCCGCAGAAGCAGCGTCCGGTGCGTGGTGGCGTCGATCGAGGACAGGTCCTGCTGGCCGGAGAGCCCCGACGTGGAAATCAAAACGGAGGAGTCCTGCGGCGCCAGAACGTCGATACGTGCCCGCGCCGACTCGGCGCCCGACGCCTGCCAGCGGAGCGTGCCCCACTGCTGGGCCGGACCGATGCGGCGCGTGCGCGTTGTGCCCGATGGAAACGGAAACGGCTGCTCCGTCTCCAGGGTGATGGCGCGCACGTCGCTGGCCTCGCCGGGGGGAGAGACGCGTTCACGAGTCGCCTCCGGGTCCCCCTTTCTTGCCTTTAGCGTCCAGAGGTGATTGTACGTGATCGTGTCGATGGCCGTCGTGTACGGCGCCCCGGGGGCATCCCCAGAGCCGAGATTTTCGAAGAGCGTCTGGACCTCGTTGTCGATCTCCGACGGGCCCCGACGGGCCAGATGCCGGGTACGAACGAACACGTAGTCGCCTGTCTGGACCCGGCGGTCCAAAAAGGCGCGTAGGGAGTCGGCCGCTTCCTGCTGTTCGCCGTTCTCCTCGACGTACTGATCGGCGAGGTTGTAGGTCGGGAAATTCTCCGACGCCTCCACCGTGGCCGCCTGCCCGTCGAGAACCAGCACGCTGAATCCGAAGCTGAGGTAGGCGTACCGGTTTGCCGCGTTCACGGCAAAGCCGTACGGATCTCCGCCCCCTCCGCGCTCGGAGAACGCTTCGACGGAGACGTTAAACTCGTCGAACGCCCACTGCTGGTTTTCGCGCAGCAGGCGCGTCTGTTCGTTCTCCTGAAAGAGCGGCCCTTGCTGAAGCCACGCAGTGACGCCGTCGGTATCGGCGTCGGTGCGGACGGTAAACGCCCCTTCCTTCCAGGCGCTCTCCGCCTCTCCCGCCAGCCGGGCCCGCCAGTAGTACGTCGTGCCCTCCGCCAGGGGAGCAGGCGTCCAGTCGACCACAGTGTCCGACGTTTGCAGCGTGGTCGCCTGCAACTCCGGCGAGTCGAAGGACGGGCTCGCGTCGATCTGGAACTCGATTCGGTTGCTGGTGGCGGACTGCTGGAGGACATTGACACGAAGGCGGGGCGTGCGAGTGGCGACGACGCCGGCGTCGAAGGGAAAGATCAGGGCCAGGCCGGTGTCGAAGACAATCTGCTCGCGGCTCGCCCGGTTGTTCGTTTCCAGAACCTCGCTGTAGGTATCCGTCGGGTCGGCCGTCGCTTCGAACGTATTGGTGCCGACGGCCTGGTCGTCGAGCGAGAAGTCGAACGGAACGGTCGTTTGAAGGGCAAAGCGAGACAGGCGCACGTCGCGCTGCACCTGCCGCCCGTCGGGCCGATTCCAGGAAAACTGCAGGTCGACGCTGTCGCGCGGCACGAGCCCGAAGTTCTCGACGGTCACCTCGACGTCGAGCGGGTCCGACGGAACGGGGCGCTCCGGACGGGTGCGAATGTTTTGCGATGTGATACTGAACTCCGGCCGGTCGGCCATCGCGATGCGGGTGGCTGGGTCCCCCAGGAGGCCGTACGTGAGAAGGTGGCGCTGGTAGACGCTGCTGGAGCCGTTGTTGCGGGCGACTTCGGCCTTCGCCTGGCGAATCGCCTCGCCCAGGACGCGCATCGTATCCCGAAACACCCGGTTGTTCAGCGCGTCGCCGAGGCGGGCGGAGGGGAAGCGGTTGCCGAGAGCGGAGGTCCCCCAGTGCGCAATCCCTCCGTTCATCGCCCCGGGAACGGGGTCCCCGTTGTCGTCCAGGGCCCCGACGACGAACCGTTCGCCCAGGGCGGGGACTCCCTTCTCGGCGAAGCGATCGCTCGCGAAAGAGCCCGTCTTGCACCCGAGCGACAGAATGACCGGAAGACGTCCGGCATTCCCGAACTCCTCCGGCGGGTCGGTCACGATCTCCCAGGTCTGCGCGGCCGAGTGCCCGAAGTAGCTGAGCCAGCCCGCCCCCCGCTCCAGGTCGACGGCGAGCGAGTCCTGAAAGCTCGTGTCGAGAGCATCGCCGACCTGCTTGTAGTAGCGGAGCGTGTCCATGCCGGCGGCGTAGAGGGAGTCGGGCGTGCCGGTGGCGACTTCGCCCCAGCGATCGGAGTAAAACTGGAGGGAGTTCTGCTCGCTTTCGCTGGTGCCGCCGGCCAGGAGGAGCATCCGCTTCTGCCAGGCAGCCGGTTCGGCGGACTCGTAGCCCTCCAGCTTGTCGACGAAAAGGTTGCCCTGCGCGTTCGTCCGAACGGGCACGCGGCCGATGGCCAGAAACTCGGAGAAGTCGCCGGGCCCGCCCGTCTGCATCGCGTACCAGCCGTCCGATGGCGAGTAGCCGAACGACGGAACCGTCCACGACGGGCGCGGCGTAGGAGCGCCTTCGTTGATCGGAAATTCCGCATCGGCGAAGATCGTCAGAAACTGCGGCGCCGGCGACCAGGACCGGGTGGCCCGGACGAAGCGCCGAATCGCGATCGGGGTCGGCCGTCCGTAGTCGAACTCGTCGAACACGTTCTGGACGGTCACCACGGCGACGTTGTAGCCGTTCGTCGCCCGCCGGTACTCGGCCAGCGCCTCGGCAGACGGCTGCAGGGCCCGGGTGGTCAAAATGACGTAGTCGGCCCCGTTCGAGGTGGCCGCCCAGTTGCTCGGCGTGTCGGCCTGGACATCGGCGGGCGACTGCAGCGAGGAGGCCCCGACGGCCCAGTACGCGGTATTTGCTGACGACGCCTCGTCCGACACGGTGACCGTGCCGCCGGACGCGGAGGCCGCGTAGCGATGACCGTCCGCCTCGTTGTAGAGGCGGACCTCGCCGCTCTCGTATCCGGAAAGGCGAAAGGTGGAGACGCCGGACGCAGGAGAAACGAATCGTTGCCGGTCGTTCCGGGCCTCCAGGCGCCGCGTGTATTCGGCTTCCAGGTAGTCGAGCAGCACGTAGTTGGGCGTGCTCGCCGGATCCGGGCAGGTCGAGTCGGAGAACCCCTCGTTGAGGGAGGTGATGCGGATTTGCAGGTCGCCGGGAATGCGGCTCTGCGGGATGGACGCGGTGAGGGTCTGGCGCTCGTGGTCTCGCCATTCGCGGGAAGCAATCGGTTCGAAGGCCGTCCCGCCGCCGGATTGCTCCAGCTTGGCCTCGACCTCAACGCGGTGGCAGGAGGTCGTGGCGGCGTCGAGGCGCACCGAGAGCTCCAGCGCGTCCGACGAGGATGCCCGGCGCGCCGTCGGCAGCATGTAGGTCTGCGAGGTGGAGCCGGTGCTGTTGAGCGTGAACCGGTTCCAGTAGTATCCTTCCGCCTCGGTGTAGAACGAGTCGCCGCTCTCGAAGCTGCGCCCGTAGTAGTAGCGGTTGTCCTGCTCGACGTGGACGGAGTCGCGCAGCTCGGTTGTTTCGGAGACGGAGCCGACGGAGGGGCTCGTGTAGCGGCGTCCGTCCTGCCCGCCCCAGGTCAGCCAGTAGTACGTCGTGTCGGCGTAGAGGCTGTAGGTCGAACTGCTCTGGTCCGACGGCTCCTCGTACGCCCAGAGCTCGTCGGTCCCCCGGTTGCGGCGGCCGATGAATTCGAAGGCGTCGTCGGCGTCGAACGAGCCGTCCCCGCCGGCGTCCACGTGAATCGGAACCTCTGTTCCTTTCTCCAGGAGGCGGAGCGTTTCGGGGGGAAGGTCGGCCAGGGTCGTGTTGGGCGGCAGGGCGGGGGCGACGTCGTTGCCCGTCACCCGATAGACCCCGTCCTCGACGACGGCAATTTTGACGTGGGGGGCATCGGCGTCGTACCAGGAGGCCGAGCCGGACGGCTGAGCCGCTGCCGGGGCAGCGAGATGCCCCAGCCCCCCCACCGCGAAGAGAACGACCGCACACCACCGCCCCGCGACACCGGGCAGGGAGGCGGCCGAGAGGGTGAGAGAAGCGATGAACGCCTCCATTGGGCGGTGCGGCATGTCCGTCGAAGAACGGTCGGGGGTCATGAACGGAAAGAGTAGAGCAGCGCAGAGTGGAGGAACCTTCCCCACGGACCGATCTCTACAGACCGATCTCTACAAACTGAAGAGATCCGGAGGATGGAAGTCAAGAAGGCGGGGAAGGGGGGCGAGCGGCCCCTCCGATGCCGGCCTGTGCGTAGAGAGACCGCGTTTGTTGAACGAATGAAGCAGGTCCGTATCGGTCAACGGCGACCGACCGGATGGTTTCCGGATCGAAGCGCGGGTTTGAGTCGCGAGCCAGGGCGGCGAGGGCGGCCGTCAGCGCCGGCTGGTCGTCAACGGGAACGAGCAGGCCGGTTGCTGCGGTTACGATGTCCTCGGGTCCTCCGCAGCGGGTGGACACCGCGGGGAGCCCGCAGGCCATGGCCTCGGTCAGAACCAGGCCGAACGTCTCCACCCGGCTGGTAACGACGAGGGCATCGGCCCCGGCGTAGGCACGGCGAACGCCCGGCCGGTCCAACGCTCCGGCAAACCGAACCCGGGAGGAGAGGCCGAGCTCCCGGGCGAGGCGCCGAAGCGGGCCTGCCTCCGGCCCGTCGCCGACCACCCTCACCCTCACCCGGTCGCGCAGCGGCTCCGGCAGATGAGCGACGGCGCGCAGCAGCAGGCCCACGCGCTTGTTCGGAACCAGCCGGTTGACGGAAAGAAGTCGAAATTCCGTTGAGGTCGACCGTTCCGCCGGCGGCTGAAAAAAACAGGGGTCCACCGGGTTGGGAATTACGGTGACGTTTGTGGGATGAGCGAGCCCCCGCGTTACGATATCTTCCTTCAGCGACCGGCTCACGCACGCAATCGCACCGGCGTTCCGCAGCCCTTCGCGGATCAGCGACCACTGCCACGGAAAAACGGTTCCCTCCCGGTACCCGCTGAAGTGTTCGGTCACCACATACGGAATACCGGTGCGCTCCTGGATGCGCGCGGCGGCAGCGGCGGCCCACTGGGCGCTGTGCGCGTGAACGACGTCCGGGCGTCCGCGCCGTTCGATGTACTGTTCGGCCAGGTCGACGGCCGTTTCGATCCGTCCCTGCAGGCCCCAGCGCAGCCGGCTCCACACGTTCCAGCCGCAGCGCCGGAGCGTCGGGACCGGTTTGCTCGTCCACTCCGTCTGAAACCGGTTGCGCCATATCGCCGCCGGCGACAGGCGCCGCAGGCTGTGGTGCTCCGGGTAGACGACGCCCACCGTCATCCCGGCCTCCCGCAACATTCGCGCCTGCTCTTGGAAGTAGACGCCGCCCACGGGATGTTCGGTCGTGGGGTACCAGGAGGGGAGAAGGAGGACGTGCATGGCCGGAGGACGCGTCGCCGGAAGCTCAGCGGTCGAGCGATGAGATCTCGTTCGAGACCGCCTGCAGGTCGGTGGCCGACAGGGCCCGGCGCAGCGACGCCCGCGAGCCGCCGGCCGGCCGGGCCAGGTCCTTCAGGTGGCGAAAGTACACCTCCAGCTCGGCCCGGCTGTAGGGCACGGGTCCGCGCAGGCCGAGAATGCTTTCGTGATCCGTGGGGTGCACCTGTTCGTGCGGCATGACGAGCTGCTCGCTCAGTTTCTCCCCCGGGCGGCGGCCGACGAACTCGATCAGGCGGTCGGGGTCGACGCTCGGATACCAGCGCCGCACGAGCGACCGCGCAACCTCGACGATGTCGATCGGGTCTCCCATGCGGAAGCAGTACACCGGCGCACCGTCGAACAGCACGGTCTGAAGGATGAGTCCGCAGGCCTCGTCGACGGTCATAAAGAAGCGTTCCATGTCCGGATGGGTGACCGTCACCGGCCCCCCGTCCGCCAGCTGCTCTTCGAAGAGGGGCACCACGCTGCCCTGGCTGCCGAAGACGTTGCCGAAGCGGACGATCTTGCGCTGCACCGACGAGGTGGCGGCGCGCACGTACCATTCGGCCAGCCGCTTCGTCGCCCCCAGCACGCTCGTCGGCTCGACGGCTTTGTCGGTCGAGACGAACACGAACTGCTCGGCATCGTGCCGCTCACAAAGGCGGAGCAGGTGCACCGTCGCCATCGTGTTGTTGCGAAAGGCCTCGGCCGGATGGCGCTCCATGAGCGGAACGTGCTTGTAGGCGGCGGTGTGCAGGACCACGTCGGGCTGGAGGCGCTCGAAGAGCCGGTCCATCACGGCGGCGTCGCGGACGTCGCCGATGCAGAACTCGACCTCTCCGTCGAACGAGCGCGGGCGCAGGTCCTTCTCCAGGCGGTAGAGGTTGTACTCGCTGACGTCGACGAGGCCGAGGCGAAACGGGCCGAGGGCGGCCAGCTGCCGGCTGAGTTCGGCTCCGACCGACCCGCCGGCCCCCGTAACGAGCACGGTGCGGTCGGACAGGTGGTTGCGGAGGGCGGGGCGGTCGATCTCGACGGGATCGCGCGAGACGAGGTCGTGCAGCGACGCGGGGTCCGGTGAGGAGGCGGGCGGCGGGGGGTCTGCAGAAGCGGCCCACTCCAGGCCCTGCCGCAGCCCGGCACGCACACCCAGCACGCCGACGAGAGACACGAGGCCGTGAACCACCATCACGCTTCGCGGCAGCAGGCCGGACGGATGGACGAGGTAAGCCACCGCGACGGAGACGAACCAGGCCCCGCACAGGACGGAGGCGAGGCGCACAAACTCGGGAAAGTGCATGCGCCGGGGCGACTGCTCGTACGCCCCGCCCAACCACAGGGCCAGAGCGTACACGCTCAAGACGAGAAGGACGGCGGTTTCCTGAACGGGAGATGCGGACCACCACGTCTCAAACCGAACCTTGTGGCCGATCAGGATCCCCGCGAAGAGGAGAACCAGGTCCACAGGGGCAAGAAGAAGCGTCCGACGATGCCAGCGCGTCATAAGGTCCGACAAGAAGTACGAAAAGAAAAGGGTCGTTCGGAGCCGATAGGCGCCGCACTAGAGGGAAGGTTTATCGGTAGGATAGGAGGTGCGACGTGTGGACGCAAGCCGAATCGCTTCCCGATCGCGGGCGGTCCGGTTACGGAATGATCAACGCCGGGCCAAACCGCAGACGACGGACGACCGACGGGGAGAGGGGCAGGCGGGCTGGCCGGCGAACCCGGCGGGGGAACACCAAGGAAGCAGAGGGAACGGAGGCGGGGCGGGCCTGTCTGCGAGACGGTCGAGGGCGCAGAGCCGGGAGCTAGGCGATCTCGACGTCGGCTCCGGCGAGAACGGGATCATCCACCCGGACGTCGCGCTCCAGCTTCCCGTCGCGCAGGTGAAGAATGCGCCGGGCGTGCTGGGCAATGTCCGGTTCGTGCGTCACGACGAGGAGCGTGTTGCCCTGCCGGTAGAGCGACTCGAAGAGCATCATGATCTCGTTCCCCGTCTCGGTATCGAGGTTCCCGGTGGGCTCATCCGCCAGAATAATGGACGGGTGATTGACCAGTGCGCGCGCCGTGGCCACGCGCTGGCGCTGCCCGCCCGACAGTTCGTTCGGCTTGTGGTCGATGCGGTCTCCCAGGCCCACCCGGC
>CAKZLV010000154.1 GCA_937127285.1 uncultured Bacteroidota bacterium
TTCGCGACTACGCGATGTACCTGCGGGACCGGATGGCGGCGCGCGATACGCTGGCCCTCTTCGAGGCCTTCCGTCCATCCTACGCAGACCATTATATCTTCAACCGTCGACCAGGAAGCGTCGAAGAAGATGAGACGATCATAAAAGACCGCGTTGTCGGCGACTTCGATTTGGACTTCGAGAGGACAGACATCGATCTCCGAGCGTGGAGCGGTGGTCGGGTGTGGGAGATCAAACGCGGAGGGAAGGCCCTCTTTGAGCCTGAATGGGCGATTCGGGACATCTACGTGGCCGAGATCGAGGGAGAGTTGCGAGTAGTTCGTCGCTGAAACAGCTCTTTACCAACCGCTCCGGCCGTTTGATCCGGAGGCAAAAGCCTGGTCCGTGCCTACAGAGCTCGCAGCCGTGGAAGACATTCGGTTTGTGTATCCCGGTCCGAGGCAAGACTGAATCTCGGGATCCGGGTCCACCCGGTACCTCATCGTAGCACTCACCAGCCTTCTCACTGCGAGTATCCGGGCAAGAAAAATGAGATTCCACCCATATCGGACATCGATTCTACTATCAACCCTCATGGTCTGCGCGCTTGTGGTGAGTGCGGGGTGCCGCCTCGCCGACGACCCAAGCGAAGACGCTGCCTGGAATCTGGCTTTGTTTGAGGACAGCCGGGGAACCGAGCACTTCGCATCGGCAAGTTCCAACCCGGCAGAATTCTTCTTCGGTATCATGTACGAAGATGCTCGGGGCACCGTAACTCTCACGCTGAACGGGTTTCCAATCCACCAAGCCGGCGGTGGGCGCAGGTTTCAGAATGGAATTCTTAGTTACTCACTGCAGAAATCGCTGGTAAGCGGGCCGAATGTATTTCGCATCCGAATCGAGCCGACGACGCTTCGGCACGGGGACGCCCTCTGGTTTCCAACGGTGCGGCTCCACGGGCGGGTGACCGGCGACTATCACGGAGACCGCCCGATTCCGGGAGCGGAGATCACGGAGGCGCAGGTCGACAGCGCGTACGCGGAGTGGAAGGAGGGGGCTAAGGCGGCGTGGGCGGGGTTTCTTCGGTCGGAGACCGCCTGGCGGGAGGCGAATCCGGACCGGGGGTGGGAGATCACGTGGCGATCCGGGGGCGCACTCGATTCGATGTGGGCGTGGTCGCGGGAGCATCCGGTGGTGGTGAGCACCACGTTCGAGAACGAGGCGGGGCCGGACTTTTCCGATCTCTTTCTCGAGGCCCCGGTTTTAACGGACACCGTGCGCATTCGCGACTACGCGATGTACCTGCGGGACCGGATGGCGGCGCGCGATACGCTGGCGCTCTTTGAGGCCTTTCGACGCTACTACGCAGATCAGTACATCTATTACGGGGTGGATGGCAACATCGAAGACGACCGCCAATCCCTTCTCGATAACGCAGTGATGCCGCATGCAGACCTCGACTTTGGTCGAAGTGACATCGCGCTTCGGTCGTGGAGCACAGGGCGGGTGTGGGAGGTGACACGTCGTGGGCACTCTTTCTTTGAGTCGGAAGACGCCATTCAGGATGTCTACATCGCTGAGATCGACGGGGAACTGCAGGTCGTTCGATGAACCGGAACGGCGGGCCCGGGAGGTCGTCCTCGGCGGCGCCGGATTCGTCTCGGGGACCGCTGACCGCCGCGGTTTCCAGACCGCCCAGCGTCGCGCCGAAAGGGAGTCGAAGACACCTCGCACCCGTCTTCCGGTCGTGTAACGTCCGGCGTGGTCGGTGCGTACTGCATCCCGTCCCGATGCCCTCTCTTCTGCCGACTCTCCGCCCATGATGAACCGATTTCGGAGCCGCATTGCTGTCCGGGAAATCATCGCAGCACTCGTTCTCAGCACGGTCGTCTGCGTCCGGACGGCCCCCGCACAGACGGAGAAGGTCTACGAGATCTCCAATCACGACGTCACCGTTCAGGTGGCAGCGGACGGGTCGTACGACGTTGAAGAGTCGATCACCTACGACTTTCAGAAGGGCGCGTTTACCTTCGCCTACCGCCGGATGGATGCGAAAGGCGGTGAAATCCGAGATCTGACGGTGCGGAGTCCGGACGCGGCACTCGACTCGGTGGATGTCTCGCGAGACGGGGATCGCGTTCGCGTGCGATGGACCTACCCCGAGCGCACCGAGCCGCTGACCGTCGAGATCCGCTACTCGGTGTCGGGCGCGCTGGTCGAGCGGGGATCCGACAACGAAATCCGGTGGGACCCTCTCGCCCCCGAAGCGACGGTCGACACGCGCGACGTCGATCTTCGGGTGCTGCTTCCCGCGACGTTCGATCTCGGCGCCGACGACGTCCGCGTCGAGACGGAGGCTACCGCCGAGGTGTCGAATCGCGCCGGGGGGTGGGAGATTCACGTGCGCAAAGAGCAGGTGGAAGCGGGCGACGACCTCCCCGTCACAGTCCGGTTTCCGATGCAGGTTGCCGGTCGATACGCGGCGGCGCCATCGGAGATCGGGGCGGCCATCGCGCTGGGGATTCTGGGCGTTATCGGCGGGGTCATCGCCAACGTGCGCCTGCGGGGGCCCCGTCCCGAGGTCACGGCGTACCGTCCGCCGCCCGATCTGTCGCTGATGGAGGCAGCGGTGCTGCTCGGACGGGGCGAGTCCACCGCCGTGCTGGCGACGGTCTTCGACCTGGCCCGTCGGGGTCACGTCACGCTCACCCATGGGGAGGATGCGGACGGGGGGTGGATGGGAGGGGAGGAGCGAACGAAGATGGAGGTCCACGCGGACCCGGAGGCGCTATCGGAGCCAGAGGCGCGCATCATCGAGTTGCTGGAGGCGTCCGACACCCTCGAGGATTTCTGGAGCGAGACGTCGCAGGAGCGCACCGCAATGTTTTCGCAGGTGCAGGATTCGGTGGAAGAGCGAGGATGGATGGAGCGACACACGACGCGCACCGTGGTCTTCTTCCTCGGCGGGGTCGCGGCGTTCATCACCGGCATGGTCGTCGTTTTTCAGGCGGGGATGGTCCCCCTCCTCCTCGGCATCGGCCTCATCGGGGCGGGCGTGGGCGCCTGGATCCCGGCGTTTCGGCATACGGTGCTGACGGAGGAGGGGGCGCGCCGCTATGCGGAGGCGAGGGAGTTCATGCGGCGAAAGAAAGAAGAAATCGAACGTCTGCGGGAGACCTCTCCCTACGGGGCGTCGCAGGAGGTCAGCACGTGGCTCCCGTGGCTGCTGCTGCACGCAGAGGTCTCCTCCTCCTGGATTGAATCTCTGCAGGACGACCTGGATGCCTCCGGTGCTGAGGTGGAGATTCCAGCCGGGTTACGAAGTCACCTGCAAGATGGCGGATCGTACGCGGGTGTTGTCGCCGTCCTGGGCACGACGGAGGCAGTGACAGGAGCGGGCGGGGCCGGAGCGGTCGGAGGCGCGGGCGGGACGGCCGCCGGTGGGGGAGCCGCCGGGGCCGGGTGACCCCCCTACGCCGTCGGGGACGACCGGCCCTGAATGTGAAAACCGTAAGAATCGGATACGGAGAGCCCCAGGCCGGAATACTTCTTTCTAGGATACGGAGCAGAATCAGGCAATCGATGATCTATTGCTCATCCAATTTCTGGCCCGGTCGTGTTCCAACGGCTGACCGCTCACACCTACCTGCTCCGACATCCGAAGACGACCCGGATGTCCGTCCCGTTTCACTGTATCAACTTTCCTGCAACCCATGGAACCGTCTCAGTCTCTCCCCAACTCGTCTCTCGACGCGTCCGAAGAAACGCGGGCGGCCATCGACGTGATGTTTGAAGCGCTCGCCCACATCCAGGCCTCGCTCGAGACCCGGTCCGAGGAAGCTCGCGAGGCGTCCTACCGCAACTTCAAGGAAGGCCTGTACCGCCGGTTCGAGTATCTCGTCCAGCAGCGGCAATCAACCGGATCGGAATCCGCCGACGGGTCCTCGAACGGCTCGAGTCAATCGGCGGATGCGCTGAGCGACCGGACCGTCGTGGAAACGTCCTCCGGCAACGCCGCGGGGCGTGGGGGCAACGGCAACGCGTCGCCGCGCGGCGGCTTGCCCGATGAAGACACGCTCGAAAAATTCTGGCCTGCGATTGCCAAAAGCACATCGGCCTGAGCACATCGGTCTGGGCGCATCGGCCCGGGCACATCGGCTGCGAGTGCAGCCGAGAAGTCGGTGCGGGGCCGGCGCGAGGGATGCGTCGGGCGACGGGGGCGAAGGGCACCGGCTGGATCGCACCCGCCCGCCGCCTGTGGGAAAGGCCAGTTCAGGAAAGAGGGCTTGTTTCGGTTGGCGACGGCCGTGCGTCGAACACCATCATGCCCCAGATGAGATCGAAGCGGTAGCGGAAACGGCGGTGCACGGTAAAGGAAGCGGCTTGAAGCATCGCTGCCATCTCGCCAACGGTGTAACAGCCCGCATAGGCCGGGTCGACTCGGTGCAGAACCGCATCCATGACGCGACACGTCCAGAGGTCACGGCACCAGTCCAGAATCACCAGCCGTCCGCCCGGACGGAGAACCCGGCCGGCCTCCTGCAGGACGACGTGCGGGCGGGTGAAATAATGAAACGTGTTCGCGCACACGACCGCGTCGAACGTGCGGTTGTCAAACGGAAGATGGTGCACGTCCGCGGTCGCGAACCGGATGTTCGGCGCACCGCGCAGCTTCTGACGGGCGCGATCCACCATGCCGTCGGCCAGATCGACTCCCACCACCTCCGCCCCGGGGGTGGCGTCGGCCACGCGGCGCTCCAGTTCTCCCGTCCCGCACGCCAGGTCCAGGACCCGTTCGTCCGGCGCAATCCCCGCCGCTCGCTGAAGGACGGGGAGCGTCTTCTGCATGTAGCGGTGCCAGACGAGGTCGTACACCCGCGCCCATCCCTCGTACTGGGCGATGACGGATGCATCCTGCGCGGAGGACGTGGCTCGGGAAGGAGGGGCGGAAGACATGTGGGCGGGATCCGGATGGGGAACGTAGCGCGGAAAATCGTGCGGTTGCGGACACTCGTCGTAAGAAGCGCCCCGTCGACCGGTTTCCCCGATGGATGCGAGCGGTCGGGAGGGAAATCGGAGCCGGACGTCGAGCGGCTTTACTTCGAGGCGACGGTCGATTACCTTCGCCCTACCTTTTCCGGCTCCTCCAACCTTCCGTTCGTCCGCCATGAGCGAAGCCGCTGCCGTTCGCACCGCCGTCGACGTGCTTCAGTCCCACCGCACCGATCTGAATGCCGCCCGGGCGGCGTTTTCCTGGCCCGACCTGGACGCATTCAACTGGGCGCGGGACCTGTTTGACCCGTATGCCGCCGGCAACGATCAGCGTGCCCTGCAGATCGTGGCCGGCGACGGCCCGGTGGCAACGCGCACCTACGACGAGATGCGTCGCCGTTCCAACCAGGCGGCGTCGTTTCTCCGGGAGCAGGGGGTCTCTCGTGGCGACCGGGTGCTCATCATGCTCCCGAACGTTGCGCCCCTGTGGGAGATCATGCTGGCAGGGATCAAGCTGGGGGCGGTGCTGGTGCCGGCGACGGTTCTTCTGTCCGAGCAGGACCTCGCGCAACGGCTCGACCGGGGCGAGATCTCGCACGTCGTTGCCGTCGACACCGAAGTGGAGACGGTCGAGGCCGCCATCCGTCGTCGGGACGAGGACGGAGGAGAGGGAAGCGGACCGATTCGGACCCGCATCGTCGTCCGCGATCGCTGGGTCGACGGAGGAGATGGTGCACGGTCGGATTCTGCTCCGGAGGGGTGGACGCCGTACGAGCCGGGTGTCGAGGCGGCGGATGAAGAGGTTCAGCCCGACGTGCCCACGCAGGCCGACGATCCGCTGCTGCTGTATTTCACCTCCGGCACCACGTCGCAGCCGAAGTTGGTACTGCACTCGCACCAGAGCTACCCGGTCGGTCACCTGTCGACGATGTACTGGCTGGGCTTGCAAGAGGGCGATGTGCACTGCAACATCAGCTCTTCGGGGTGGGCAAAGCACGCGTGGAGCAGCTTCTTCGCTCCGTGGATTGCCGGCGCCACGGCGTTCGTGTACCGGTACGACCGATTCGATGCGGCCGAGGCGCTGGACGTCATCGCCGGGGGCGGCGTCACGACGCTCTGCGCGCCGCCGACCGTGTGGCGCCTGCTCATTCAGGAAGATCTGGCCGCGGCCGAAACCGCACTTCGAGAGGTCGTCAGCGCCGGCGAACCGCTGAACCCGGCCGTCATCGAGGCGATCGAAGACGCCTGGGGGATCACACCCCGCGACGGGTACGGGCAGACCGAGACCACCGCGCAGATTGCCAATGCGCCGGGGCAGCCGGTCAAGCCCGGATCCATGGGGCGACCGCTTCCCGGCTACGACGTGGTTTTGCTCGATCCGGAGGGCAACGAGGTGGACGACGAGGGAGAAATTGCGCTCCGGCTCACCCCGGAGCCGCCGATGGGGTTGATGCAAGGGTATCAGGGAGACCACGCCCGGACGGAAGAGGCACTGGGCGGAGCGTACTACCGGACCGGCGACATTGCCTCGCGGGATGAGGAAGGCTACTACACGTACATCGGCCGGGCCGACGACGTCTTTAAGAGCGCCGACTATCGGATCAGCCCGTTCGAGCTGGAGAGCGTCATCATCAAGCACGACGCCGTCGCCGAGGCGGCCGTCGTGCCGAGTCCGCACCCCACCCGGCTGAACGTCCCGAAGGCGGTGGTGACGCTGCGGGCAGGCGTCGAGCCGGGCCGGGACGTGGCCGTTGATCTCTTCCGATTCGTTCGCGAGCAGTTGTCGCCGTTCAAGCGCATCCGCCGCATCGAGTTCGCCGAGCTCCCGAAGACCGTGTCCGGGAAAATCCGGCGGGTGGAGCTTCGCGAGGGGGAAGAGACGGCCGGCGGCTCCCGCACCGCACGCGCCGCGAACGAGTACTGGGAGGAAGATGTCGAGGCAGAGTTGGAAGAGGGCGAATAAACGGCTGGTTGGACGTTCAGAGTCCGCTGGCAGCCACGCTCCAAAACGGACGACAACGGAGGCAGTCCACCTTCTCATCGGGACGGGCCCGCAGGCTGGTCCGAAACCGACTCGCTTGCGTCCCGCGCCAGAAGCGCTTCGACTCCAACGCGACGGACTCTGGGTTTCGGGATCGATTTTGGACTCTGGGCCGCGTATGTTACAGCGTTCGTCGTGCCCGCCACCTGCCATGCCGTGCCCATGTTTTTCCCGAACCGGTTGCCCGAGACGTTCGTGCGTCCCGTGTTGGTGACTCTCGCCGTCGCGCTTCTTGCAACGGCGGGCGTCCTGGAGACCCGTGCACAATCGCCCGCGTCCGCCGCACCCTCCGCCGAGATCCCGGCGTCGTACACGCCCGACCAGTCGGCACCGATGGATCCGTCCGTCCCCGAGATCCTGCCGATGCGCCAACGGGCAGAGGTGGTGAACGAGGTGTTGAAGGAGCGCCTCGACGAGGTGGTGCCGCTCGTGATGCGGCGCGCGGGGGTGGACATGTGGATCGTGAGCGCGCGGGAGTACAACGAAGACCCGG
>CAKZLV010000155.1 GCA_937127285.1 uncultured Bacteroidota bacterium
CGTCTGCCCGGCCCGCCCGCCCCTCGACGTCCGGCTCCGACGCCGTCCTTCACCAGACCGGCCCGCCGGAAGGCGACGGTGTGTCGACCGGCGAGGACGTTCACGAGGAGCGCGTCGAAGTGAACTCACCGCGCGAGAGCCGCGACGGCACCGCTCAGTAGCTCGCCGCTCGGGTCGGCCGGGCCCCCTCCCGTCCAGCCGCCGCGATGCGGCCGGGCTGCAGCTCCCTGGCCGCTATTGAATCCCCGGCCGCTATTGAAAGCCTGGCTGCTGCTGAAAGCCGGGCTGCAACTGAAAGCCTGGCCGCGAGGCAATCCCTGTCGCCGCTGATTTTTCCCTCCCCACCTGTCGATGATGCCTACCCACTCGATGACTGCACAGCCGGCCGGCTGTCCCGTTCGTCTCCGGTTGGGGACGACCTGCCGGGACGTTCCGCGCCGGTGCGCAGCCCCGTAGAGGAGCGAGCACCGAACGCTCTGCCGCTTTCCTCCTTCGCTGTGCGGACGAGGGAAGCGGCCAATCGCATATGGGCCCGGGGCCCACCGACGGCTGCACGCCAGCCGCTGCACGCCGGCTGCTGCACGCCGGCTGTTGCACACGGACCGACCCGGCCGCAGACCGGCCCGGCTCGGATGCCCCGCGCCGCCATATGGATCGCCGTATGCAACTGAACGCCACCCTTGACTCTCCCTTCCCCACCACCGACCCCATCCTGGGGCTCATCGGCAACACCCCGATGATCCGCTATCCCGGCGACGACGCGCCGAATCTCTTCTGCAAACTGGAGACGGAAAACCCGACGCGGTCGATGAAAGACCGCATCGCGATGGGGATCCTGTCGGAGGCCCTCTCCGGTGACGACCCCGACGCCCGCTCGGTCGACACGGTTGTGGAGGCCTCCTCCGGCAACACCGCCGGCTCGATCGCCCTGGTCGCCCGCCGGCTCGGCGCCGACTGTCACGTCACCTGCCCCGAAACCACCAGCGCTCACAAGATCGGGTACCTGCGCGCCTACGGCGCGACCGTTCACCTCTGCCCGAGCGTCGGCTCCGACCACCCGGATCACTACCGGCAGACCGCCCGCCGCCTGGCCGGCGAGATGGACGGGGCCTTTCTGGTCGATCAGTACCACAACCAGTCCAATCCGGGCGTCCATGCTCGCTGGACAGGCCCGGAGATCTGGGCGCAGGCCGGCCCGGAGATGACCCACCTCGTCTGCGCGATGGGAACGGGCGGCATTATGAGCGGAACCGCTCACGCGGTGAAGCAGAATGCAGCGTCCGCCGGAACAGAGGTTCGCACCGTGGGCGTCGATGCCACCCAGTCCAACATCTCGACGGCCTTTTACGACCGAGACCCCGTCCCGTACGACACGGCGGTGGAGGGCCTCGGCAAAGGCTTTGAACTGCCCACCATGTGGTTCGACGCGATCGACGAGGTGCGCGACGTCGACGACGAGCGGGCCTTTCGCGTCGCGCGGCAGTCGGCGCAGGAGCACGGGTTCCTCGTCGGCCCGAGCGCTGGCGCCGCCCTGGCGGTCGGGCGCGACATCGCCCGCGAGAACCCCGAGGCGCGCGTCGTTACCATTATCTGCGACGGCGGTGAGCAGTACTTCGACACGCTCTTTGCCCCGGATGCCGGCGCGAGCGGGACCGACGACGCCCGGGAGACGCCGGCGCAGGCCGCGGCCGCAGGGGAGGCGTAGAGCGCCTGCGAGGCGGTTGCCCGCTGGGAGGGCGGCGCGGACGGTACGGCGGTCGAAGAGACCTTCCGCTTCGGCTCCCCGGCGCCGTCCCCGTCTCGGGCCGCCCGCAGGCCCTAGAGAGGCCGTGCGGGAAGCCGTGCGGGAAAAGACGACTGGCAATTCGCCGCAGGCGCCGATAGGTTACGCGTGCCTCTGTGCCTGTTTCATCTTCTGACGGACCCCTTTTCTGAAGGATCCCCTTTCTGAGGGACACCCGCTGACGGATGCCCGCTTCCGGACGCCCGGTGACGGATATCCTTCGGGGTGCGTCGCCCGGGCGGCAATCGATTCCTTCTCCCCTCGACCCGTTCATTCCCTGTCAACGACCCCGCAATGAGCGATTTGTCTGCGACCCTGTCTCACGGCCCGATGCTGCTGGATGGCGGCCTGGGTCAGGAGCTGTTGCACCGGGGCATGCCCGATGCCGAACCCTCGCTGTGGTCCGCCAACGCCCTTCTCGAGGCTCCCGCGTTGGTGCAGACCGTCCATGAGGACTATCTGCGGGCAGGGGCCGACATTCTCACTACCAACACCTACGCCACCCCGCCCGAGCGCCTGGCAGAGGCCGGTCTCGGCGATCAGGTGGAGGCGTTAAACAGCACCGCCGGCCGCCTCGCCGAGCAGGCTCGCGACGCCGTCGGCCGCGACGCCCTCATCGCGGGGTCGCTGCCCCCGATCCGCGGGAGCTACCGGCCCGACCGGGTCGGCGAGCGCGACGTGATCGAGCCGCAGTACCGCGAGCAGGCCGAATACCTCGCCCCGTACGTCGACATGTTTCTCTGCGAAACGATGTCGACGCCTGAGGAGGCCCGGGCGGCCGTGCGCGGAGCCGCCTCGACCGGCCGGCCGGTGATGGTCGCCTACACGATTGCAGATCCGGAATCGCCGGCCGATACCGAGCCGCGCTTGCGCAACGGCCAGTCGCTTGAAGAGGCGGTGCAGGCGCTGTCGGACCTGCCGGTGGAGGCGATCTTGATCAACTGCTCGCTGCCGGAAAGCATCGCGGCGGCTCTTCCCGCCCTGCGGGCCCACACGGGCCGCCCGGTGGGCGCGTACGCCAACGCCTTTACCGGCATTCCTGAGGGCTTCGACGAGCAGGCCGACGCGATGGACGCGACCGAAGCCCCCGGGCGCCGCGACGACCTCGACCCGGAGGCCTACGCGGAGCACGGCGCGAACTGGCTCCGGCAGGGCGCCCTCATCGTGGGCGGATGCTGCGAGGTCGGCCCCGCGCACATCGCCCGGCTGCGCGCCGTCGTCGACGAGGCCCGATCGGCGCGGTAGTGGCGCGGCCTCGCTCCGGCGGTCGTCTCCCCGTCCGACGATCGTCTCGATCGTTGTGGGGACTCCTCGTTCGTGAGGACTCCTCGCTCGTGAGGGGTCCTCGTTCGTGAAGGGTCTTCGCTTCGGGGCCTTTGTTCATGTGTCTGTTCATGTGTCGACCCGGATCGAGAGGCGCTGAAGGAGTTCGGGCGGATGAAACGGCTTTGCCACGTAATCTGCAGCGCCCAGCGCGAGCGCCTTGGTTCGGTCGGCGCTGTCGGACCGGCCCGAAACGACCAGGACGGACACGTCGGCCAGCCGGGCGTCAATGCGTCGGCAGCCGCCGGCGCCTCGAGAGCCGCCGTCGACCTCCTGCGAAGCGTCCCTCGGTAGCGACGCCTCGTGCGGACCGGGGGCGGGTGAGCCGGCGGCCTGCAGGTCGTCGAGCAGGGTGTATCCGTCACCGTCGCCGAGCTCCAGGTCGAGAAGGATTGCGTCGGGACGGTGCCGGTGTAGTTCGCGGCGCGCCGCCTGAAGGCTTTCGGCGGTCTCGACCCGGAACCGATCGCGCAGAAGATGCGAGAGAAACACGCGCATCGCCTTGTTGTCGTCGACGACGAGCACCGTGGCCGGTGCCTCCTCCGGGTCGTCCGCGTCTGGCCGGTCCGCCTTCGCGGAGACCCTCTTCGGGGAGCCCGTCTTCAGGGAGTCTCTTTTCGGGGGATCCGCCTTCGGAGAATCGGTCGTCGGGGTGTCGGTTGCCGAGGCGTCGGTTGCCGAGGCGTCGGTTGCTGAGGCGTCGGTTGCTGAGGCGTCGGTTGCTGAGGCGTCGGTTGCTGAGGCGTCGGACGCCGGGGGGTCCGTCGATGGAGAGGGCGAAGCCGGTTTCGTAGGCGTCATGGAATGAGGCATAGGGCGTCGTGGGGAGTGAGGGGGGGTGGAAGGACGGTGGATGAACGGAGGGATTGGACGAGGACCGAACGGCCGGGACGACCCGAACCGGACGGGCCGTCACCGCCAGTGGTTCAGCGAGCGGTCGAGAAGCAGTTCGAGCTGGCCGATGTCGTCGGCGTAGAGCGCGTCGGTGAGCTGATCTCGGAGCGCCGGGGACAGCGTGTCGCGCTGCCCGGCCCGGCGGCGAACCCAGGTCAGGAGGCGGCGGGCAACGGGAGACTGCTGCAGGGCCTTCGTTGCGGCCGGGGCCAGGCGGCGCAGCACCTGCTTCGCACCGCTCTGCCGCCCGAACAGCCATGCCCCCACAGGGTGCTCGACCCGGTGAGAGGCGTTGTAACGCGCCATGGTCGGTGTAAACGTGGGGTCGACCCCGAGGAAGCGATATACCTCCTGCATGGTCGGGACGGGGTTGTCTACGAGGTCGTCAAACAAAACCACGCGCAGGTTCGCCCGGGGGAAGCGATCGATGTACCGCCGCAGATGGCGGGCGTAGAACCCTTCCGGCACGAGGTCCGGCCGGCGGTGCCAGATCGAGGTTGGATCGAGGGCGTCGCGGATGTCGTCGGTCGGCGGATGCCCGTCGGCCAGCAGGTGCTGCCAGCGCGAGAACAGGCGCTCGGCGGGCTGGCGAAGAAACGCGATCAGCCGCACGTCCGCGCCCAGAAGCGCCTGAATGCGGCGCGGGGCGCGGTCGTCGTACAGGTACATCGGCGAGGCCTCCCCGCGTGCGGATGCCCCCTCCGGGGCGTCCTCGAACAGCGCCCGGTACGCCGCCGCGTCCGTCACCGACTGCGGGTAGTGATGCATGCGGTCGGGTCCGGGGTCGGAGGGGATCGTCTCTCCGTGGAGGGCGAAGAAGTTCGGCTCCTTGACGTCGGGGACGAACACCTCGGGATGCTGGTCGAGGCAGCGCCAGGCCGTTGTGGTGCCGCTTTTTCCGGCCCCGAGAAGGAGAAAGTTCGGTCGGGCGTCGACGGGCAGGGAGGCCTGCCGCGGGGATGATTTGTTGGTGGACGGTAAGGCCATAGGAGTCGCCTCCAGAGGGAGTCTCAGAGGGAGTCTGTGGATGGAGTCTCGGGATGGACGGTTCGGAGGAAAGATCGGGGGCTCGGAGGAGAGATCGGGGGCTCGGAAGACGGGCCGGCGGGGGAGTCCTGCGCGTGCGGATTCCGGGCGCCAGCAGGGC
>CAKZLV010000156.1 GCA_937127285.1 uncultured Bacteroidota bacterium
GTAGCGGATGATGTCGCCGAAGGTGCTCATGCCGGGGAAGAAGTCAGCAGGGAGTGCGAGAGGGTGGGATGAATGTGGCGGAGGGGCTTCAGCCGGCCCGCAGGGACCGCGGTTCGGGGCCGGAATGACGATGGAGCGGAGATCCCTTCGCCTCGCCTATGCAGCCACCTCCCCCTCATGAAGAATCGTGCTTGGCGTACGGTGCACGCGGGTTTGGTCGCGGGCGGGGCCGAAGTGGCTGCACACGGCACTCGCAGGAGGCGGGGAGGGAGAGGGTTGAATCACGCCAACAAGGTCGGAATTATTGGTGGGATTCGCAAGCAGGCCGAACCGCCCGGTGGCCCATCGCATTGGCCATGACCAACGGCTTCTCCGGAACAGCATTTTTGCCCTCTCGCAGTCGGCCATCAGGAATCGGCCCTCTCACCCGGTGAACCAGCCGCGGAGGCCGCTTTGTGACGGGGGCTCGGCGTAGTATTCTTCGAGGCGGTGGTAGCCGTAGTTGTAGCCGTAGGCGTAGCCGTAGCTGTACGGTCCGTACCGCTGCAGGAAGGAGGAGGCGTCGTAGCGGTTCAGGATGGCGCCGAGGACGTCGGCCTCTACGTCGTGCAGGAGCTCGACGGCGTGGTCGAAGGCGCGGCCGTCGGTCGAGTCGGCCGAGGCCACGAGCAGCGTGCCGTCGCACTGAGAGGCAAGCCCGAGCGCGTCGCTGAAAAGAAGAACGGGCGGCGTGTCGAAGATGACGTAATCGAACTGTTGCTGCAGCTCCTCGACGAGTTCTCCCATCCGCTGCGAGCCCATCAACTCAGCCGGATTCGGGACATCCTCACCGCTGGGCACCACGTGCAGGTCGTTCAGCGTGCTGGAGAACCGGTCGAGCGACCGGCTGTCGGCGAAGAGAAGCTGGGAGAGTCCGGGCTCGCGGGGGAGATCCAGGACGTCGTGCACGCCGGGACGGCGCAGGTCGGCATCCACGAGCAGCGTCCGCTTCCCGGCGCTCGCGAGGGCGAAGGCGAGATTCGCGGAGGTCGTGGTTTTGCCATCGCCCTTTTCCGCGCTGCTCACGGCGAGCGTACAGAGCCTGCGGTCGGGGCGGGAGAACTGCAGGTTCGTCCGAATCCGCCGGTACGACTCCGCCACGGCCGACATCGGCGAGGTCACCACCGCGAGCGATGTCTGAATCTGCTGCCCGTCGATTTCAATCGTCTTCTTGCCCCCGAAATCCTCCTCGATCAACGCATCCATCGACGGCACGACGCCGGTGAGGCGGTGGCCGTGGTCGTGCAGGTCGTCCGGTTCCCGGATGCGGGTGTCGAGTTGATCGCGCACGACGGCGATCCCGCCGCCCGCTACGAGCCCGAGCATGAACCCGAAGATCATGTTCTTCTGCCAGCCGGGCGAGAGGGGGTATCCGGGTTCGGCCGCGCGGATGACCTCCGCATAGCCCACCTCCGACTCCAGCGACATCCGCGTCTCCTGCAGCTTCTCGCGGACGTAGCTGTACACGCGCTCGCTGGAGCGCCGCTCGCGCTGCAGCTGCGCCATCTCGATCGACTGCGTCGGCAGGTTCTTCATGGAGGTCTGCAGCTCGTCGATGCGCTCGTTCAGCGCGCCGAGCCGTGCCTCCAATCCGTCGACCTCCACCTGCTTCTGCGCGATCTCCCGGCGCTGCTGGGCGACGTAGGCGACCCCGGTGGGGCCGCCCTCGCCGCCGGAGCCCGACGCCACACCGCCCGCCGCGAGGGACTGGCGGACGTACTCTTGAGCGAGGGAGTCGGACCGACGCTCGAGCGTTCGGGCACGTTCTTTTTTCTCCCGGAGCTCACGCTGAAGCGTGGGATCCGCCGGGTTCGGATTTTGGGCCTCAAACTGCTCAATCGTCGCGTCCAGTTGTGCTTTCTCCTCCTGGACGCGGGAGAGCTGCTGCTGGATGCTGGAGGACAGGCGTTCGGAAAGCTTCGGCTCGATCTCGCTCAGGTTCTCTTTCTGGGTTTCGAGGGCGGAGCGGGTCATGTCGAGCTCGATCTGCAGCTCGTCCCGCTGCGCCTGCAGGGTGGAGAGCTGGTTCACCACGCGGTTCGTTTCCTGGTCGAGCCCCACGGCGCCCTGCTCGCGCATGTAGGTCTCGATCCGGCTCTCTGCGGCGGCCACCTCTTGCTTCAACTTCTCGGCCTGCTCCTCCAGAAACGTCTCCGACGCCCGCAGGCTCTCGCGGCTCTTCTCCGTCGTCCGCTTGATGTATTCGTCGGCAAAGAGGTTGACAATCAGGCCGACTTCCCGGCTGTCGAGGCCCGTCGCGCTGATCCGGATCGCATCCGACTGCTGGTCCATCATCCCGGCCCGGGTCATCTCCTGAATGCGTTCGGCGACCTGGTTCGTCGTGCGCTGACGCCCTTCCGGGCCGCGGAGGATCTCGAGGGGCCGGCCCGTCTGCGGGTGGTCGCCCATCTCCACGAGGCGGTCCGCCACCCGGCTCGGGATCGTGCGGGACTGCTGGAGGACGAGCAGTTCGTTCTGAAGGGACCGGCTCTCTCCGCCGTACACCGCATAGGACGACGATTCGCCCATCTGGGAGAGAGGGTTGTTCGACGAGCGGTCGACGAGCAAGAGCGTCGACGTCCGGTATTCCGTCGGCGTCGTGTACGTGTAAATCGCCGCGCCGGCGAGGCAGACAATGAGGGCGCCCAGGAGGATCCACTTCCCCTCCCAGACAATCCTCAGCAGGTCGTGAAGCTGCGAGCTGCGTCGTGCAGGACCGTCGCCGTAGAGCGCCCCGTCCCAGAGCGACCCGGCTCCGTTGGCCGGTGCACCGTTGGAGCGAGAATGCCCGTTGGAGGAATGTTCGGAGGCGTGAAGCATAGAGGGGGCAGCCGTTTTCAGCGGCCGAATGAGTTCGCTTGATCTAAAGCCGCAGCATTCATACCGGTTGGTGCGGAGATGCGAAATCCGGTGTTCATTTTTGCAGCGATGCAAAAACGAACCAAAAAGATCACGGCTGAGAAGAATTCGACCGAAGGCACGTGCCGACCTGACGGCCCAGCCACGTCGAATTCTTCAAGGCCGAACGGGCTTGAATCAGAGGGCTCGAAACAGGCCGTTTGGGAATCTGCGAGCGTACGGGCTGGATGTTGATGGGCCACGTAGAATCGACGGCAGTCTGAGCAGTCGAATGCCCTCTTTCAGACACCCGTCTTGTTGCTGTCACGTCCGCACATCCCGTCTTTCCCTCCGAGAGGACGGCCGAAGGAAGGGCATTATATATCAATTTCAGGCAGGATTCTCCGGCTGCATGTCGCTACGAAGGCAGGGTCACGGTTGGTGGAAGCCACAGATGCTGGAAGCCACAGATTTCAGCGTGCCGTGCAGATGATGCGAGGGTCCGTGTCTAAGGTGGAGGTTCGAGTGATACGGGATGACGCCATGACACGCGAGGGTACCACCCTCCCGTGGATCCGGGTCGAACAGATATTCACACAGATTCGAGCCTCGCCACTCGAAATTCGAAACTGCACTACGTTCGGTCGAAGATCCGGAGGGCCAGGAGCGTCAGCGTTCCCAGCGTCGAAGCTACGGAGAGCACGTCGCGGAAGGAGAAGCCTTCCTTCGGCTGGACGGTTTCCACGACCACGATGTCATTATCCCGAAGATCGGGATACTGTGCCTTTCCTGCAAGCATGCGTTCCAGCGGCGCCTCGAAGATCATCGTCCGCGGTGCGGAGGTGCCTTCGGAGGGACCGCTGGTTTCGGTCGGGGCGGCCGACTGCGGGCGGTACACCCGCACGGTGATTGCTACCGGCTCCCGGTCTTCCGTGCGCGGCTGCAGCGGCGCACCGCCGGCCATCGTGAGGAGCTTGTCGAGATCCGTCGTGTCCGGGATCTCGTAGATGCCGGGACGCGGGATCGTCCCCCACACCGAAATCTGCACCGTCGCCTGCCCCGGACGCGCATGATAAAAATACGCAACGTTCGAGTTCGTTTCCTCCACCCGCCCGAATCCCTGCGCATCCGCCGGCGCGGGCGCCAGCATCCAACTGAATAGAAAGACGATCCCGGCGATCCAGCCCAACAGCGAACCGGATATCGGGGGAAGCCGAAGAGAGAGGGGGCTCATTCGGAGCAGGAGGCGTGCAGAGGGGGCAGCGAGGGCGATGCGTGGCATGAGCTCTGTGCTCGCAACCACAAAGCCAACATGCCGAGTGCGGCCGCGGCCGACAAGGAATTTCAGGCGGTAACGGTGTGGATTGGCGGAATCTTCACCGGGGCGGGTGGTGGGGATCGTGGGGGGACATTGGATGGGTGGTGACGGGTGGTTTTGGGGTGTGGTTTTGGGGGCCGAAAGTCGCGAGGCGCGCCTCGCGACTCCCCATCGATCTCGCATTCTCCCTTATACCCGAGGTCGGCAGGGGACAATATGAGAGCGGCACGATGCATCGTGCCGCTTTCATATTTGCCACATTTATTTGCCCGATTCACGTTCTCCCGTTTCATATCCACATTCCCGCGTTCCGAATCGAATTCATGCTTCCGGTTTCACCGCGGCGTCCCGGGTTGTTCCCGCCCTCATTGTCGGTATTCCCATCCCCATTGGATTCATCCCGGTGGATTCATGGGTCCGGTACCAGCCCCTTCGTGGTCGCCGGCACGGGGCCGGTCGATCCGTCTCTCCCTCGGCGGAGGGAGAACAAGAGGGAGGGAGAACCGGCGAGGTCGATCGCGTCTTCGGGAAGCCCCATGTCGTTGGACACAACCTCTGCAGCGTACCGAACGACGTGCCCGAATTCATCCCCCCATCCCGGCCTTCCCCCTCTGGGGAAGGGGAGCAACCGGCAGGAAGAGTCAACCCGCGACGAGCAGTCACGCATCCATGTCCACGACCCAGAGCGTTTTCCGGCAGCACATCGCCGTCTTTGGGGGCAAATCCGTAGCCGAGCGAAGATGGTTTGTGGACGATGGCTATCCAGGCGATGGTTGAGGTCGCGCCCCCCGGGCACGTCCTCCCGCTGGTCGGGGCGCTTCGCTCGTCTGCGCCCCGTTGGATCAAGCCAACAGGGCATCCCAGATACGGACCTCGGTGAACCGAAACGGGAGATCAACGTCTTCCCGCAAGAAAAGACCCAAAACGAATTCGGCTTCTTACAAAAGCATCCTCAATTCGAAACCCGCCACTCGACGCGGCCTCAATATCGCGAGCTCTGAAACGGCAGCCCCCACCGCACCATGACATAGGGATTCCAAAACCGCTCCGTACCGCGAACGGCGTCGTCAACGGTACGGACCTGCAGGGCGGCCTCAACAAAGAGGTCCGGTAGCACTTCGTAGCCGACGTGTCCCTCCACGAGAAACGCGTCCTGCTGCACCCCGTCCAGAAGATCCACGTAGCTGCTGCTGCGGGTATCGGCGTCCAGACGCGGGTTTGCGCCCACGTTTTGACCGTCCGGGTTGCGTCCGCGACGCGTAAAGGCGGCGTTGAGCTCCGCCTGGATGCGGCTGCCCGGACGGTAGTCGAGGAAGAGGGCGACGTCGATGCTGTTCGGCTCGGCCGGGTGGCCGAGAAGGTCGTTGTAGTGAAGGAAAGCGTTCGGCGTAAAGCGATTCCCATTGAGGAACGGACGCTGCCGGGTCACCTCCAGTCGCGCCCCGAGACCGGGAAGGCCCGTCTGCGTCACGTGCGCCCCCAGCATCCACCCCCACTTGTTGCCGAACCAGCCGGTCCCGATCCGTTCGAACGTAAACTCGTCGAGGACGAACTGCCCGTACGTCCGCAGTCCCGGCGTAACGACCCATTCGGCGTCGGCCCCGATCATCGCGTTGTCCGGGCTCCCCAGATCCCGTTCGACGGCCCGGTAGAAAATGATCGGGTTGAGGTAGGCCGTGTCGAAGCCCGTGCGGCTTACGGTGGAGTCCTCTTGCGTCGCAAAGATGATCGACTCGAAGAGTCCCACCTGCAGGTTGTCTGCCACCCGGATGCCGAGCCGGTGAAACGCCCCGTAGCGGCGGGGACGGTTCGTGATGCCTCCGCGCTCTCCCCCGCGAAAGCGCTCCGTCTGAAAGTCGGTAAACCGCGCAAAGAGGTTCGTGTACTGCAGGCGCCAGACGGACGTCCGGATCTGCAACTGGTCGTACGGGGGCGAGTGGTTGGACAGCTGAAGGCTGCCGATGCCGGGTCCCCACCGGTTGCGCGAGCGCCCGAAGCGCACCTCGAAGAAGCGAGCGCGCCCCCCCACCATTCCGGTGGCCTGGAGATAGTCGTAGACGTCGTCGTCACCGGCCAACCGCACGAAGCCTCGGCGAGGGGCCGTCCCCTGGTTCGGCGTTCCCTCAAACCGGAAGCGCAGGGGAACCTCCTGGTTCTCCGTCAGGCGGCTGTCGAAGAACAGATGGTCGCCGATGTGGCCGGAGACGCGAGCCCCTCGGGTGAGCTGCCAGGTGGTCCCCGTCTCCGCCGGACGGTTTCCGCTCCCGATCGTGCCGTAGGCCAGCGGGTTGACCTGAAACCCGTATCCATCGCCCGCCACGGAGGCAAAGTCGCGCCCGTTCTCGTAGAGCGCCCCCGTCCACTCCCGCATCCAGGTCGCCCCCGGAAAGGGCGTCCGCCCCTGAAACTGCGCAAGGTGTCGCCGGGCGGAGGCAGAGAGAACGCCCCGTTCCTCGTCGAGCGTCTGCAGACTGTCCAGGTACGCCCGTGCCTCGTAGACCGAAAGGGGCTGCGACGTCACGAACGCCTCCGGAAGATGCCCCGCCGTTCGCTGCCGCTCCAGAAAGTGATGGAGCGGGTCGTTGAGCGGAAGCAGCCCGTCGGTCTGCGCGCGGGCAGGACCCGGGCCACCGGACAGGCCGAAGAGCGCCAGAGCAGCGATGACAACCAACAAGCGCCGGAGCCGAAGGGCGACGAGCATGAAAATACGACGCAGTTCGAAAAAGCGGTCAGACGGAAGATCGGGGCTGCAGTTCACCATCGCGATGCCGCACCCACCCCGCCTCGATGCAGCGGGATAATCGAAGGCTCGGTTCGTTTCCGATCGGATGGGTCCGCCCGTCGCGGTGTACCGGATGGGTGAAATCGCCGGGATACAACCTGCCACCATGGACGACACCATCAAAAGCCGGGCCGGAAACTGGGCGTGAACCGAACCGACCGAGGGAGGGGACTCCAGCCCGACCGGCGGCGGGTCCTCCCGGAGGCAGAGCGAGAGGGATGGAGGATGGAGAATCGAGGATGGAGAATCGAGGATGGTCCGCTCGCTTCGCTCGCTGGATGGTGAGTCGCGAATCGTACATCGTGAGTCGTGGGGCCGTGGGGACACGCGCCTCGGCTCCGGTAAGCGCTCCGCACCCCCACTCGCCCCGCCTCGCCGTTTCCTCATCTCTCCGTCTTCCCGTCTCTCCGTCTCCCCGTTTCCCCATCTCCTCAGGTCTCGACCTCGTCGTCTCTTCCCTTCATCGATTCATCGGCACCCCCCCACAACGAGGCCGCCTTCCCACCGTCACGAGCACCCCCTCCACCCCGGCACCACCAACCCTCTCCATCCCCTCTTCCTGTCCTTCTCCCTCTGGAGAAGGGACGCGAGGACGGGCGCC
>CAKZLV010000157.1 GCA_937127285.1 uncultured Bacteroidota bacterium
TCCTCTCATCGACTCCTCGGCACCAACCACAACAAGGCCGCCTTCCCACCGTCACGAGCACCCCCTCCACCCCAGCACCACCAACCCTCCCCATCCCCTCTTCCTGTCCTTCTCCCTCTGGAGAAGGGACGCGAGGACGGGCGCCTCGACTCTGGTGAGCGCTCCGCACCCCCACTCGCCCCGCCTCGCCGGCGACCTGGCCGCTGTTCTCGACCTCGTCCACCGGCAGATCGACACGGAGGCCCACCGCGCGTTCATCGACCGGCTGGGGTAGGGGGGTGGGTTGCGTGGATGGTGGGGATCCGGTTTGAGCGTCGGAAAGACGTTTGGGAATGAAAACCTGGTTGGCGGAGTGTCTGCGGCCCCCAAGGACACCTGCTCGCTCCGTTCAGGGCGCCGCGACGTCGTGGATCTCGCTCCACGAAGCTACGGCCCTCGCCCGGTCGCTCACGAACGGCACGGCTTCGCCCCCTGTGTGTACGGCGTCCGTCGCCCCCGAGGAGTACGTGCTTCCTTCGGTCCCGGCGCGTCGCTCATGTCGATACCGAATCCATCCACCAAACGGGTTCTCATTCCTCCTGGTCTGCTCGAAACACGACTTCGCTCGTCCTCGTCATCCGCTCGATCAGATCGGATCGTTCGTTCGCTTCGTTAACCGTGAATAGATGTGGTTCAAGACCCTGTAGAGGGATCGTTTTCTTGACGATGCGGAAGGCATCGTCGCGAGGAGGATCGTCATAGATCACCAGAAGATCGATGTCGCTCCGCACCGTAGACCGCCCGCTCGCCTGTGATCCGAACAGGATGAGCTGCCGAAGGGGGAGCTGGTCTCGGAGATCGGAGACGGAGTCCCGTAGTGTATCGAGAATCTCGGCTCGATCATGACGCGGCGAGAAGATCGTGACAGAACCGAAGGATCTGGTCGGCATAGGAAATGAGGCGTTCGGCCTCCTTTCGAGTGTAGCGGTCCCTCGGAGTTCCCGAGGGATGTGCATCCGGGTGCCGGGTAGAGATGTACGCGTTGTCCAACTCAAGCGCGGCATCGATAAGATCGTCCGACACCGTATGCCGGGCGTCGATGGCTTGCAGGAGATCGGCTACGGACTGCCCCCAGGCCTCGTCGCCCGTGCGCTGAAACACAGCCTTCGCTGCTTTCTCTGCCGCTTGTTGGGCGGAGAAGCACGCCCACTCGAAAAACCCAGCGTCTACATCATGGCGGGCATGATCGAGGTCTGACTCGGCTTGAGACATCCAGTCGCCGCTACGCTCCATGAACCGGCCCCGGTGGGATGATTGACACGGCGTATTCGTGTGCACCCACAGCCCTCCAGGTTGATCCGTCCCATCTCCCTGAACCCCTCAACGCGCCCGTTCCCGCATGCCCCACGTCGTCTTCATCAATCGCGTCTACCCGCCGGCCGGCGGCGCCACCGGGACGATGCTGGCCGAAATGGCCGGCGCACTGGTCGAGGACGGATGGCGGGTCACCGTGCTGACGGGTCCGGCCGAACATGCTCCCTCCTCCGAAAAGACGGGTTCCGGCGTGCACGTCGAGCGCGTCGGGGCCGCCCGCTTCACGCGGGCCAGCATCTGGCGACGCGCCTGGGCCTATATGTCTCTCTACCCGGCGCTTCTCGCCCGCGCCCTCCAGCTCTCGTCACCGGACGTCATCGTGACCAAGACGGACCCGCCGATGCTGAAGGTGCTGGGCCCCCTCCTCGGAGCCGCGACCGGGGCGCGAACGGTTCACTGGGCCCAGGACCTCTACCCGGAAATCGCCGAGGCGCTCGACGTGATCGCCGAAAACGGCGTCCTCGCCGGGACAATGCGCCGCCTCTCCACCTGGGCGTTGAAGCGACACGACCGCATCGCCGCCGTGGGCCGGTGCATGAAGGAGCGGATCGCCGATCGGGGCATCGATCCCGCAACGATCTCCGTCATTCCCAACTGGCCGCCGTCGTCCGTATCCCCCGTCCCGCACGCCGACAACCCGTTTCGGGCCGATCACGCCCTCGACGATCGGTTCGTCGTCATGTATTCGGGGAATCTGGGCCTTGCGCACCCGTTCGACGGGATTCTTGGTGCAGCGGAGCGCCTGCAACAGACCGATCCGGAGGTTCTTTTCTTGTTCGTCGGCGACGGGCCCCGAAAGGACGAGCTGGAATCCGCCGCCGGGCGACGCGGACTCGACAACGTGCGGTTTCTCCCCTTCCAACCGTTCGACCGGCTCGCCGAAAGCCTCAGCGCCGCCGACGTGCATCTCGTCACGATGCGTCCTTCCGCCGAGGGGCTCGTCGTTCCCAGCAAGCTCTACGGCGCCCTGCAGGCCGGGCGGCCGGCCCTCTTCCTCGGCCCGTCCGGCAGCGAGGCCGCCCGGGTCCTGCGCGAGAACGACTGCGGCACGGTGCTCGAGCCCGACGCCGCCGCCGACCTCGCCGCCGCCGTCAGCCACTGGAAAGAGAACCCCGACCGCCACAGCGCCGGCCGGCGCGCCCGCACCGCCGTCGCCGACCAGCAATCCCGCTCGGCCGCCGCCTTTCAGGAGTTGCTTGCGTCGCTGCATCCCCCGCAATCAGAAGCGCCGGGCCGGGCGGAGCGGTCGCGCTCGTTCTGCGGGCAGGAATCGCCCTGACCGGTGCGCCGACGAATCGATGCGGAGACGAAACGACGGGACGGAGAATCGCGGAAACGAGGACTCGGGCTTCCGTCCTCACGCCCCATACGTTCATGTCCATCGCGGGTTGAGTGCATTGTTCTGTACAGTACTCTCCTTCCCCAGAGGGGGAAGGCCGGGATGGGGGGATGGATTCGGGCACGTGATTCGGAAATCTGCGGATGCTTGGCCGACGGTCGTGCGATTTCCAGGTGGGGCGACCGCCCTCGTTCGTTCTGCCTCCCCGTGGAAAAGGCGTGTCGACGGGCTTCGTGCCAGGGACGAAGAATGTACTGCTCTCTCTTGCTGAGTGAGGTCCCCAACGCCGTGCGGTGCGGATGAATACCGGGAGGCCGTTTCGATTATTACCTCCGCGAGCCGCATCCCACGGGCACTTCCTCCCGTTGGTCGGGGCGCTGCGCTCGTATGGCCCCTTTTGTGTCAATTCCAGTCGCGGGTTGAGAATGTCTCCCGAGTGACCCTCTTTTCGACGTGGAGCAGAAAAGAGCGTCACCGCCTGCCTGCTCTCCTCCCGTTTTCGCCGGATTCTTCTTCCGGGCCTTTCGCGGTGCGGCGTCTCAGACGGCGACGCGAACGTAGGGAGCTCGTGCCGGTTGGTGCGGCTTTTTCCGTCCCCTTTTGGCCGGTCAAAAGGGAACCTCCCGATAGGGTGGCTGCAGAGAAAAGCGGAATCAATAAGGTGCTCTCATCCAACCGACCACATAGAGACGAGGTCTTCCCGCACAGCGATCCCCAACCAACTACGGGAGGACGACACGCTGCCGGGGGCCGGCCGTTGGTGGTGGCCAATGCGATTGGCCACATCGACGACAGGGCAAGCGTCTCATCAACCCGGGACGAAGTGGGACAAGAAAAAACCGGTACCGCGTCCCTGTTGGCTCTCTTCCTCGTGCTGACCCTTTCCCGGGCCTTTCGCGGTGCGGCGTCCCAGACGGCGACGCGAACGCAGTGAGATCGTGCCGGTTGGTCCAGATTTTTGCATCCCCTTTTTGGCCGGTCAAAAGGGAACCTCCCGATAGGGTCACACCTGGCATGTGTACGCAGTCCGGCCTTGAGAAAATGACCGCCCGGACGGCGGCAGAGACGAAGCGACAAAAATGATCGCTGTCTGACCGACCGGAGGGAGGGAGTTTCGATCATTTTCGCGAAGTCGACGCCGACGTCAGGTCATTTTCTCCCAGCCTTGATTTTTTCGCCCCTTTTGTATCAAGACAAAAGGGGCACCACCATACGGGAGCCACCCGGCACCAACTTCAGAACAGAGATATAAAACGCAGCACGCGACTGAACCAAATCCGAAATCCTCAATCAAGAACATCGCTTCAGTAGACGCCGAAGGGGCTCCTACCGTAAATCCCCCACCCCAACCATAAAAAATCTCTGTGGAGAATCCGCAATCTCCCGCTTTCCCCTGGACGCTTTACGACAGCCTCCTTGATCTTTATGCTGATACTCATTTCTCCTATACCGGTTGACTCTCCGGCAAAG
Source organism: uncultured Bacteroidota bacterium (assembly GCA_937127285.1). GTDB lineage: Bacteria > Bacteroidota > Rhodothermia > Rhodothermales > Salinibacteraceae > CAKZLV01. The sequence continues at coordinate 4,163 of CAKZLV010000157.1, forward strand.
CCCAGCTCCTCGTCTCCATGCACCTTCAGTCCAAGGACGCCACCATCTACGTTGCCGGGCACCGCGGCATGGTCGGACAGGCCGTGTGCCGCCGCCTCGAGGCCGACGGATACGACTGGATCGGCCGCACCAGTCGCGAGGTCGACCTCCGCGACCAGACCGAAACGCAGTCGTTCTTCGAGGAGGCGCGACCGGACTTCGTCGTCCTCGCCGCGGCCACCGTCGGCGGCATCCTGGCGAACGATACCTATCCGGCCGACTTCTTCTACAACAACACGGCGATCGCAACGAACATCATCCAGGCCGCGCACGAGACGGATGTCGACCGGCTGATTTTCCTCGGCTCCTCCTGCATCTACCCGAAGCACGCTCCGCAACCGATGCGCGAGGAGCACCTTCTCACCGGTCCGCTCGAGCCGACGAATCAGTGGTACGCGGTCGCCAAGATCGCCGGACTGAAGCACTGCGAGGCCCTGCATCGCCAGCATGGCGACGATTTTTTGTCGCTGATGCCGACGAATCTCTACGGCATCGGCGACGACTTCGATCTCGAAACGAGCCACGTCCTCCCTGCCCTCCTCCGGAAGGTCCACGAGGCGAAAGGGGCCGGACCCGACGGGGAAGACGCCCCGGTGACGATGTGGGGCACGGGCACCCCGAAACGGGAATTCCTTTTCGTGGACGACCTCGCCGACGCCGTCGTGCACCTCCTCCACCAGCCGGAAGACGAGATTCGCGAGGTGGCGCCGGACGGATTGTTGAACGTCGGCGTCGGGGAGGACCTGTCGATCAATGACCTGATGGCCACCATCAAAGACGTCGTCGGCAGCGAGAGCCCGGTCGAGCACGACCGGTCCAAGCCGGACGGAACACCGCGCAAACTGCTCGACGTCTCGCGCATGCGATCCCTCGGCTGGGAGGCCGACACCTCCCTTCGCGAAGGCATCCGGCAAACCTACGCGTGGTATCGCGAGCAAGAAACCCAACCGGCCGGTCGCTGACAGGCGCATCTGCGAAGCGCCCAAAGCGATACCTCCTCCCGGCCCTCGCCGGCAACGAGACCGGACAAATTTACAATCCCAGGTAGAATCTACACCTCATGAGCACGAAAACGGAAGTCACGAGCAAGGTCCCGAAGAATCGAGACGACGACCGTCCGGTGGCTCTCATCACCGGCGTCACCGGGCAGGACGGGTCCTACCTCGCTGAATTTCTGCTGGAGCGCGGCTACGAGGTACACGGCATCAAGCGCCGGGCGAGCCAGTTCAACACGGACCGGATCGACCATCTCTACCAGGACCCTCACGAGGAGGACGTGCAGTTCTTCCTCCATTACGGGGACATGACCGACTCGACGAATCTCATCCGGATCGTTCAGGAGACGCAGCCGAATGAGATCTACAACCTGGCGGCGCAGAGCCACGTGCAGGTTTCCTTCGACACGCCGGAGTACACCGCCGACGTCGACGCCCTCGGCGCCCTCCGCCTTCTGGAAGCCGTCCGCATCCTCGACCTGACCGACCAGGTCCGCATCTACCAGGCGTCCACCTCCGAGCTCTACGGAAAGGTCCAGGAAACCCCGCAGTCGGAGGCGACCCCCTTCTACCCGCGGAGCCCGTACGCCGTCGCAAAGCTCTACGCCTACTGGATCACCGTCAACTACCGGGAGGCGTACGGCATGCACGCCTCCAACGGGATCCTTTTCAACCACGAGAGTCCGCGGCGCGGCAAGACGTTCGTGACGCGCAAGATCACCCGGGCCGCGGCGCGCATCGAGGCCGGTCTGCAGGACAAAACCTACCTCGGCAACCTCGACGCACAGCGCGACTGGGGGCACGCCCGCGACTACGTCGAAGGCATGTGGCGCATCCTCCAGCTCGACGAGCCCGGCGACTACGTCCTGGCCACCGGCCGCACCACCTCCGTTCGCGAATTCTGCGAGATGGCGTTCCAGGCCGCTGGCATCGAGCTTGCGTGGGAGGGTGAAGATGTCCATGAAAAGGGGTACGACCGAACCACCGGGGAGTGCGTGGTCGAAATCGACCCGCGCTACTACCGGCCGACGGAGGTTGACCTTCTTCTGGGGGACGCCGAGCGGGCGCGCGAACAGCTGAACTGGCAGCCCGCCACCTCTCTCGAAGACATGACGCGCGAGATGGTCGAGAAAGACCGGCAGCAGGCGCGTGAAGAAATCGCTGTCCGCGAGCACAGCTAGGGCTCGGTCTCCTCGACGCTCCGGCCTCTCTGTGTGGATCGTCGCCTCGGTTTCTCCGCCGATTCACCTTGGTGCCCGCAATGGGTTTTCTCTCTCTGTACACCGGTGCCAGCAGATCGACGGCCGCCCCCGATGCGGCTGCGATTGGGGCAGAGGCCGTTCCTGTTGCCGCCGGGGGGTCTTCGCTCACCGGCTCCCTGTCCGCCTTCTGGCAGCCCTGGGTGGGGGCGGGAGCCGCCGTCCTGGTGATGCTGATCGCCACTCCGCTGGTCATCCGCGGGGCGCATCGCTGGGGATGGGTGGATTACCCGCAATCCGACCGCTGGCACACGCGCCCGGTCGCCCTGCTGGGCGGCATCGCGCTCTTCGCTTCCATGGCCCTCGCGCTCGCCCTCTCCGGCGCCATCACCGCCTTTCCCTGGCCGGTCTGGCTTGCCGTCTCGCTCGTCTTCGGAGCCGGACTCGCCGACGACCTGCTCGAGGTCCGCCCGGAAACCAAACTCGTCGTTCAGGTTCTCGCCACCGTGCTCCTCCTCTACGCCGGCTGCACGTTCTGGCGGGGGGGACCGTTCTGGCTCTCCGTTCCGCTGACCTTCTTCTGGGTCATCGGCATCACCAACGCGCTCAATCTGATCGACGGGATGGACGGCCTCGCCGCCGGCATTGCCGCGATCGCAGCGACAATCCTCGGCGTCGTGGCGTGGATGACCGGGCAACCGGCCGTCGCCACCGTGGCCGCCGTGGTGGCGGGCGCCGCCGCTACATTTCTCGTCTTCAACTTCCGTCCTGCCGACATCTTCATGGGCGATTGCGGGAGCATGGTTCTTGGCTTCCTTCTCGCCGCCGTGGCGATGAACGTACAGGGGCGGGGAAGCCCGGTCGCCGCCACGCTCGCCCCCGCCGTCGTTCTCGCCGTTCCCATCTTCGACACGGCGTTCGTGGCCGTTACCCGCATCCTGAACGGAACCCCCGTCACCGAGGGCGGGACCGACCACACGATGCATCGCCTGGTGATGCTCGGGCTGTCGGAGCGGCAGACGGTGCTGTTTCTCTACGCCGTCAGCTTCCTCTTCGGCCTCGGCGCCCTGGGGGTGTACTGGGCCACCGCTCCGCTCTTCGTCGCCTTCCTCCTCCTCGCCGTTGTGGCCGCCGTCGTGTTCGGCCTCTACCTCGCTCAGGCCCAGGCGTACCCGGATGCCTCTCTGCGCGTGCAGCTGGCCGACACGACGCTGCCCCAGGGAGCCGGCGCCGTGATGCGCGCCCTGGCCGGCGGCGCCGGGTGGAAGTCCGTCACCGCCGCCATGGCCGACCTGGTCGTGGTCGGCGCAGCCTTTGTTGCGGCCTACCACCTGCGCTTCGACGGCCGGCCGCCGGGCGTGCACGCCGACGTGATGATGCAGGCGCTTCCCTCCGTCGTGGCCTGGAAGATCGCCGTGTTCTACGTCTTCCGCCTCTACCACGGCATCTGGCGCCACGCCGGCACCCCTGAATTCGTGCGCGTGCTGGGCGCTTCGGGCATCGCCTCGAGCGGCCTGTCGGCGGGGTTCCTGGTTGCCTTCGGCACCGACGCCGTCTCCCTCTCCGTCCTCATCCTCGACTGGATGCTGACGACCGGGGCGGTAACGGGCATTCGGTTCGGCTTCCGGGGGCTGCGCCAGTACTTCGCCTCGTACCGGAGCACCGGCCGCCGCGTTCTCATTGCCGGCACCAACTCCGGGAGCATCCTCGCCCTTCGCTACCTCCGCCAGAACGACGTCGACCGTACCGCCGTCGGCTTCCTCGACGGTCCCACGGAACGGACGGGGCTGCGCCTCCAGGGCCTGCGCGTCCTCGGCCCCCCGTCGGAAACCGGCGTCCTCCTACGAAACCACGAGATCGACGAGGTCATCCTGCCTCCGCTGCCCCCGGACGACCTCTCCGACGGCGACCGTGCCGCCATCCGCGCGGCGTGCCGCCGTCACGGCGTTCCCTGCCGCCGCTTCTCCATCGGCCTGCACCCGGCCCCGGCGCGGCACGCATTCGAGTCGGCCTGAGACGGCGCCTCACCGTCTCCCCCAGCGCCCGGACTCCCAATCCGCCGACGGGTCCCCTCTCCGACACCGGTGAAGACACCGAAGAGGTCGACGGATCGAGGCGTGGGCGTGTGGGCGGTTGTGCGTGTGAGCGTTGGGGCGTGTGGGCGGTTGGCAGGCACGGCGGTCTCTGCTGCATCATATCCCCCCACACGCCCCCCCGTACGTCCATACATCCGACCACTTGCGCTGGAGAGAGGAAGCCCAACGTTCGGTGCCAGCACTCCATCACGCCGCTCCCCCATCACAGAGACCAGCCGCCTTTCGAAAAACCAGCAGCAGGGCTTGTTTGATACGACGAGAATTTGATCGCACGTCATGGGTGATGATCATAGTTCATGAGACACGGGCCATCCGTCATTCGTCCCGCCCGCCGGCACGCGGCGAGTCGAAACCGGCAGCCGGCCCTCCTCAGGCAGAACCGGTTGGTCGACTGCTGTGCCCGCACGATCGACTGCTGTGCCCGCAATAGAGGCAAGTCGCCGCCGACAGGAATGCGTTCAGGGATGCGTTGCCCGCGCGAGAGCGGAGCCCTCGCTCCCGCGTCCCTTCTCCAGAGGGAGAAGGACAGGAAGAGGGGACGGGGCTGCCCGAACGCTGACTCCCAACGCTGCGCTCGCCCATGGAGCCCCCACCCGGATATCGTTCCCCCAGTTCCCCGACTCCCCAGTTCCCCGACTCCCCAGTTCCCCGACTCCCCGCGCCCCCTCGTTCCGAGCCAAACTATCCCGGCTCCGCGCCGTACGCTCCACCTTTGCCCGTTGCTCTTCCTCACGCACCCGCCGTTCGCATGGAAGCTTCCGATCCCGCCCGCGGTCTCTTTTGCAACCGGACCCTCAACCTCCGGGGCATTCGCGCCATCGGGTACGACATGGACTATACGCTCGTCCACTACCACATGCGCGAGTGGGAGCAGCGCGCGTACACGTTCATCAAGGAAGGACTGACGGCGAAGGGGTGGCCGGTGTCGGACCTGGAGTTCGACCCGGAGCTGGTCATCCGCGGCCTCATCATCGACACCGAGCACGGCAACGTCGTGAAGGCCAACCGCTTCGGCTACGTGAAACGGGCCTTTCACGGGACGGAGGCGCTCAGCTTCGACAAGCAGCGGGAAACGTATCAGCGGACGCTCGTCGACCTGTCCGACGACCGCTGGACCTTCCTCAACACGCTGTTCTCGATCTCGTCGGCCTGCATGTACATGCAGCTCGTCGACCTCCTCGACGCCGGCGAGCTGTGGGGATCGATGGGCTACGGCGACCTGTGGGACGAGGTGCAGCAGACGCTCGATGCCGCCCACATGGAAGGGCGCCTGAAGGAGGACATCATCAGCGACCCCAGCCGCTTCGTCGACCTCGACCCGCAGATGCCCCTCGCCCTTCTCGACCAGAAACGGGCCGGCAAAAAGCTTCTCCTGATCACGAACTCGGAGTGGGACTACGCCCGCCCGATGCTCGAGTACGCCTTCAACGACTTCCTGCCGGGCACCATGACGTGGCAGGACCTCTTCGATCTCTCGATCGTGAGCGCGCGCAAGCCGGACTTCTTCTCCGTGCAGATGCCGGCCTTCCGCGTCGAGAGCGAGGACGGGAGGCTCCGCGAAAACAAGAACGGCGCGCTCGAAGAAGGCGCCGTCTACGTCGGTGGAAACGCTCCCCTCGTCGAGGAAAGTCTCGGCCTCCGCGGGGAGGAAATCCTCTACGTCGGCGACCATCTGTTTGTCGACGTCAACGTGTCGAAGAAGGTGCTGCGGTGGCGCACGGCCCTCGTGGTGCGCGAGCTGGAAACGGAGATCCGCGCCTTCCGCCGCTTTGCGGAGAAACAGAATCGCCTCTCCGACCTGATGTCGCGCAAGGAAAACCTGGAGGCGGAGTACTCCCGCAAGCGCCTGCGGCTGCAGCGCCTGCGCGACGACTACGGGCCGGCCGAGTCCCGCAACCCGGAGGTCATCGAGCAGGAAATGGCGGAGGTCCGCCAGCAACTCGTCTCGCTCGACAACCAGATCGCCCCGCTGGCGAAGGCGTCCAGCCGACTGCTGAATGAGAACTGGGGCCCGCTCATGCGCACGGGCAAGGACAAGAGCCTCTTCGCCCGGCAGGTGGAGCGGTACGCCGACGTCTACACGGGCCGCGTATCGAATTTCCTGCCGCACACGCCCTTCAAGTACCTCCGCTCTCACCGCGGCAGCCTCCCCCACGACGAACCCGCCGAGAAGGAGCCGGTCTACTCCTCCCTCACCTCCGGCTACGAGTGGGACGAAGCGACCGCCAAGGAACGCGGGTGAGGAGGCTGGTTGGAGGATGGGGCAGGCCTGCGGGCGACGCTCGCAGCGTGGGACGGCGTCGGGGAAACGGGGAGTCGGGGAGACGGGGGGTCGGGGAGACGGAGAGTCGGGGACA
>CAKZLV010000158.1 GCA_937127285.1 uncultured Bacteroidota bacterium
GATCGAAGCAGGTCCATTGAAACAGAAAGTCTACCTCGCAAGAGAGAATCCCCCGATCTTTAGTCGGGGGAGAAGTCAAAGGAGGTGCGGTGGCCCCGCCCCGTCCACGCTTTCTGCCACTTCCCCTCGGTTTTGATGGATCTGCTTGACCGAACGCGCGAGATTCAACGTCAACTGGACAACCTCGACCCCCTTTCGAACGGAACCCTGTCTCGAGACCAGGCCGCGTCGCTCGTCGAGCGGCTGCGCGAGGTCGTACGCGCTCACGACCACCGGTACTACATCGAGGACGACCCCGTTCTTCCCGACGCCGAGTACGACCGGTTGTACCGGAGTCTGCAGGCGATCGAACAGTCGTTTCCGGCGCTGCGCACGGAGGACTCGCCCACGCAGCGGGTTGGCGGAGAGCCCATCGATGCCTTCGAGAAGCACGAGCACCCGCAGCCGCTGCTGTCCCTGCAGAATGCCTTCGACGCCGAGGATCTGGTCGAATGGTACGAGCGCTGCCAGCGCGGGCTGCAGGACGCCTTCGGAGAGACCGAGCCGGCCGTGGTGGCCGAGTTGAAAATCGACGGCCTCGCCCTCGCGCTGACGTACGACGACGGAGGGCTGGAGACGGCGGCCACGCGAGGAAACGGGGAGGTGGGGGAGAACGTGACGCACAACGTGCGCACCGTGCACCGCGTCCCGCTGCGCCTTCCGGCGGGAGACAGCGACCGGGAGGCCCCGGCCCGCATGGAGGTGCGCGGCGAGATGTTCATGCGCAAGAGCGAGTTCGACGCCCTGAACGAGCGGCTGCACGACGAAGGGGAGAAGCCGTTTGCCAATCCTCGCAACGCCGCCGCCGGCACGCTGCGCCAGCTCGACCCGCAGGTGACGGCCCGCCGCCCGCTCAGCTTTTTTGCGTACGGGCTGGGGCCGATGGACGGCGACCGGCCCGACACGCACGCCGGTGTGTTGGATCTGCTGTCGGACCTCGGGTTCGAAATGGATCCGAACAACCGCCGGTTCGACGACCTGGACGCGCTGGTCGACTTCTGCCACCACTGGGTGGAGCATCGCGACGACCTCGACTACGAGATCGACGGCGTCGTGGTGAAGATCGACCGGCACGACTACCAGCGCGAGCTGGGGGCCATATCGAACGCACCGCGGTGGGCGATCGCGTTCAAATTTCCCGCCCGCGAGGCCACCACGCGCCTGAGCGACATTCAGATCAACGTCGGGCGCACCGGCGCCATCAAGCCGGAGGCCGTGCTGGAACCGGTCGAGATCGGCGGCGTCACCGTGTCGCAGGCGACGCTTCACAACCAGGACTACATCGTCGATCGCGACATCCGCGTCGGAGACCTCGTCGTCGTCAAACGCGCCGGCGACGTCATTCCTCAGGTCGTCCGGCCCGTCCCGGAAGCCCGAGACGGAAGCGAGACGCCGTTCGACTGGCCCGACACCTGTCCGGCGTGCGGTACGGACCTCGTTCGGCTCGACGACGAGGCGGACTGGTACTGCCTCAACACGGAGTGCCCGGCGCAATTTCGTCGCCTGGTCGAGCACTTCGTTCAGCGAAATGCGATGGACGTGGAGGGCCTCGGCGAACAGGTGGCCCACCAGCTCGTGGACGAGGGGAAGATCGAGTCGCTGGCCGACCTGTACGACCTTACGGTCGACGACCTGACCGACCTCGAAGGGTTTGCGGACAAGAGCGCCCGCAATCTGGTCCGGGCCATCGAGGCGTCGAAGGAGCGCCCCCTCAGCCGGCTCCTCTACGGCCTGGGCATTCACCACGTCGGGCGCACCGTTGCCGAGACGGTCGTCCAGCACTACGAAACGATGACCGCCATCGCCGCCGCCTCCGCCGAAGACCTCGCCCAGATCGACGGGATCGGTCCGGTCATTGCTGAGAGCCTCGCCGACTGGTTCGACGTAGACGAAAACCAGCGTCTGCTCGATGCACTCGCCGAGGCGGGGGTCAACCTGCAGCGCACACCGGAAGAGGCTCCCCCGGACGAGCAAGACGCCGGCGCCCGGCCCCTGGCCGGCCAGACGATCGTGCTGACGGGCAGCTTGCCCGACCGGACGCGGCGCGAGGCCCGCGAGGCCATTGAACAGCGGGGCGGATCCGTCACCTCCAGCGTCAGCGGCAACACGGACGCGGTCGTGGCCGGGGCCAATCCGGGCTCGAAAATGGATGAGGCCGAGACGCGCGGCATCCGGGTCGTGCGCGTGGACGACCCGTCCGACTTCGACGCCTTTCTGGAAGGGGATCGGGCCGGGGAAACCTCGTAGGGGATCGATACCGTACCCTACGATCCCGCGGCCGCCCGAAGCTTCGACCGGCGCGGCCCTGCCGATCGGTCCGATTGGTTCTCAGAACGGTTCCGGGCCGCCTGTGCCGGCCGCCGCTGCGATCCCGGCAGGCCTTCGCCTGCAGGCACCCTCGCCGGCAGGCGGCCGCGCTCGTTCGCGCAAGCCGCCTCGGGTCCTCCCGTACCGCGCCGCCCCCCTCGCCCGCAGACCGACGCCCCGATCTATATGAATCTGCTCGAGAAATTGGGATGGAGCCGGCGGACGGCGCGCCCGGTGGGCCACGAGCTCGAAACCGGGGGCCACTCCGGAGACGCGTCCTCGTCGCGGCGGCCGTGGCTGCTGCGCGCGGGCCTGCTGCTGGGCCTGCTCGCGGTTACCGTGGCGGCGTTCCCGCGCGGCAAGGTGTACGAGTACACGGTGCAGGTGGGCGACATCTGGCGGCAGCCGACGCTCGTGGCGCAGTTCAACTTTCCCATCTACAAGGACAAAGAGCGCGTTCAGGAAGAGCGGAAGGCCGCTCGCCGCAACACGCCTCCCTATTTCGAGCAGATCCCGAACGCGCAGCGGCAGCTTCAGGCCAACCGAGACACGCTCTCCCGCCAGCTCGACCGCGTGCTGGAAACGTACGCCTCGTTTCGCTACCACACCGTGCGCGACGAGCCGGACGCCGCCCAAGAAGACTCCCTTCGCTACGTTACGTTGCGACGCCGCGCCCTCGTTACGCTCACGCCGGCGCAGTGGCGAACGCTGGCCGACGCCTACGTCGACCGGCTCCCCGGGCTGTCCACCACGTCGCGTGGGCAGGCCGACAGCGTCGCCGCTCCCCGCATCGACCGCGAACTCCTCACCGCCGCGTACGACCTGGGCTCCCAACTCCTCAGCGTCGGCGTCCTCAACCGAGCCCGCGACTCGATCCTTACGGACAACATCATCGTGCGGGACGAGGAGGAGCGCGTTCAGCGCTCGGTTGCCAAAGATAACGTGTACGGGCTCAACGAAGCCTACAACTACGCACGAGACCAATTCCAGGAGCAGTTTAGCAACCACCCCGACCGCGCCTCGATCGCGTTCGCCTTCTTTCGCGACATCTTCCAGCCCTCGTACCGCTACATGCGGGCGGAAACGATCAAGGAGCGCCAGAGACGGGCCAGCAACATCTCCCCGATCCGCGGCGGCGTGGAAAGCGGCGAGATCATCGTTAGCAAGGGCGAGCAAATCACGCCCGACGTCAAGCGGAAGCTGACCTCGCTGGAGCGCATGCGCAACGAGCGGGTGGGCACCCGCAACCTGTGGAAGCAGATGACGGCGGAAGTGCTCTTCGGCGTCATCACCTTCTTCTTTCTGTACGCCTACATCTTCTTCCTGCGGCGCGATATCTGGCGGGATCTGCAGCAGATGGTCATCATCACGCTGCTGATGGCGTTTATCGTGGCCCTGTACGGGGTGGCGGTGCGCGTTCCGTGGGTGCAACTCTACACCGTTCCGGTTGCACTGGCCAGCGTCCTTCTCACGGTCGTCTTCAACTCGCGCCTCGGCCTCTTCGGCACGCTGTCGCTGGCGTTTGTCGGCGGGCAAATGCTCGGCCTGGATCTGGAGTACACCCTGGCGACGTTCCTGGCCGGGGCGTTCGGGGTCTTCAGCGTGCGCGACATCAAAAACCGCGGTCAGTTCGTCCTCAGTGCCGGACTGGTTTTCGGGGGGTACCTGCTCGTTCTCACCGCCAGCTGGCTCTACCTTGGCACGCCGGCCGGGCAGTACGGCCGCGAGCTTCTCTTCGCCGGCATCGGCGCCTCCTTCACCATCACGTCCTACCTGTTCCTGTGGGTGCTGGAGCGCGTCTTCGGGATCACGACCGACCTGACGCTGCTCGAACTGTCGGATACGAATCGGCCCCTCCTCAAGGAACTGAGCCTGAAAGCACCGGGCTCGTTCAACCACTCGCTTCAGGTGGCGAATCTGGCCGAGGCGGCCGCCGACCGGATCGGCGCGCACGCGCTCCTCACCCGCGTGGGCGCCCTCTACCACGACGTGGGCAAGATGCTGAAACCGGAGTACTTTGTCGAAAACCAGCGCTCCGGGCGAAATCCGCACGAGGAACTGCCCCCGCGCATGAGCGCGCTCATCATCGCCAGCCACGTCAAGGAAGGCATCAAGGTGGCGCGCAAGCACGCCCTTCCCGAACGGGTGCTCAAGTTCATCCCCATGCATCACGGCACGGCCCGAATCGAGTACTTCTACCAGAAGGCAATCGGGGAGCACAACGAGGAGGACTCGCCCGTTCTGGAATCGGAGTTCCGCTATCCGGGCCCGATCCCCGACTCGAAGGAGACGGGCATCTTGATGCTGGCCGACTCGGTGGAAGCCGCCAGCCGGAGCCTGGACGACCCCACCTACAAGCGCCTCCGCTCCCTGGTCGACCTGATCTTCAAGGAGCGCATCGAGGACGGGCAACTCGACAACACCGACCTTACGTTCCGCGATCTCCGGGGCATCAAAGACACGTTCCTGGAGATGCTCCTCGGCATCTACCACGTGCGCGTGAAGTACCCCGACCAGGAGACGGAAGAGGAAGCGGAGCCGATGCTCAGCGTCAGCGGCGCCCGCGACGGGGACGTCAGCCACGTCGTGTCGATCTTCTACGAGCGCGATGTGTGGGGCACTCCGGAGCAAAGCATCGGGGCGGAGCGCCTGCGGGCCATTCCCGGGGTGCGCGACCCGCGGGCCCCGCGGCCGGAGATCGCCGAGGCATCCCCACACCACCCCCGCGACGGCGGCGACGCCCTCCGCGACGTAGAAGCCGTCGAAGGACCGCCCAGCGCCGAAACGCTCCGCCGAGAGGCCACGCCTCGCCGTCCCCCGACCCTACCGCCGGAACCGACCGGCACGGGTGGAAACGGAGCCCCGCCCTCCGGCGCGTCGTCCGGTGGCCGTGCCGCCCCCCCCGGCGGTCCAGCTGACGACGCCCCCGACCGGCAGGACGAAGAAGAAAAGAAGGCGGACGCCGACGAGGAGACGGCGTCGTCGAGTCCGGAAGAGGAATCGTCGGATTCCCCCAATCCCCCCGACTCCCGTTGACGGCCGGAAGAGACCGGTCGATGGCTGCGGCCACGATACCGGACCCCGACGCCCCGTGCCCGATGCTCCACGCCAGACGCCTCACGCCCGACGCCCTACCGACCGCCTCCTGCCCACGACCACCCAACGACGATCGCCCCACGCTCCGTACGGGAGGGTGGGGCGTCGGTATCGGGCATCGGTACGAGGCGATTCGGCCCGCGTGCGGGTCGCTGCCGAACTGCCGGACTGCGGAGTGGAAAAACAGAAAAAGAGGTCACCTGTGGTCAGGGGCGGATTCGAACCGCCGACACACGGCTTTTCAGGCCGTTGCTCTACCACCTGAGCTACCTGACCCTGCCTGCACGGACCCGCGCTGCTCCGCCCGGTGCCGCCCGGCCGGGTGCGGCTTCCGCACATACGATTTCGAAGGTAGGGCGGAGCCGGCGCGGCTGTCAATTCGCCGGCTCCGGTTTCATTCACTGTTCAACGGCGACAACCAGGTGCCGAGACGAGCGCGCAACCGGTCACGCGACCCGGGCGCGGATCAGTTGAACGAGACTCCGTCCAGAAGATCGCCGTCTCGCTTGCGGAGGGCCTCCTCGGCGAACCAGGCGTCATCCACCTCTTTCGTCTCGCCGGGAAGGTTGTCGTGCGGCTTCTCGTAGCCCTCCATGTCTTTGAGCCAGACGAGCGTCTTCACCCGCTCCTCCCCGTCTTCCGTCTCGAACGCGACGTCTTTTTCGCGACCCGCACAGGTTCCCTTCGCTTCTCCCATGATGTGGCCGAACTTGGGATGGCGGAGCAGCACGCGAACCCGTTCTCCGTAATCGAAGCGCGAGTCTTCAAAGTCCTCGCTGCTGTACGTGGCCATAGCGCTGGGCGTAGGTACCAAAAACATCCGATCATGCAAAATGCCCCGGACCGCACAGGCGCCGAGGCGGAGAGGAGATCCGGGCCGACCTCGCCCCGAAACCGGAGCGAGAACAGAAAAATGTCGCGTGTGGTCAGGGGCGGATTCGAACCGCCGACACACGGCTTTTCAGGCCGTTGCTCTACCACCTGAGCTACCTGACCGGAACCATCCCGATCGGGGGCGAATCGGTCGCCGCAACTGGTGGAAACCGGAGCGCCGACGGGGGCACCTGCCCTCATCCGGCGGCCCTCCGCGCCCGCACCGCCTGTCAACGATCCCGTCAACCCTCCCATCAACGATCGCGATCGGTCGGTGGAACCCCCGATTCGGACGCGTTTGAATGTCGGAGGCCCCACATCAGTTTCGACCGCAGGGTGTGGAAAAAGTGTTGATCGGGGAGCTTGACCAGGTTCACCGTGTGTGCGGCGCGGTGAACGGTAAACTCCAGGTCGTGCTCGTCGAGCAGCGTGCTGCGGCCGTCGGCCGCGAAGACGTACGGCTCGTCGTTGGCGAGCACCTTCGCGGTGATCTGCACCGATCCCGGGAGGACGATGGGGCGGACGGTGAGCGTGTGCGGGGCGATCGGGGTGAGGGTGATGGCGTCGACTCCGGGCGAGACGATCGGTCCTCCGGTGGAGAGGGAGTAGGCCGTCGAGCCCGTGGGGGTGGCCATGATCAACCCGTCGGCCCAGTAGGTGTTGAGCGGGGTGCCGTCCACCTCCACGTGGATCTTGATCAGGCCCGCCGCCCCGCTGCGGTCGAGAACGAATTCGTTGAGCGCCCAGTCGGTGCCGATCTCCGGATGATCGGCCGTTCCTTCCAGAACCATACGCTCTTCGATGTGAAAGCGCCCGGCCTCGATGTGCTCGATCGCGTCGGTAAGCTGCTCGACCTCGATGTCGGCCAGAAAGCCCAGACGGCCAATGTTGACGCCCAGGACCGGCGTGTCGTTCGGCCCGGTCGTGTGCGCGACGCGGAGCAGCGTGCCGTCGCCGCCGAACGACAGCATCAGGTCGCTCTTCTCCGCGACGTCTTCGGCCGCTCGTTCTTCACACAGCGACGCCCCCACCAGTTCGCGCTCCCGCAACCCACTGGCGATGGGGGTATGCAGACAAAACTCCAGGTCCTGCTGCAGAAGCCACCCCACCAAGGTGGAAACGGGATGCCAGATCTGCGATTTGTTCGGGTTGCCGGTTATACCGTAGCGCATGAAGAAGGCCGTAGACTGAAAAGAGGTGTACAGGATGGAAACCGAAGGGAAGGAGCCGTACCGTCGGACGCGTACCGTCGGACGCGCCGCCGCCGGACGTGACATCGTCGGAAGATAGCAAGCGGATGCCCACATCTCCATTCGGGGCATGCCCGATGCGGTTCCGGGTTGGAGCCCCCTCGCGGGCAAAAGTCGGAGCCCCTCGCGGGCAAAAGAACGACGCGTGCACGGAATCGAATTAGCGGCGGACGCTCTCGATCCGAAGCGCCAGGCAACGTCCCGGCCGGATTCACCGTAGAACCTTCCCGCAACATCTCACCACCGATCGACCGCGACACAACCGCCGTCGGTAACCCGTTCGCCCCCAGATACGACTGGATGCGACGCGCCGCATCGCTCGCTCGCCGATCGCGAGCGGACGGGGTGTAACCTCATCCCGTTCCCCGACACCGACGATCCCGCGCTTCCCTCACGCTGCGCTTCCCCATGCCGCGCTTCCCCATGCCGCGCTTCCCCATGCCGCGCTTCCCCATGCCGCGCTCCTCTCATGCCGCGCTTCCCGAACCGGGCCTGCCGTCTACCCGGGAGATCGGTTCGACCGGATCGTTCCCGAAGGATCGTCGGGCCGGGGGGCTTCGTGGGGCTGCGCCTTCTCCGGGGGGAGGGTCGTGGCCGGTCGGTTCGCCCCGGATGCTCGTGACCGGATGCTCGTGACTGTTTCCGATTCTTCCCGCTGCCTCTATGCTACGCGCTCTGAAAGACTACGCGGACTGGCTCCACCTCCAGTGGCCTGCCGGCGACGTCGAACAGCTGCCGCGCGTCGACGATCAGTATCGAACGAACGTTGACGGCGTGTACGTTGTGGGCGACCTCGCGGGCGTACCGCTCCTGAAGTTTTCCCTGGACAGCGGGGTCAAAGCCGTCCGCGACATCGTCGACCGGGGGATCGAGCCGACCGCCCCCGACGACGAAACCGGGCCGTACGACGTCGTCATTCTCGGGGCCGGGGCCAGCGGCATGGCCGCCGCCCGCGAGGCGCAGGCGCAGGGCCTGTCGTACTGCGTCCTGGAGGCCCAGCGCCGGTTCGCGACGATCAAGGACTTTCAAACGCAAAAGCCCATCTACACGTATCCGAAGGCGATGACGCCGGCCGGCGACGTGCAGGTGGCGGCGACGGTCAAGGAAGACCTCGTCGACGAACTCGAAGCGCAGACCGGCGACATCGACGTCCGTCATGCTGAGGCGAACCGCATCGAGCCGCGCGGTGACGACCATGACGTGGTTCTGTCGGACGGCCGTCGTCTTCGCGCCCAGCGGGTGATCGTCGCGATCGGACGGAGCGGCAACTTCCGAAGCCTCGACGTCCCGGGCGAAGACCGCGACCACGTTCACCACCGCCTGCACGATCCCACCCGATGCCGGGGGCACGACGTACTCGTCATCGGCGGGGGCGACTCGGCCTGCGAAGCCGCAACCGCGCTGGCGGACGCCGGCGCCCGCGTGACGCTGTCCTACCGGCGGGAGGAGTTTCATCGACCGAAGCCGGAAAACGTCGACCGGGTCTTGGAGCGGGCGACGTACACATCCGGGGAGGGGCGGCTCTCGCTGAAGATGCCCACCGACGTCGAAGAGATCCGGGAAGAGAGCGTTCGATTGTCGACCGCCGACGGGCAGCAGACGGCCGTGAAGGCCGATTACGTGTTCGCCATGATCGGTCGCGAGGCGCCGCTCGACTTCTTCCGCCGCTCCGGCATCCAGCTACGCAACGACTTCGGGGACGGGCCCGACTCGCTTCGCGAGGCGGTGACGGGGCTGTCGTGGGTAAAGGATTTGAACTGGCGCCGCGTGGCCTCGTTTGCGGCGTTCTTCCTCTTCATGATGGCGGTGTACAGCTGGAAGCAGGACGGCGGCTGGCTGAATGAGGTGGCACGTGCGAACCAGGTGTTTCCGTTCTCCCTGAAAGACGCCGCGCAGGATCCAACCTCGCTGCTGGGCGTGGTGCTCACCTCGATGCAAAAGCCGTCGTTCTACTACACGCTCGCCTACTCGGCCATCGTCGTCATCTTCGGGTTCAAGCGAATTCGAAGGCGGAAGACGCCCTACGTGAAGGTCCAGACCTACACGCTGATGGCCATCCAGGTGCTGCCGCTGTTCCTCCTGCCAGAGATCCTGCTCCCGCTGCTCGGCGCGAACGGAGTGCTCCCGTCGGCCGTTCTGGACGCGCTCTTTCCGCTCAGTGAAGGGGCGGTGCACGGCCGGGAGTACTGGCGGGCCTACGGGTTCATCCTGGCCTGGCCGCTCAACATGTATCCGGTCATGGTGAGCAACCCCACCACGGGCGATCCGATGTGGTGGTGGCTGGGCATCGCCTTCGTGCAAACGTTCGTGCTCATCCCCGGCATGATCTACTACTGGGGCAAGGGCGCCTACTGCGGCTGGATCTGCTCGTGCGGGGCGCTTGCCGAGACGCTCGGCGATCAGCACCGCGACAAGATGCCGCACGGGGAGGCCTGGAACCGGTTCAACCTGGCCGGGCAGGTCATCCTCGGAGTGGCCGTTTTGCTCCTTCTGCTGCGGATCGGGGCCTGGGCCTTCCCCGAAACGTCGCTCACCGGCTGGTTCAACCAGTTCATGTACGGCACCGTGTGGGGCTATCAACTCAACTACTACTGGATGGTGGACGTCTTCATGGCCGGGATGGTGGGCTACGGCGTCTACTTCTGGCTCTCGGGTCGCTTCTGGTGCCGATTCCTCTGCCCGCTGGCGGCCCTCATGCACGTGTACGCTCGCTTCAGCCGCTTCCGGATCCTGGCCGACAAAAAGAAGTGCATCTCCTGCAACGTGTGCACGAGCGTCTGCCACCAGGGGATCGACGTCATGTCGTTCGCCCAACAGGGCACGCCGATGGAGGACCCGGAGTGCGTCCGCTGCTCGGCCTGCGTGCAGAGCTGTCCGACCGGGGTGCTGTCCTTCGGTCAGGTCGACGGGAACGGACACATCGTCTCGCGCGACGCGCTGGAGGCGTCTCTGGCGCGCATCACGGAGGAGACGAACGGCGAGGCGGCCCCCGAGGACGCAACGAACGGCGCTGCCGGCTCCTCCGCCGCGACCGCCTCCACGCCCCGGGCATAACCGCCGGCGCACGCTCGCCGACGGACGCTCGCCGGCGAACGGTTGGCAACGGACGCTGGAGAGACCTCCCTGTCCGTTCGGCTCGTTTTTTTTGTAAATGAGAATAAATGTTATCACGAACTCACGAAAGGAGGCTTCGTCGCCGGCCGACACGGCCTACTCCGCTTGACACGGTCTCCTGTCCGGCGCCGTCTACTCGTCCGCCGTCGTCTCTTCCCGAACGACGAGCACCGAGCAGGGGGCA
>CAKZLV010000159.1 GCA_937127285.1 uncultured Bacteroidota bacterium
TCCGTCAATCGATGTCTTGATTTGCTTCGCGATCTTATGGACAAACTGACGATCTTCTCGTGTCTTTATCTTATCACTGTCTTTTTGAAACTGGATGTATAGGTCGAAAACGATTTCATCCCCCTGCCGCTGGGCGTTGAAGTCCACCTCATCGTTTTCGTTGAGCAGACTCTTGAGCCGGGTGTTGATCGTGTCGACACGAGCTCGGATTTCTGCCTTCTTTACTTCGATGTCTGTCTTTCCCGTCAGCAGAACAAACCCAGCAAACGCTGTGATGAAGAGGGCTGAAAAGAGGTCTACAAACGCTGGCCAGGGTCGACTGCTGCGGCGAGCCATCGGTCGCTCAAGTTCTTCGAGGGCACAAGATCGAGTGCGAGTTGGCGGCCCGGTCTACGGTCGGCAATACCGCCACCTCGACATGAGAGGCGGTTCAAGAGCACACAGTGTGGTTAACCGAACCCGAACGCTTCCTTTATTCTGCTCAGAAGTGATTTTTGTTCTTTTTTCGCCTCCTCAGACACAGACTGGCTGGCTCTTCCTTCTTCCTCACCATCCGATCTCTCTTCCTCACCATCGGAGTCGTGAGGGTCAGTTGGACGCGGGTCCGAATGGGTTTGGGAGTCATCGGGGTCGTCGTTCTCGTCTGCCATCCCTTCCTGCGGACGGACAGTTGACGAGGTATCGTCGTTGTTCTGCGTCGCCTCTTCTGCCACATCGGGGGGGTCGTCCGCGCGCGACATGTCATTTTCTTTTCGACGGGCAGTCGGGGTGGAGCGCACAGTGGAGGACTGATCCGCTTGAGGCTGGTCCGCCTGGGTCGAATCTTGTCGACCCTGGGTTTCGGTATTGCGGTCCCAGCTTCTCGATCGCGAGGGTGCGGAAGAATCCGGCGACTCAGCATCCGTTTCCCTCTCTTTCGAAGAGGTCTCCGTCGTCGATCCTGCAGAAGACTTCCCGCTGCTAGAACCGCGCCCCGTTTTCTGCGTGGCTCGGCCTGGAGGGGAGGTGTCAGCATCTGAGTCATCGCCCAGGTCTGACCCTTGCACGGGCACCTCGTCGGCACTGCCACTTGTTCTCGTCACTTGTCCTTCGGTGTCGACGTCGCGGTTTCTTGTACCCTGCGCACTCCGAGACGGCCGCTGTCCACTCACACCCGCTGGTTCTCGTTCTGAGCCGGACTCTCTTTTCCCCTTATCCAGCGGCTCGTTTCCGGATGGACCGCTGTCGTCATCTGATCCACGGGCCCGAAGAGAGTTGCCTGAATCTGCGTTTTTGTGCGTCCCAATCCCCCCAACACCATCGTGCTCTTTTTTACCGGACCGTTTTAGCCTCTCATTCTCGCTATCCGGTTGCGGCGGTGGTGCATTCGAGGTGGGGTCATCATCTGCCGGTGCGTCATCGGTAGCTGCCGCAACACGGCGGAGATAGCGGATCTCAGACAAAATCTCATCTGCCTTCTTCTGAATACCGCCGGCAGCATGATCAATGGGCTCTGCAAAGACGCTCCGACCGTCTTGTTCGACCGCTCGAATTTCCTCAGCGACATCCTTCTTTTTCTCAAGCGTCTTATCCAGCGCTTCCTGCGTTCCCTCCAATCGATTCGCCAACGACTCAAGCACTTCGGTGAGCGCCTCCGCATGCTGAACCGCATCAGGGTATCGGGAGAGGAGTTTTTCGTCGACCTGACCCTCAGCGCGATCCAGCGCATCATCCACCGCCTCCTTAAAGACCTCAGTGAGTGTGCGCTTCATGGTCCGCGTGACGTTTCCGAGATGCGTCGCCGCTTCTTCAAACCCTGCCGGGATCTTCGTGCTCTGCTCTTCGAGTCGACGCGTGTGTTGGCGAATCTGTGCGAGGTGATCTGTATGCACATCCCGCAGGCCCTGCTGGAGCGACTCGAAGTTCTTTTCCCACACGTCCTTCGCCTGACGTTGAGCGGCCGATACGGCCTTCTGGTTCGCTTTTTCGATCCGTTTTGGCACCGACTCAAGTGAAGCAGTCGTCGTTCGTACTCCGTTCGACACCTCTTCGACAGTACTGAGTAGATCGGTAAGTCGTTGCCGCGTTTCTCGGATTCGAGTTAGCAGCGCCTTCTGGTCGGACTGCAACTGCTCGGTTTGTGCAACAACGTCTGGAATGCCCTCCAGGTACTGCTTGAGTTGAGTTGTCTCCTCCCGCATGGCCCGGACGACCGTCTTGGTATCTTTCAGCACAGTTTCGAGCGTTGCCTGCACCTTTTCACTGGTGGTCTGCATCTGAGTCGACTGCTCTCGGACCACAGCGACCGACTCGTCAAGCCTTTCGCCCAGTTCTCGAACGATCGGGGTCACCCCATCCTTGATGGTGGCCTTTAAACCTTGTATCGGTTCAAGAGCCGTCTCAATTCGTGTCGCCACTCCTTTCACCTCGTCAACAGCCTCCTGCACGTGTTCTGACTGCGATGTCGCCGCTTCCGAACGACCCGCGAGAACGTGTAAGGATGTCTTGGACACCTGCGTCTGCAGTTGATGCTCGTACCGAGCGCTGTAAAATTGGCCGATTAGCATCCAGACAAGTCCCATGAAGCCGACCGGAAATGCCTTGGCCATGCTTTCTGCAAGGAACTTACTGAGATCAACTGTTGCACTCGCACCGGCTCCACCGATCACATCTTGTGCCTGAAACGCAAACTCGAAGACTCCAAACATCGTCCCGGCAATTCCGACAACGAGGAGAAGCCCGACGAAATCATTGATTCGACCAATTTTCTGGTCCACCTCCGCATCAAGCCGATCGGAGAAGTCCGTCATCGGCGTAACGAAGCCTTTCTTTCCCAGCTTTCGTGCCTGGCGCTCAAACTGGCGAATGGCACTGACAAGCGTGTCCTGGGTCGCCAGTTCATCCTTTGTGCTGGTGGGGGCTGACCGATAGGTCTCAAGGTGGCGGCACGTAGCCGCCACCTCTCGCAGGTCTCTCACCACCACGTACCCAAGGCCCGCATGGAGCACCATAAAGGGCCATGCGTCCAGAAAATACTGTTGCAGGAGGCTGACCAGAAGACCGAAGAAGTCGGTGATTACTGCAGGCATCCGCCTGATATTCCAAGTGCGACAGTGATTGCGATTTACCGAGAGACGCTCGGGCCCCAAGAACTCTTGCCCGCTTTCCGTAATCGCCCGTGACGCAGCGTGGGCAGTGTCGCCCACACATTCTCAAGAAGGTGCGAGCAGTGCGTCGGTTATCTCTCTTCGGTAGGCTACGAGGGAGTGGGCGTTGACGTCCAGATTCGCACAGACGTGCAGAGTGCCTCGCGGTAGATACGGGACACAGAGGGAGATGGAAATCGCACGTGGATGAGACCGCGTCGAACGCGGGTGATACTTCCGCTCCGCTCCATTCTGGTTTGATCTACAGGACCTCGGCCGCAACCGTTCTACCGGCTGCCTCTCTACCGACCATCCATACAGAACTGCAGAGGAGCGAGGGTGGTACGCCGCTCGTCCCGGGAGACCTGCCGGTAGAAGAGCGTCAGGAGACGATCAAACCCATAGATTCGATGCGGTTGCTGTGCTGGCTGGACGGTCGAGACCTCCCGAACGAGCCGGTGCTGATTTTCAGCACAGTCTTCGGACTCGAGGCAGTCGGCCCCTTCGCCGTAATCTGTGTAAGCGACCCATCGTGCCGGCAAGGGGTCTTCGCAGGCCGGAAGCGACGCATCCGCCTCGCAGGTCAGTTGGATATCCACCGTAGACATCTCCTCGCCTTCCTCAGGCCGTCGGTATGCCCGTAGCACACTCCGAAGATCGGTTCGCTGGCTGCGTCCTGCCGACTGCAACCGGAAGGTGAAGCCCGGAAGGACATGCAGTTGCGTACAACTGCCCGACGTGCCCGTCGGGTTGCCCATGAGGCGATATAGACCGTATCCAGCCTTCTCCGGCACGCACTGCATGCGGACGGTCGGTGTCCCATTCACGGTGTTCATAGACACATCGATGGGAGGTTGGAATTGGTTCGGATCATCGACGCGGCGCAGACTGGACCATGTCGTCTGGTTCACAAAGCCGGGATATACCTCGATCGGCCGGATGACGCTAGGATCAGTAGAGCCCTGTGCACCATCGAGACCCTCAACCCGCTGAAATCCCAGAACCCGGGCATTGTCCCAGAGGGCATGGACGGTTGCCCTTCCGATGGTCGGATCCTTGGCCAGTACGATCAGAGCAAGGGACCGGGGACCACGGTAATCATAGGTGAGCTTACCCTGACTATCGGTACCAACGCCCTGCACAGACACACTCCCTCCCATCTCAGACTCGACTTGATTGACGACATCCTTTGCGTCGAAGCCGTTCGACGAGGGGAGTCGTTCTGAGTAGAACCGGCCCTCGTACTTTGAGACGAGAGGAACAACCCACACCCCTCTGTTCGCAGCGTCGCTCGTCGTCCCGTGAGTCACATCCCGCATCATATCGGCAACGCATGCAGCATCCACGCCTCCCGGACACGAGCCCGATCCACCACTTCCCGTAGCCGCAACTCCGTCGGTCAGGATTAGCGTCAGATCTGCCTGCGTCGACCGCTGGATCGCCTCATGGAGATTGGTGTTGCCCCCGGCGTCGAAGGTAGGGGGAGACTCGTTCCAGTTTGTCTGGTTATAGAAACCTTGCTGCTGAGAGAAGTGCGCCTGCGTGAATCCCTTACGAGGAACCTGAATCATCGGACCCATGAGCTGGCTGACGCCCTTCCGCATCCAGTCCACGAGCCGACGCATTTCAGACTCGAACCCGACCATGGAGCCGGATGCATCGAGGAGCACTTGAACCTTTGCTTCCTGCGGGGAAAGGGATGGATCCCAGCAGTATGACACACGGTCCACAAACGTCGCGTCGCTGGAGTCCGTGCGCAGTTCCGGCGGTTGCGCCGCAGCGGGACGAGAACGGGAGTCTCCGCCGCAGCCGGTCAGTGCGAGCGTGGAAACGAGTAGGGCAATTGCCAGCGTCCAGAATGGGACACGTTGACTCATAGCAAGATGGGGACGATACGATACGCGATACGAAACAGGCAGGACGAAACAGGCAGGACAGACGCGATTGATCGGCGCGAGACGTGCCTACGAGGCTTCCTCTCTCTTCGGAGATGGTCTGGCCCTCTCCGGAGACCTGACGACCGGCCTTCCTTCACTGTCCGGCCTTCCTTCAATGTTAGGTCGCGTTGAGCCGCTCAGCCCACCCCTGCTCGATGATGATCTGGAGCGGACCCTTTTCGATTCGAGGGGCATCTGTCGGCTTAATTCCCTTCTGTATTTGGTCTCGGAGCTTCGCCTCGGAGGGGTACGGAAGTTTATCGCTGGATTTGACGTTCAGCGCGTCATACAACCGCTCTTTCCAGATGCGGGGCATATCGGGAAAGTCGTCGAGATCGAAGTTGATCGCTGCCTGTTGCAGCTGAGAACCGCGGAGGGTCTCGCCAATTTCTGCCCCTTCTCCGACGAGATCGTTCCACCGAACCTCAACGTCAAGCCCGTTGCCGTCCTGCAACTTCAAACTTCGACCTGCCGGAAGACGGGGTCGCTGTACTTCACTGCCGAGTTTTGCCAGCTCGTTCTCGTTTCCCCCGCTTACTGCGTTGGTGAGGGCGCCCAACACGACGAGGTGTTTCGAGCTTGGGAGTCCCTCTACTTCGCCGTCGTGCAGGCCCCCATCAACTCCCATGTGGTTGATAAAGCGACGGTATTGTTTGTTGAAGTAGCGCGGACCGACGCTGGCCGCTTCACTGCTGAACGCTTCGATCAGATGCCAGCCGTTGCCAACCAGAATCACATCCGGAAACGTCTCATCGGGATGAGTCTCTCGATAGGCAAGACCCATGGTGCGAAGAAACTCGAGCGCGACCGTTGCAAACGCCCGGAAAAGTCGATCAATGGCTTCGTCCTGGGCGTATCGGCGCTGACTTTCTCCCGTTCGAATCGCATCCCGAATCTCCCAAGAGTTATATCTCCGGCCGTCCCCCGTCAAGAGGTCCAAAAACCGCTCCCCAGCGAACCGGAGTGACCCAATCTGATGAATTGTGTGCCCTGCTGCACGTGCCCCGATCGAGAGAAGCGAGACATCCATGGTGCCTCCTCCCATGTCAGCAATGAGGAATGTGCGTCCCTGGTTGAACGCACCGTACGCACGAACGCACGCCATCGACTCACTCACGGACCCGATGTCGATCCGGAGACCGCTTCGGTCCTCCATTCTCTCTTTGACCGTCTCAAGGAGCGCTTGCATCTCCTTCCGCTCACTGTGTCCCAGTGCAAGTGGATAGGCGAAGCCGATCTCAACCCGCCCAATCGAGCCTGGGCCCACGTTCTGATACGCCTCATGAAGTATGGGAGGCAGGTAGAGAGATAACAGTTCTGTCAGGTACTCCCTCCTTTCAGCTTCGTACGAGCGCCCCCGATCCAACTTGAAGTTCGTCGTTGCCGTCGCGTGATCGACAGGCGGCTCTTCTGCCCATCGAATCATGTAGTTGTTTTCGTACGACCAGACGGCAGACGGGATGATGTAGTCATCTGTACCCGCCTCCTCAGTTTCGGGTCGGGGGAGAAAGTCTGCCGCATGTCGAGTCGAAGGGGCAGCTTCCGTCTCAGGTGCAAGCCAGTCGATGCAGTCGTACACCTGGGATGGAGAAATACCGTTATGGGCCGCATTCAGATTTACCTCGTTCTGCCCGGGACCGCCGTGGAACGCATAGATGAGCGTGTTTGTGGTCCCGAAGTCCACCCCAACCGAAACGCTGTCATCGCCTCTATCGTGCCCGACGTCGTGCTGCGACCTCGCTCTGCGTTGCGAACCCGACGTGTCTGCGGCATACGATGCACCGGCTGTCCCAGATGCCGAATCGGTTTGTTCAATGGAGATAAACCGGGGCAATCCATTTCGGAACGAATGAATCCATGGATATTCGCTGCGACTTCCCTCGGCCGTTGTTCGGATGTGTATATCGCGTCGCTCATTCCCCGTGACGAAGAACCGGTACCACGACCAATCTGTGGGAACCGCTGCGGGGTCGGGAAACCGGCCAACCGCTAGTTCTGGTCGTATTCGTGTCCGGTTCGACTCAAACGTGCGGTCGACAGAGATGGGCCATCCCTCGACGTGCAGACCACGGTACGTAACGCGTTCATTGGGGAGGTTGGTCTCGATACGCGGATTGGGGTCCTTCAGGGCGTCCAGCCACTCATGCCGTACGGGCAGGCCAGCAAATTCGGATGCATCGCCCGGCACCAGGAGCCGCGAGTAGAGAATATCGTTCAGCGATTTCACCGAGACCTCCCGCCCGGCAAAGCGGAGCTCCAGAAATCGGCGGCGGCGGTTTCCGGCTACCTGCGCTGCGTTCCATTCGAACTGCACGCGGGTGCCCTGAACCGCGGCCTCGGGCGGGAATCCATCATCCGGGGTATCGGTAATCCACGGGCTCGTCTGCCAAACGATGACTTCTGGGTCACCGGTCGGGCCCTCTTCACGCTGCCAGATCAGAAATTGGTCCAGATCGAACGCGTGCGGCCCTTCATCGCAATGTGGACAGTCCAGCTCGATGGCTGTCTCTCCGGGCTCTACTGGGACCGGCGCATCCCCGTTCTCTTGAAGCACGGGCTTGTCTTCTTCCGGACATCTCGGGATGAACGTCGGCCCCGTTCCTCCCGGCTCCCGTACGATGAGGTTGACACTCTTGACTGCATTTTTGGCCGGGCTTCCCCATTGAAGGTGCTCGATCATTGGAACCTGGACGGGCCGGCCTTTCATCTCCGACTCGGAGACGCTGGATAGAATCGAAGACCCAGGCTGCTGATTGGGCTGCGTGTCATCGAGGAAGCGGCTGTGCACGATCGGAACCAGCCGCTCGCTAAACGCCCCCGGCGCCTCGCTGATGTCCCGAGCCACAAGGGAGGCGAAATACCTCACCTCCTCCGAGTGGAGATCGGGTTTCTCCGGCCAGCCATCTCGGCTGAGGCCCTCGTCCGGTAGAGGCCGCGCGATGACAGCCGGGCTGAGAACACCCAGTTTTTTACTCTCTCGATCGTGAAGCCACGAAACCGCCTCGATGCCGTAGACGGACGTAAAATCGCGCAGAGGCTTCTGGATGCGTTCGCGCTCAACATTGAGTTCGCCAGCGAAGAAGAGAGCGAGCAGATGCTCCCACGCCTCCAGGCGGCGGCGCCAGTCTTGGGGGACGTGAGATTCTTTTCCTTCCACCACCTTCTCCAACATCCACAGATAGCAGAGGTCCCAGTGGAAAAGGTGGGGGACCGATTCGGACAGCAACGTGATGTTGCTCCACGGCGTGCTCGCAATCTGTTGGTACTTCGAGTTCGACATATATGCAGTACAGCGTCGGTTGAGCCAGGATGCGTGCAGACGAAGGCGCCGTGCGCGTCAGTCCGTCGGGCTGTTGCGCAACGCGGCGAAGAGGAGGGTCGCTGCAGCCCGACGGTGCGGGTCTTCAGCACTCTGAAACAGGTCCCTGTTGATGCTTTCCCCCTCCGGACTCGGCCAGTCCAATTGCGCAATCGTTGACGGCAAGACCGCCTGCGCTTGCTGAGGCGGATGCGGCAAGTACTCACGTAGACCGTCGCTACCGCGCCAGCGGTCGCGCAGCGCATCGTTCAGACGGTCTGGGAACGACCGCGCTCCATCGGGACCCAGCACGTCGCGTGCCATCTCCCAGAAATGCACGATCAGCTTTGGAAGTCGAGTTCCACAGATGTTGGAGAGCCACGCTTCGTTTTCCATCCGCTTCACCACGTTGTTTCCAACCAGTGCATCAACCACCGCACACGCCTCTGCAAAGCGATAGTCGGCCCTTCCGCGCTGGAAGGACACGTTGATCGTTTCGTCGTCAACCTCTCGGCTCTGGAAGGGTTGGTTGGCCTTTGCATCGGCCACCGTGTCGTGCCGCAGGAAATGGAGAGCGCGAATTCCCTCCCAATGGGGATGGCTCTCGGCCGGAAAGCTGAGTCCGCGAGATCGACTTTCAGCCTCTGGGTTGCGCTCAATGCGCCGACTTGTCGGTCCGCCGATGATGGAAAAGCGGTGCAGCGTGGCGTACGAGCTTTCCAGCGTTCGAAGAGCCAGCGTTTGATTGGATTGAAGCCGTTCTCGTCCACCGGAAATCTGGCCCGGATCCACCTGAAAGTACTCGCCGTAGAGCACGGCCTTTAGCCGGACGGGCATCCCCCCCTCGGCATTCTCGCGCACCGAGTCTAGGATCGGGGCGATGAGCCCCCCGCCGGTGCCTCCGACGATCGAACCAATCACAACGACTGTGGGACTACCGGGCTGCGGGACAAATTTTTCGGGGCGGGGCAGTTGGTGCGCGACCACGGACGACAGCGCCGGGCGCGCGAACAACCCTTTTTGCAGCGGCTGTCCCAACAGGTCGGCCGAAAAAAACGCATCCACGGGGCGATACTCCCCGTTGTCTCCGCCGGAACTGCCGGTTAGCATCTCCTCGACGTCGTCCGTGGAGGGCTGATCGAACCGGGCAAATGTCAAAGACGGAATGGTTTCGCCTAGCGCATCCGTGCTCTCGTCGCCGTGCTGGAGGTCGTCGAGGAGGGATTTCATTGACTGAAGACCGGAGTGCATCTCATCCGTGTCCACCACCAGAGCCCGGAATGGCTCCTCGACAATGCCGGCGAGATACAAACGGAAGTAGTGAAAGAGGAGTGTTTGGCCCGTGCCTCCAACTGCAATGATCGTTTCCATCAGTAGACGGGATGCCAGGGATATTTTGAAGGGGGTGCGTGATGGGTTGGCAGAGAACGATTCCCTAGCCGGGAACGATGCGTCTACGATCGAACCATCGACCGAAGGCCCTTAAACTGCCGGACCAGTCGCTCAAGCGCCCAGACCAACGCCGCGCCGATCAGGGCTGCCCCGAACAGGAGCATCACCATGTACAGGGGTTGTCCAATGGCGGCCGCACCGGAGCCAATCACCCCATCGATAAATCCTTCAGCACCAAAATTGCGCCCCATACACTGCGGGTATGTCGGCGCAACGGAACCATACGGGAAAACGCCCAGAACCACGTTCGGAGTTACAACGAACAGGATCGTCATGATGAGGAACGCCGCGCCAGCACTTACAGAACGACGCCACACCGGACTGGTCAACCACCAGATTCTCCCACCGAATAGGAGGGGGAGGCCAATCGCCAGCAAGATGACGGCTAGTATGGTACCGGACAGCCCGGCGTCAAACCTCAATAGAAACAGGTCATCCAGCCGCTTGCACTCTACGAGACTGATTTTCTGCTGCACAGACCGAGAAAGGAAGGGGCTTCCTCCGAATGCACCGGAGAAAGAAAGCGCGAGGTCAATTATCAAACCCATTAGTACGAGTACACATTGTCTATCGGCACGCTCTCATACAGACGGCCCTATCTCTGAAGGGGAACAGTACCAGCCGGTAGACTGGTCATGCTTGCGATGGTCGAAGCAACCGTCGATCTGGAGATACAGAGGTGACCGTCTCATCTACGGAACCTCCGGCCCCGCTGGGACAGCAATAAAACGGAGGTGCGATTTTACGCCATGTAGGTTATTTAAATTATTACTCTTGCAACTGAAGGTCAACTCGATCGAGAGATGAAACCTGCCGGCCTCTGATCAGCCACCCCCGGAAAATCCACCGTCCAGGCTTCGTCGAGCCGATCAACGGGAGTTTTGTCTTCGTGTGTCGAGCTTCGGATCATACCGAGCGGCCGACTCCGATCCTATCGATCTCGGCCCTTGCCCGGTGCTGAACAATCGGGCAGGAGTACGCGACCACGCGGTTCCAGGGCTTCCTGCTCCTGCCCCTATGTCTACGCACGCAGCCAGCGGCTCGGCTCGTCG
>CAKZLV010000160.1 GCA_937127285.1 uncultured Bacteroidota bacterium
GCCTCCAAGCGTCCACGCGTCCAAAGCCCCCAAGCCTCCAAGCCTCCAAGCCTCCACAGCCCCCTCGATCCTCCCCGTTCGCTCTGCTATGTTGGAACAGCTCCCTGAACCCCGATTCCTGCCTGCGTTCCCACAATGTCCACGCACCTGCTTCCCGACTGGAACCGCGCGGTTGTGAAGGTGGGGAGTGCGCTCGTGGCGCCCGACGACCGGGGATGCCGCACGACGCACCTCCTCCCGATCGCCCGTTTCATCGTCGACAGCCGCCGAGCCGGCAAGGAGGTGCTTCTCGTCTCGTCCGGCGCCGTCGCGGCGGGGCGGGCGGCGCAGGACGACCGGACGCCGGCATCGGGACGATCCATCCCCGAGCGACAGGCTCTGGCCGCCGTCGGCCAGCCGCTTCTCATGGAGCACTGGCGCCGCCTCTTCGATGAACCCTGCGCCCAGATCCTCCTCACCTACGACGACCTCCGCCGCCGCTCCCGCTTCGTGAACGCCAAGAACACGATCGCCGAACTGCTCGATCGCGGCGTGCTGCCCATCGTCAACGAGAACGACACGGTCGCTGTCGAGGAACTGCAGGTGGGCGACAACGACAACCTCGCCGCCTACGTCGCCGTCCTCGCCGAAGCCGATCTGCTCGTCATCTGCTCGGACGTCGACGGCTTCTACAGCGCGGATCCGCACGAAGACCCCGACGCGGAGCGCATCGAGGTCGTCGATGCCATCACCGACGAGATTCGCGCCATGGCGGGGGGCTCGCACCACGCTTCGGCGACGGGAGGGATGCGGACGAAGCTCGAAGCCGCCGAAAAGGCCACCGACCGCGGCATCGATACGGTTCTCATCGACGGAACGGACGGCGACCCTCTCGACGCCCTCGGGCGCGGCGAGATGCCGGGCACGCTCTTTCGCCGGGCCGACGCCGGCCGGCGCCTCTCCGGACGCAAGCACTGGATGCTCCACGCGCTTCCGGCGGAAGGGTCGGTGACGATCGACGACGGCGCGGCGCATGCGCTGCGCGAACGGGGCGCCTCCCTCCTCCCGGCCGGCATCGTGACCGTCGAGGGCGCGTTTGCCCGCGGCGATGCCGTCCGCATCCAGACCGAAGACGGCTCGCGCGTCGCGAAAGGGATCACGCAGTACAGCGCCGACGAACTGCACCGCATCCGGGGCCGGCAGAGCCACGACCTGTCCACGCTGCTCGACCGTCCCGATGCCGCCACGACCGACTACGTCGTCCACCGCGACGACCTCGCCCTCACCCGCGAAGCCCGACGGTAGGGGGTACTGGACACTGGTCATTGGGCACTGGTCATTGGGTACTCGGTACTCGGTATTGGGTATTGGGTATTGGGTATTCGGTACTGGGTATTCGGTACTGGGTATTCGGTACTTGGTATTCGGGGGGCATTCCGTCATGGCTGAAGCCTCTTTCATCCATCCAGCCTTCCACCCCTTCAGCCTTCCCTTCCACGCCGCGAACCCTTCTCCCTTCATCGAAAGTACAAGGGATCCTCGGTTCCTTCTCATCCACCCGCCTCCTCCGTATGTCCGATTCCTCCTCCACCGTTCAATCGGTATCCGTCAAGCACCTCGCTGCCGCGTGTGAGTCGGCTTCCCGGGAGATGGCGACGCTGCCGACCGAGCGGAAAAACCGTGTCCTCCGCCGGATGGCCGACGCCCTGGAAGCGAACGCGTCCGGCATCCTCGCCGCCAACAACCGAGACGTGTCCGCGGCCTGCGACGACGGCCTCTCGGAAGCGATGATCGACCGGCTCGTCCTGAACCCGGAACGTATCGGGAAGATGGCCGATGCCCTGCGGGACGTGGCGTCCTTTCCGGATCCTGTCGGGGAGACGTCCGGCACCACGAAACGCCCCAGCGGCATCGAGGTCGGGCGCATGCGCATTCCGCTGGGCGTGATCGCGATGATCTACGAGGCCCGCCCGAACGTCACGGCCGACGCCGCCGGGCTCTGCTTCAAGGCCGGCAATGCCGTCCTGCTGCGCGGCGGGTCGGAGGCGTTCCACTCCAATCAGGCCGTGGCCTCGGCCCTGCACGACGCCCTGAAGGCGGAAGACGTGAATCCGGCTGCCGTCACGCTCATCCCGACGACCGACCGGGCGGCCGTCAACGAGATGCTGACGCTGAACGAGCATATCGACCTCGTCATCCCGCGCGGCGGCGAAGGGCTCATCCGCTTCGTCGACGAAACGAGCCGCATTCCCGTCATCAAACACTACAAGGGCGTCTGCCACCTCTACGTCGATGAGCGGGCGGACCTTGAGAACGCCGAGAACCTTCTCCTCGACGGC
Source organism: uncultured Bacteroidota bacterium (assembly GCA_937127285.1). GTDB lineage: Bacteria > Bacteroidota > Rhodothermia > Rhodothermales > Salinibacteraceae > CAKZLV01. The sequence continues at coordinate 2,319 of CAKZLV010000160.1, forward strand.
AAAACCTCCCGGCCGAGTGTCTGCAACGCGCTGGAGACGATGCTCGTCCACCGCGACGCGGCCGGCGACTTCCTCCCGCGTGCCGCCGAGGTGCTGGACCGCGCCGGGGTTGAGATTCGGGGCTGCGAGCGCACCCGTGAGCTTCTCCCGGACGCGGCCGCCGCCTCCGAAGACGACTACGCGGCCGAGTACCTCGACCTGACCCTGGCGGTGCGCGTCGTCGACGATGCGGACGCGGCCATGGAGCACATCGCCACCTACGGCTCCAACCATACGGAGGTCATCGCAACCGACGACCTGCCGACCGCGCGACGCTTCGTGCGCACGGTCGACGCGTCCGTCGTGCTCGTGAACGCGTCCTCGCGCTTCTCCGACGGCGGCGAGCTGGGCCTGGGCGCCGAGATCGGCATCTCGACGACGAAGCTGCACGCCTACGGGCCCATGGGCCTCGACGCTCTCACCACACAGAAATTCGTCGTCTACGGCGACGGCGAAACCCGCCACCCGGTGGAGACTGGCTGATTGGGTACTCGGTATTCGGGGCTCGGTATTCGGGGCTCGGTATTCGGGGCTCGGTATTCGGTATTGGGTATTCGGTATTGGGGACTTGATGGGTCTCATCGATCCTTCCACCCGTCCATCCCTCGATCCCTCCATCCCTCCATCCCTCCACCCATCCGTCTCAAGCCGCTCGATTGCACCCGACGGTGCGGCTCCTTTTCTTGCCAAACCCATCTCCTCTCTGACTTGACCCAATTCCTTCCCTATGGCCGACCATCCGACGTGGGACGCTCCGCCCGAGATGCAGATCGACACCGACACTGTCTACGAAGCGACGATCGAAACGGACAAGGGGACGATCGAACTGGAGCTTTATCCCGAACACGCTCCGAAAACCGTCAACAACTTCGCCTTCCTCGCCGATGAAGGGTTTTACGACGGCACCGCCTTCCACCGCGTGATCGACGGGTTCATGGTTCAGGGCGGCGACCCGACCGGCACCGGCCGCGGCGGCCCGGGCTACCAGTTCGAGGATGAGGTCACCGGCAATCCCCTCACCCACGACCTCGGCGCGGTGTCGATGGCCAACGCCGGGCCCGACACCAACGGAAGCCAGTTCTTCATCACGCGGGCCCCGCAGCCGCACCTCGACGGTCAGCACACCGTCTTCGGGGAAGTCGTCGACGGGCAGGACGTGGTCGACGCCATCGAGCAGGGCGACACGATGACCTCCGTCGCCGTCCAGAAAAAAGACTGACCCGTGGGCCCTCCAGCCGGAATCCACGCAGTCTCACCGACGTACAACGAGCCTCCTGCTCAACCCTGCCTCCCATGAACGCCCGCGTTGCGCTTGCCATTATGGTTGGCCTGACGGTCGTCGTGGCCCTGGTCCGGTTCTTCCAACAGAACTGGATCCTCGGTACGACGGTGGCGATGGTTGTTGCGGGGACGGGCTTCGTCGGGGCCAGCATGGTCTTGAGCGACCGCGACGACCGGCAGCAAACCCTCCAGGCCGCCTCGAAGCTCCGTGCCATCGGCCTCATCGTCATCGGCCTCGGCACCCTCTTCGGCGCGATGATGCTCCTGGTGTGACACGTGCCCTCGCCTCACCGGGCGGAGACCGTGACGATATCTGCCCGCGCTCGGGGACGGTGTGTCGACCTGCTGAGGGCGTGTTGGTTGTCGGTGGTCGGTTGTTGATGGGTGATTGCGAATAGAGGGGAGCATCTCGCACCTGGCATCATCCGAGTTGATTCGACGGGCCCGACGCGACGAGGTGAGTGCAGTTCGCGGTCGCCGAACCCGATGGGTCGCCCAGCCCGATGGAAGGCCGTGGGCTTTCGGATGCGTCACCACCGGCAAGATTGAGCACAGAAGAATACCTATGGGGGGAGGAGCCGCCCCCGGCACCGGCCGACGCGGATCGATCCTCCATCTTCCACCCTCGATCCTCCACCCTCGATCCTTCCCTCAGGCCGACCTCTCATGTGGGATTTGATTGTTCACCCAGTTCTCGCTGCGGGCGCCGTCCCTCCGTTTTTTGGCGACATCGCGGCCCTGGGCGCCGTGAGCGTCGGGATCGCGTACGCCTGCTACCGCCTGCGCCTGGCGCCGATTGCCGGCTTTCTGATCGCCGGCGTCATCATCGGGCCGAACGCCTTCGCGATCGTCGAAGACCTGGAGCTCGTCAACCGCCTGGCGGAAATCGGGGTCATCCTGCTGCTGTTCACCATCGGGATCGAGTTCAGCCTCGAAAAGCTGGCCCGCATCAAGACCCTCGTCCTGGGCGGCGGGTCGCTGCAGGTCGTGACCACCGTCGCGGTCGTGACGGGGATCTGCCTTGCCTTCGGCATCGACGTGCGGTCGTCGATCTTCACCGGCCTGCTCGTCTCGCTTTCTTCCACCGCCATCGTGCTGGGCCTTCTGGCCGACCGCAGCGAAACCGATACCCCTACCGGACAGAGCGCCCTCGGGATCCTCATCTTCCAGGACCTCGCCATCATCGTGATGGTCCTGTTGATGCCCCTGATCGGCGGGCAGGGCGGCTCGACGGTCGACCTGCTGCTCGCCCTCGGCAAGGCTCTCCTCATCATCACGGCGGTCGTCGTTCTGGCCCGCAACATCGTCCCGCCCCTCCTCGAGCGCGTCGCCGCGACGCGCCGCCCGGAGCTCTTCCTGCTCACGGTCGTCGCCATCTGCTTCACCACGGCGTGGGTCCTGGGCCTCGCCGACGTGAGCCTCGCCCTCGGCGCCTTCCTCGCCGGGCTCATCGTGAGCGAAAGCCCCTACAGCACGCAGGCCCTCAGTGAAATCCTCCCGCTCCGAACGGTCTTCAATGCCGCTTTCTTCGTCTCCGTCGGGATGCTTCTGGACGTGCGCGTGCTGCTGGACTCGCTGCCGCTCATCCTGGGCGTGGTCGCCGCCATTCTCGTCCTCAAGACGCTCATCACGGCCGGCAGCCTGCTCGCGCTGAAGATGCCGCTCCGCATCGCCACCGGCACCGGCCTGCTGATGGCACAGATCGGGGAGTTTTCGTTTGTGCTGGATGTGGCCGGGCGCGAGGCCGGCCTTTCTCCCGCCGGGCTCGGCGCGTTCGGCCAGCAAATCTTCATCGCCGCCACCGTTCTGCTCATGATCGGGACGCCCTTCCTGGCCGACCTCGGCCCGAAGTTCGGACGCCTGCTCGAGCGCCTTGCGGGTCGGGTGTACACCCCGTCGGTCGGCCCCGTGAATGGAGAGGCCGGCGGACACGGACTCGAGCTGGAGGATCACGTCATCGTCGTCGGCTACGGCCCGAGCGGCCGCCGCCTCGTGCGCGTGCTGCGGCAAACGGACATCCCGTTCGTCATCGTCGACCTCAACCCGCAGTCGATCAACGAGGCGAAAGCGGAAGGCCTCCCGGCCGTCTACGGCGACGCCACGCGCCCGCATGTGTTGGAGGTCGTCGGCATCGACCGGGCCAAGACACTCGTCGTGGGCATCAACGACCGCAACGCCACCACCCAGATCGTGCGCGTGGCCGCTTACGAGAACCCCATCGTGCAGATCATCGCCCGTGCCGACTTCGTCGACGACATCGACCGCCTCCACGAGGCCGGCGCCGAGATCGTCATCCCTGCCGAACTGGAAACGGCGGTCCGCCTCTTCGCAGAGGTCCTGAACTCCTACCAGGTGCCCGCCGAGGACATTCGTCACCACGCTCAGCAGGTCCGCGCGGACGATTACGAACTCATGCGCGTCGCCGAAACTGCCCAACCGATGGTCCTGGACGGCTTTACCGAACAGGGCGTCCACACGCGCGTCGTCACCATCGATGCCAGCATGCCGGCCGCCAACCAAACCCTCGCCGCCATCGACCTGCGTCAGCAGTACGGCGTCACGGTGCTCACCGTCGAGCGCAACGACCAGGTCATCTCGAATCCCGGCGGCGACTTTCAGATCGAACCGGGCGACCGCCTCGTCCTGCTCGGGTCATCGGACTGCTTCATCGACTGCGCCGACATCTTCCGCTCGGCCGACCTCGCTCCAACCCCGGACGCACCGTAACGTCCCCACAACGGACCGGCCGGCAATCCGAACCGGCGGGTGCGATCGGGCGCCAGCGTGCGTCAAGCCGCTCTTCTTCGTCGCCTGCATATTCCGATGGACCGTTCTTCGGAGGACATGGAGGCGGCCCTGCGCCGCCTGGACTGGTTCGCGCGGTGGTCGGATGACGTCTTCCGCATTCCCGGCACCTCCGTTCGAATCGGTCTGGAGCCCCTCGTCGGGTTGCTCCCCGGCGTCGGGGACGCCGCCGGCCTCCTCGTCGCCGCCTATGTCCCCATCGAAGCGTGGCGCATCGGCGCTCCGCCGGCGCTGATTCTGCGGATGCTCGGCAACATCGCCGTTGACGGACTTCTCGGCACGGTCCCGCTCGTCGGAGATGCGTTCGACGTGGTTTTCAAGGCCAATCGCCGCAACGTTCAGGCCCTGCAGGACTGGCTGGACCATCCGCCGCCGGACGACGCCTCTCCTCTGCCTCCCTCCCGCGTTCGCGACGAACGGTCGCAGTAGCCTCCTCGCCCGCGTCAGCCTCCGTCTTCGCCCACGAGCCGCTCCTTGCGCGACCGCCGCAACTGCTTGATCCGGTACTCGCGCGACATGGCCGCCGACTTCGATCCGTACACCTCGACGTGCACGACCTCCACCGGCGTCCGGCTGCGGGTGTACTTGGCTCCCTCCCCGGCGTTGTGCTCCTCAACCCGCCGCTCAACATCCGTCGTGTACCCCGTGTAGTACGTCCCGTCTCTGCACTCCAGGATGTACACGTAATGTTCTCCCTCGGAGTTGAGAGCGGGACCGACGATGTCGTCTTCGGGCATTCGTACCGGGTGGGCCGTTTGGGAGTGTGGGCGTTTGGGTGTATCTTAGCAGCGGATGAGACCGGTGCAAGGTTCCCCTGAATCGGCTCGTCCACCCCGCCGACCTGCCCACCCGCCTTCCCAGCCATCATGGTTACTGCTATCGTCCTTCTCAACGTCGACCGCGGACGCATCAACGACGTGGCCGACGAGCTTGCCGGGCTCGACGGCGTCAGCGAAGTGCACTCCGTCGCCGGGCGCGTCGATCTCGTCGCCATTCTTCGCGTCTCCGAAAACGAAGACCTGGCCGACCTCGTCACCGGTCACATCCGGGGGCTGGAGGGTATCACGGACTCAGAGACGCTCATCGGGTTTCGGGTTCACTCCAGCCACGACCTCGAAAATATGTTCTCGATCGGGATGGACGGGTAGAACACGGTGCCCGTTCGGCCCGCGCCCCGCGCACCCCGCACGTCCCATTACCAGCAGCACCCGCTGTGGCGACCCCGGTGGTGGCGGCCGTGGTGGCGGTGGCCGCGGCATCCGCGCTGCCCGGCCCACTGCGGGCGGAGCGTCTCCGCGTCGCGGAGGCGAAACGTCTCGTCCCCCGCTGTCACCGCTACCGCCACGTAGGCATCCGGGGGCAGACGGTCGGTCCGGAAGGCGTCGGCACGGATCTCCGTTCCGACGTCAACGCTCCCGCGGAGCGCCTGCAGCTCCGGCGTCGGCCCGAGGTGCAGGTTCACCGTCCCGCTGTCGGTTTCCAGAATCAGGTGAGTGCCCGTCAGCGACCGGCCGGTGGTCTGTTCGCAGGGGCCTTCCTTCACGTCCGTGATCACTCCCTGAAGGGAGGTGACGGCTGGGCGCTCTCCGGATGCGGCCATGCCGACCCGCTCTCCCGTACCCTTCTGGGCAAGGACCGGTGCGGCGATCATTCCGGAAAGGGCAACGAAAAGCGCCACGAGCAGGGGGCGAATCATCCACGTCGGCATCATCGGACTGTCTTGATGTTGGTGTGAGGAGATCCGTCCGGCGTCCCACCAGGCAGGCAGAGCGGGCGTCCGCAGAACGGGCACCTGCTGCGGCCCGTCACGGAGCAACGGCTTCCTGCCGAGACGCCGCTATTTCAACCAACGAACGATGAAATAAAGGGTTTGCTCCGGCGCACGCGTCAGTCGTCGTCTGCATCTTCGCGGTCGATCTCCGTGGCGAGGCGCGACCCGTCGCTCCGGATCACGAACTCCACCTCGACGCGATCCCCAATGTCAAGATCCTCCAGATCTCCGTCGTCCACGTCGGTTTCCGCGTTGACGGCAACGGTCACGCCGAGCAGGGTGACCGACGATGGACTCACCTGCTCGAGGCGCGCCGTGATGGACCGCTCCTCGTCTGCGTCTTCGCGCTCCACCTCCAGGGCGATCCGCCGACCGTCCTCGACGACGCCTTCGACCTCCACGAAGTCTCCGGCGTCCAGGTCGGCCAGCGACCCGAGGTCGTCGAACTCGGTCCGGCCCGTCGTCTCAAACACCACGTCTTCGATGACGAGTTGTCCGCTCTCTACGTCGACCGAGGTCACGGCGCCTTCCACCGACACCATGTCCATGGCATCTCCATTGATCTGGATCTCCTGGACGCGGACGGTCGGCTTAAAGAGATAGCGGCCGTTGCCCCGCAGGACGAACGAGTCGTGCACGTCGAAGTCGAGCGTCAGCTCGATCTCGTCGCCGTCGTTTTCGACTTCGACCTCGTCCGGCAGGAGAATCTTGATCCCGCTCTGCTCGCCGCTGGGCACCTGCAGGTCCTGGCGCTCTCCGTCGGCAACGACGTAGGCTTCGTCTCCGAGGACGAGGCGGATCTGCTCGTACTCGCCGGCGGGCACGTCGACGTCCGCGAGCGTGGTGGTCACGCCGTCCTGCAGCTGCAGCAGATCGATGGGTCGTTCCTCCACCGGAAAGCGGAGAATTTCGGACTCGTCGTCTTCGTCCCCGTCGTCGTCCCCATCCTCTCCGTCTTCGGGGACGAGGTCGATGCGCCGAATCGTGACGATCGCGCTGTCGAGGTTGGCGGGGGCATCGGTGAGGAGGACCGTCAGGCGACCGGTGGCATCGTCGGAGTCGCTGCTGTCCGTGGTATCGCACGCCGCGACGGTTAATCCGAGGCACAGGGCGAGGAGCGGAAGAAGGAAGCGAACGGGGCCCGGCTGGAATTGGGTCATGGTTCAGTACGCGGGGGTCTTCGGGGGATCGGGCGAGGCCCGGCTGGACGCGAGTCCACGATCACAGGGGTACGTGCCCCACGCCGTGAGCACCGTGCCTCGAAACTCTGTCGGCACACCTCCGCAGACGGGGGCGCACCCGGGGGTACGGTATCGGACGCACATCCCGTCACGGGGATCCGAGTCCGCACCCCCTCTTCCGCCTTCCCCCACACGATGCCTCTCCACAAAGAACGTCCTCCCCGGCGAGGTGCCGGGGAGGACGAAGATGCAAGCGTCCGACGCGTCCGATGCAGCGGGGCAAGGTGCCGGCAGCCGGGAGCTTCGGTCGACTGCCGTTCGTGGCGATCAGAAGTAAATCCCCAGGTTCATGTTGAAGGACACGTGCCAGTCGTCGGACCCTTCGGCCAGGGCGGAGCCGAAGTCCGCTCCCGGAATCGAAAACGGGTGGTTGCGGGTGACGAGAAAGTCGGTGTAGGCGTAGATCGGGCCGGCCTCGGTGAGAATGCCGGTAATGAACGAGGTCGCATCCGTCCACCCCTCCGGCCCCTTATCGAAGTGACTCACGTCCTCATAGAACGTGAGCGCGGAGATCGGTCCGGCGGAAACCGGTTGGCGGTACGACAGACCGGCGCCGTAAAACGCCCCCTCACTCGCCACCTTGTACGGGGCGTCGTAGGCTCCCATCGCCACAAAGTCGTCGCTCTGCCCGTCGGGCAGCACGGGGTTCCAGCTGTAGCGGGCCGCGCTGAGACGTACCGTGAACCGTCCGTACCGGCCCTCCAGGTGCGCCATTCCCGAGGCGCCCCGATCGGTTTCCTGCATCGACCGGTTGTAAAGACCGCCGGACTGACCGGAGGCCCCGATGGTCGTCTGCCCGAGGCTGCCGTGGTCGAGCGTGTAGGTGACCTTGAGGTTGAACTGATCGACTTCCTGGTTCTGCCGGTCGCCGTCGATGCCGGCATAGCCGAGCGCCGCCGAATCGACCGGGACCACATCGAAGGAGTAGCGCGCCAGGCCCGTCCCGCCGGCAAACCCGGTCTGCTCTGCATTCATGTAGTATGCGGCCTTCAGCGACCAGGGCCCGGGCTCGTAGGCCACCTTCACCCCCGCATCGACGTCGTCTTCGAAGCCGGCGTAGTACTGCAGGTTGAAGAACCAGCTGTTCGAGTGATAGGGCTGGATGCCGAAGGGCACCTGGTGCACGCCGAAGGTAGCGCTCAGATCGTCGGTGACGTTGTAGCCGACGTATCCCTCCTTCAGAAAGCGATACCCGGTGTAAAATCGGTACTCGGCGGCAAAGAACAGGTCGCCGTACGTCCCATCGGCATTGAGGCGGAAGGTGTCGAACGTAAATTCTCCCTCTTTGAGGCGGTTGTCGCGGTCGAACCCTTCGAACAGGACGTTGAAGCGGAGAGCACCGCCGACGCTCAGGTCGAGCGTCGGCTCGTTCTGCGCTTCCGCCTCTTCCTCGCTCTCCCCCTCTTCCTTCTTGCCGACCGATCCGTCCGACCAGCGGATCGCGCCCGACGACACGTGACGGCGGGGATCGTCTCGGTCCGTCTCCGCCCCCGCGGGCGCTTCGGTTTCGGGGGCCGCCCCCGCGGGGGGGTCGGACGCCGTCGACTGCGCACAAGCGCTTCGAGGACCGCCTGTGCCGACCAGCCACACGGCGGCGAGAACGATCAGCGAGATCGAACCGGATCGAATGTCCATTCTACGGTTGGGTCAGGTCGAGGAACGAGAACGGGGAAGTCACGGGCACGGGGCACTCGGCGGCCCCGCAGGAGCCCCTGGGGTAGCCCAGGAAACGGAACGCCACCCCGGAAGGGGGGGTCGGCGCCGGGGATCGATGGCGGGAGGATGGCGGGGGGAGGTAGAAGACCCGCAGGGCGGTCAGGTCGTCCAGTGGATGTGCTCTTCGTAGGCCCGCAGCACGTCTCGGATGAGCGCGTTCTCGGGCCAGCCCATCACGTCGTCGTGCTCCGTTTCCCCGTTGACGAGCGCCTCGGCCTGGTGGCGCCGGGCCTCGTCGCCGTCGACGTTGATGGACGGGAAGGCGAAGTTGGGCACGCGCATCGTTCGCAGACGGATCGTGTAGCGGAAGCTCTCCGACCCGTCGTCGTCGTAGAAGGCAATGCGCGCAGCGTCGTCGTCGACCTGCGTGCGGGCATCGTAGTCGAACGACGCCATCTCGTCTTTGAGTTCGCGGAACGCGGGACCGACGGTGTCCTGGATGAACGCCAGGACGTCGCCGGCCTCGCGGGGAACCGGTTTGTTGCGATCGAACAGGTGCCGCAGATGAGATTTCCAGTCGGGCATGGGAACCGGGGAACCAGGCGGAAGAGAAACGATCGACCCGGCGTTGCTCCTGCATCCGGGCCGAACGGAGACGGCGAGCGGCGCCAGGCCGACGGCGAGACGACCGGACCGGCGAGACGGATTGGCGCGAGCGCATCGGGCGGGGGCGCGAGGGGCGCCGCCAGGAGGCGCGTCAGGCGGTGACGCGATCCTCGTCAGCCGTCTCCGGGTGTCCGTCGCGCCGGATCATCTGCGCGGCGGGGTCGTCGTCGGGCAGCGGGTCGGGCTCGTCGCTCTGCGCCTCGATCCGCTCGGCGCGAAGCCCCTTCCAGAGACCGTAGCACATGATGAGAAGGACGGCGGTAAACGGGAGCGCCGTGGTGATCGACGCCGTCTGCAACGCGCTGAGTCCGCCGGCAACCAGAAGAACGGCGGCGACGGTTCCTTCGGTGACGGCCCAGAAGACGCGCTGGCCGACCGGCGGGTCGGTGCGTCCGCCGGCGGTGATAATGTCGATCACGAGCGATCCGGAGTCGGACGACGTGATGAAGAAGGTGATGATCACCATCGTGGCGATGGCCGAACTCACGCCCGACAGCGCGTACTGATCGAGAAACGCGAAGAGGGCCGTCGGGATGCTCTCGTTGACGGCCTGCGTGATCATGTCGCCGTTTCCACCGAGGATCATCTGGATGGCGCTCTCCCCGAAGATCGTCATCCACGCCAGGGTGACGACGGTGGGTACGAGGAGAACGCCGCCGATGAACTCGCGGATCGTGCGACCGCGCGAGACGCGGGCGATGAACATCCCGACAAACGGCGACCAGGACGTCCACCACCCCCAGTAAAAGAGGGTCCAACTGCTCTTCCACGACCCGTCCTGGAAGGCGTACGTCTGAAACGTCATCGAGACGAAGTTCTGCAGGTAGCCGCCCGTGTTCTGCAGGAAGGCATCCAGCAGAAAGAGGCTGGGGCCGGCCACGAAGATGAACGCTGCCAGGACGAGGCCCAGGCCGAGGTTCATTTCGCTGAGGCGGCGGATGCCGGCGTCCAGGCCCGACACGACGCTGATGGTGGCGAAGGCTGTAATGCTTGCGATCAGCGTCAGCTGCACCCACAGAGCGTCGGGGATGCCGACCAGGTAGTTCAGCCCAGCGTTCACCTGCGTGACGCCGAAGCCCAGCGAGGTGGCCACCCCGAAGAGCGTGCCGAGGACGGCCACGGTATCGACGACGTGCCCGATCGGCCCGTGGATGCGATCGCCGATGAGCGGATAGAGGGCCGATCGGAGCGTGAGCGGGAGGTCGTGCCGGTAGGCAAAGTAGGCGAGCGACAGGCCGACGACGATGTAGATCGACCACGCATGAATCCCCCAGTGGAAGTACGTGATCTGCATGGCCTGACGGGCAGACGCGACGTCGCCCCCCTCTCCTACCGGCGGATTCGTGAAGTGCAGAACCGGCTCGGCCACCCCGTAGAAGAGGAGGCCGATGCCCATCCCGGCGCTGAAAAGCATCGCGAACCAGGCCGTGTAGCTGTAATCGGGCTCAGCATCATCCGGCCCGAGCTTGACCGACCCGTAGCGGCTGAAGAAAAGACTGATGATGAAAACAACGTACACCGCAACCGAGACGGTGTAGAACCATCCGAACCCGTCGATGATGCTGCTGTGCACCGTTGAAAAAACCGACGACGCCGTCTCGGTAAAAAACGTAGCGAATAAGAGAACGGCGGCGATCAGAACCGCCGAGGTGAAAAAGACCGGTGGGTTGACGTCCAATCCCAGTCGTTCCGTCCAGCGTGACTCCGAGGTCTGTTGGGTCATCAGCGGCAGATCGGCTACGACTTAGAACGATGACAGTTGGGGACAATGCACAGTATCAACGGACCGCCTGCCGGATAGATGTGGTCATTATGGAAAGCTCTTCCCGATACCGATCCCGTTCCATATTTTACCATGATGTTCGTTCCTTGTGAAGGAATCCGATCGGGGTATTACCGCCGGTCGGCGGGGACGCACCCGAGGGGGCGGCGGGTGCAGATTCCCTCGATCCGGGCCATCTGTCCCCGGAGAGCGGCGGGAAGGCGCGCCTCCCAACCTTTCATTCGAACCTCTGCCCGGGAGGCAGCGGCCAGGGCGGCAAACTGAGCGCGCCGAAGCACGACGACGACCGCGGTGTCGCGCACCGACACGTTGCGAGACCGCGGGCTCCAGGTCCGATCGTCGGCCGCGAACGTGATCGGCATCCCCGTCCGGCCGCCGACCTCGTCATCCGTCGTCGCCGTGGCGGAGGGTCGCAGTTCGAGGGCAAAGGCCGTATAGCCTCGCTGCTCGTTGACGACGGCGCGAGCGGAAACCGTCGCCAGGGGGGTGCGGTCGTTCAGAAAGGCAGATGCCTCCGACGGGGTGTGCGTCAGGACGTGGCGTTCGCTCCGAAAGGCCCGTCCGCCGGGTCGTTCCTGCGATGTGATCAGCGCCGCGCGGGCGGTGTCGGGCGCCGACGACTGCGCATGGGCCGCCCTCCCGCAGGGGCTGGTGACGAGGATGCCGCCCAGACAAACGGCTGCCAGGCACATCCGCGGAGACAGGCGGGACGAAAATATCATGGTGGCTGAATGCACGAGAAGTGAAAGGCAGCGACGAGAGGCGAGAGGGCAGCGCGAAGGAATTCGAGGGCGCTCCGCCCACGTACCGTATCAAAAACCCCACCATCTCTCTCCTTCAGCGGCTCCCCCTGCGGCGGCTTCTTCTGCGGAGGCGGCTTCTCTGGCACGGGGGTCGGCGATTTCGCTCCGGCGGGATCGCTCCGCTACAGATTGCCCCTCCCCCGGTGACGATCGGGAGGGGGCGGAAAGGCCGGGAAAAGCCGGGGGACCCGGCGGGCTCACGACATCGTTACGCCGGTACGGCGCGAAAAAAGGACCACTGCTTTCTTCCATTAAGAAAAATACACTGAGGTATGATATAGAAGAGTCACGCACGGTATCCCCATGCAGATTATACAGATGATGAATCCTGTCCCTGCCTCCGCGCCGCACCGCCGTTCCCCAGGGGTCGGAGCGGTTCTTTCGGTTCTTCTGGGATTGATCCTCATCGGAGGAGGCGTGGAGCCGCGCCCCGCCGCGGCACAGTCGTCTCCCGCCGCCGATACGACCGACGATCCCGAGGGCGTCGGGTACGTGGCGGTCGGCAGTCAGTACCTATCGGGCATCGGGTCGTTGAACGATGCCCTGAGAGCTGCCGGCTATTCGACGACGGAGCGGACGGCGCTTTCGTTGGGAGCTGGCTCGTACCGCGTCCTCGGACGCCGGACGATGCTCGGCCTCGAGGGGCAGGGCGTCCTTGGATTTGAGGACGAGGGCGGCAGTCGCGACTCGCCCATCGGTGCCGCCTACGGATTCGGAAACCTGGGGTATCAGATCGTATCGACCGACCGTCTCCGCCTCTACCCGCTGATCGGTGCCGGCCTCGGGGCGTCGATCGTCAACTTTGAGCCCAACGAGAACAAGCCGGAGCAGCAGTTCGAGGATGTCCTCAACGACCCCGACCGGCGCTCGCTCATCGCACAGGGCGCGCTTCTCGTCCAGGGGGGAATCGGCTTTGAGGTGCGCTTTCCCCTCGACCTGCACGGGCCGATGAAGGGGCGCGTGGAGCAGGCGGTCGTCGGGGTGCGGGCTGGCTACGTGCTCGATCCGGCCACCACGGACTGGTCTCTCAGCGACGGGGAAGACCTGGAGGGCGGCCCCGACGCTGCACCGAGCGGCCCCTACCTGCGTCTCATCATCGGCGGCCTGTAGAAACGGTGCGTTGGACGTTGGTGCGTTGGACGTTGGTGCGTTGGTCGTTGGTGCGTCGAGAATCGCGTAATGCCCGTCGGTCCGGCATCCCCATTTTCCATGAACCCAGCCCCCACGCGTCCACAGCGTCCACAGCGTCCTACGCCTCCACAGCCTCCATAGCGTCCAAAGCCTCCTCAGCGTCCCCCGCGTCCATAGCCTCCTCAGCCTGAGGGCCGTCTCAATGAGAAGTGCACAATGAAAAATGCAAAATGGGAGCCTGCCGCCGTTCCGTCCGCACTTCTCCAGCGCCCCACGCTCCCCAGCCCCCACGCCTCCACAGCGTCCACAGCGTCCTACGCCTCCACAGCCTCCACAGCGTCCACAGCCCCCACGCTCCCAAACCCCCACGCTCCCAAGCCCCCACGCTCCCTCCCTCAATTCCCCACGAGAAACACGGCGTTGGAGAAAACGACCTGTCCGCGGTACCAGAATCCCCGGAAGAGAGGGTTGTCGACGAGATACACGACCTCGCCGTCGCCGACGTCTTCCGTGCCGTAGACGAGCGTCTTCTCGAGCTTCTTCTGCGCGGTGCTCCCCATAAAGCCGCTCACCGGCCGGGCGTCTTCCAGCGCGCCGACCGTCCAACCGTCGCTGAGATAGGCGTAGGCGGTTCCGGAGCGTTTCAGCGTATGGGCGGGCGCTGAGAGTCCGAACGCGAGCGGATGGGTGGTGTCTGCCCGCACGCGGTGGATACTGCCCGGCGTTGCGCGATCGAGCCGGTCGCGCTCGCGGGTGCCATAGCGGCGCTGCGTTCCGCCGGCGTCGTCCTCAGACGCTGCCTCCGTCTGCCCGGCGCGCTTCAGGCCGAACGGACGCTCGCCCGCCAGCGACGCGTTGGCCCCACCGATGGCCACGAGCCGTCCGCCCCGCTCCACCCAGGAGGCGAGGACGGATCGCCGGTCGGTTGTCATCCAGTCGTCGTACTCGCCGTCCGGCAGGATGAGGACGTCCACGTCATCGAGCAGGGACGGCTCGAAGTCGTCGGTGGGCAGAAGCGTGACCGGGTACTCGATCTGCCGGTCGAAGAAGTGCCAGACCTCTCCAAGGCTGGTGGAGCGCGTCGGCGGGCCGGACAGCGCGGCGACGTGGGGCGGAGCAACGAAGCCGACGTCGCCAGACCCGGCGTCCGGACCGTTCGCCAGGA
>CAKZLV010000161.1 GCA_937127285.1 uncultured Bacteroidota bacterium
AGCCCCCACAGCCTCCAAAGCCCCCACAGCCTCCAAAGCCTCCACAGCCTCCACAGCCTCCAAAGCCTCCACAGCGTCCACAGCCCCCAACCGCCTATGGCCTGGGACTCGATCATCGATCAAACGCGGGTTATCGAAACGCTCCAGCGGGCACTCGCCCAAGACCGCGTTGCGCACGCCTACCTGTTTCACGGACCCGACGGTGTCGGGAAAAAAGCCGTTGCCCTGGAGATGGCCCGCGTCCTGCAGTGCCCGAACGGGACAACCGAGGCGTGCGGCGCGTGCCGCGTCTGCCGCAAGACCCGCCGAATGGTTCATCCGGACATCCACGTTCTCTTTCCCTACCCGAAGGGAACGGAGGAGAGCGACGTGGCCGAACGGATCCAGCGGTTGGGGAAGGACCGCTACGCGGCGGTCGACTTCGTCCGGCGCCCGTCGCTGTCCGACCCGACCGAGACGTCCAACAAGCAGGTGATGTACCACATCGACCGCATTCACGACGACCTGCTGCGGCCGATGAGCTTCCGTCCGGCAGAGGGGCAGGTGAAGTTTGCGCTCCTGACCGACGTGGAGCACATGAACGAGTCGGCCGCCAACGCCTTTTTGAAGCAGCTCGAGGAGCCGCCGCCGCAGACGGTCTTCGTGCTCACGACGAGTCGACCCGAGCAGCTCCTCCCTACCATTGTCAGTCGCTGCCAGCGGATTCGCTTCGACCCGCTGCTTCCGGAAGCGATTGAGGCGGCGCTGGTCGAGCGCGAGGAGATGGAGGCGCACAAGGCCGGCATGCTGGCGCGGATGGCGGACGGGTCCTACAGCCGCGCCCTCGAACTGGCTGTCAACGACGACCTGATGACGAGCCGTCAGCTCGTGCTGGATTACTTCCGGGCCGCCTACACGCAGAAGATCGGGCCCCTCAACCAGCACATCGACGAAATCAGCAGTCAGGGGCGCGAGCGCGTCAAGAGCGTCCTTCGCCTCATGCTGCGGTGGATCCGAGACCTCATTCTCTACCGCGAACTCGGCGAGGACGCCCCGATCGTGAACGTCGACCAGCAGGAGGCGGTCGCCCGCTTTTGCGGCAACCTCCCTCAAGCCGACCTGCAGGCGATGGTGGGGCTGGTCGAAGAAGCCCTCGAACTGACCGGGCGAAACGTCCGACGCTCGCTCGTGCTCACCGCTCTGGCTCAGACGCTGGGCCTGGCCATGCGCGGGCAGAATCCCGGCTCTCTCTACGTCCCCCTCCCCGACATGGAGCGCTCCGGCGTATGAGTCGACGAGGGAAGGCGAGGCACGTGGGGAGGGGCACGCCATCGGGAGGGACACGCCGTCGGGAAGCGGTCGTGCGCCGGAGATCGGGCTTCCCTGCCGCCCCTCAGGGTGCCCGTCGGTACGGAGCCGCGCCTGCGCCACCGCTCGTGCGCGGTTCTTTTGGGTAAACGTGTAATGGGTAAACGTGCAACGTTCGGGAGGCGGGTTAACGCCGGTGTCGGCCGAACCCGGGGGGCAGGACGCGGTAGTGAGACGGCGGGACGCAGTAGCGAGACGGGGGCGGAGGAGCCGTCTGCGCGTCTCTGAATCGGGAGCAGCACAGTCGTCCGGTGCATCGGGCCATGCCTCCCGGACTTCGCACCATCGGCGGAAGCGCAACCACTGGGAGAGGCCGACCGGCCGGCGGGGGCGGCCCGGCATGTAACTTGTTTCCGTGTGTGAGCAGTGTCGGCGCATTCGCGCGCCGGCGCGTCTCGTTTCCTGCTCACCCGGTTGCCTGATCCGATGAATGCCTCTCCCGTTTTGTCGACGCGCTGTACCCTCCCGGGCCTCCTCCTCTGGTTTGGACGCGCCGAGTTGTATCCGCGCTGCATCCGCCTCGTGGGATGGACCTGGAGCGGTCGGTTCGAGCGTACGATCTCGCTAGATCGCATCGAGCGCGTGCGGTGGTGGGCGGTTCGAGAGGACGTCAACTTTCTCCTCCACCTTGCCGACGGGCGCGGCGTTGCGCTGCAGCTCTACCGAAACGCCGGATTGTGGAACCACGAACTGCACGACCGCCTCGGCCTGTCCCGGCTGGCACAATCGTCGCCGGCGGACGTTGCACTCCGTCCGAAACGGGCCGCCTGAACCGGCGCGCCGCCGCCCCCGCCGGATGCACTCCGCCGTCTGCGCGGCCCCTCCCGGCGCGCATCGGACGATGGCGACCCGGGCCGCCCGCCGTCGCCTTCGTCACGAATGCCTGCTGCCATGTCTCTTCGGATTTCCGTCTCTCCCGCTGCCTACGCGGTCGCCGTCCTCGTTTTCGTCGCCGGGGGCCTGGTCCCGTCGTCGGCTTCGGGCCAGTCGTCCCCGGCGGCGTCGGAGCCGCCGAAAGCGGACGTTTCCTCCGCCGCCCTGGCCGACGTCGACTCCCTGCGCGACGCCGGGGCCTTCCGCGCCGCGTTCGCGCGCCTGACGAGCCTGGCCGACGATCATCCCGCCAGCGCCGAGGTGCTGTACCGGCTCGCCCTCACCCGCGTCGACATGGGCGAGCAACTCGACGCCCGGTCGCAGCAGCGCTCCTACTACGAGGCGGCCCTCAAGCGCGCCGAGGCGGCGGTCGCGGCCGACTCCACCCACGCCGCCGCCCACCTCGCCCGGGCGATTGCCGAGGGACGCGTGGCGCTCTCGGCCGGCACCCGAGAGCGCATCCGGCGATCGCGCGCCGTCAAGCGACACGCCGACCGGGCCATCACCCTCGACTCGACCCTCGCCGCCGCCTACCACGTCCGTGCCCGCTGGAACCGCGAAGTGGCCGATCTGGGCTTCTTCGAGCGAACGATCGTGCGCACCGTCTACGGCGGCCTCCCGGAAGCGTCGTTCGAGCAGTCCGTCCGCGACTTTCAGACGGCGATCCGGCTTGAGGACAAGATTGTCCACCACCTCGAGCTGGCCCGGACCCTGATGAAACTGGATCGCGAAGCGGATGCCCGCGCCCATCTGCAGACGGCGCTGTCGATGGACGCGACGGACCCGGACGACCCCGCGCACAAGGCATCCGCCCGCAAGCTTCTCGAGGATCTCGGTTGAGGCCGGCCTCCAGGAAGCCGGTCGTTCTCCGGCGCCTGAACGCAGAACTCACACCGCAGCGGGAACGATTGACCGGGTGGCCAATGCCAGTTTTGATTGATCGCCTCAAAACTGCACGTCTGTGCCCGTATGGCGTACTCCGCCGAAATCAGCCGTCAGCAGCCGACGGCCTTTCTCTTTCTTCTCGACCAGTCGGCCTCGATGCAGGATGCCTTCGGGGGGGCGGAGCAAAAGGGCGATGCCGCACCCAGCAAGGCGCGCGTCCTGGCCGACACGGTCAACAAACTCCTTCAAAACCTCGTCCTGCGCTGCGCGAAAGAAGAAGGCGTGCGCGACTACTTTCACGTCGGCGTCCTCGGGTACGGCGACCGCGTCCAGCCCCTCGTCACCCCGGCCGAGTCGTTGGATTCCGGGACCGGCCTGGTGCCCATCAGCCACCTCGCCGAGCGGCCGAAGCGAATGGAGGAGCGCGTGCAGCGCGTCGACGACGGCGACGGCGGAACGCGCGAACAGCGCGTGAAGTCGCCGGTCTGGTTCGATCCGCACGCGAAGAACGGAACCCCGATGTGCCAGGCGCTCGACCTTGCCACCCAGCACGTGCGCGACTGGATCGATCGGCACACGGGAAGCTTCCCACCGGTCGTCATGAACGTGACCGATGGAGAGGCGACCGACGGCGACCCGCTGCGCTACGCCCAGAAACTGCGCTCCTACGCCACCGACGACGGCGAAACCCTCCTCTTCAACGTGCACCTCAGCGAGTCGGAGGCGCCCGCCGTCGAACTACCCACCCACCGCGACGAGCTGCCCCGCAACGCGAAGTACGCCGACGACCTGTTCGAAATGTCCAGCACGCTCCCGTTCACGATGCGGTCGGCCGCCGAGAATGAGGGCTACACCGTCGACCTCGACACGCGGGGATTCATGTTCAATGCCGACCCGGTGGCACTGGTGAAATTCCTGGAGATCGGCACGCGCCCGAGCAACCTGCGCTGACCGAACGGCCGGCCCGTCCCTCCCGGACGACCCCGTTCCTCCTCCCGGGGGCTCGTCCCGGTGGCGTCGCTCCCCCTTGCTTCATCATCACCCCGTACCGCACCGACAACGACTGCTCTCTGATGGAAACCAAGTCCGTCCTCCCCGTAGTTTCCCGTATCTTCGCGCGTCCCAAAGCCGGAAACGCCCCGGAGGAATACGAAGACGCCGCCGCCATCGGAGACGACCGATGGCCGCTCCGCGCCGCTGTGGCCGACGGGGCCACCGAAACGTCGTACTCGCGCACCTGGGCCGAAATTCTCACGGAGGGCGTTGCGCAGGCCGGCGTCTCTGCCGTTGAGCGCCTGCCGACCGTCCTCCCCCAGTGGCAGGCGCAGTGGGATCGGGACGTGAGTGAGCAAATCGAAGACATGCCCTGGTACGGCGCCGAAAAGGCCGCCGACGGCGCGTTCGCCACGCTTCTGGGCATCAGCATCTACGAGGACAACACCTGGAAGGCCTTCTCCGTCGGCGACTGCGTTCTCTTTCACCTGTCGGACGACGAGGTCGAATCTGCCTGGCCGGTCGACGACCCCCGTGAGTTCGACCACCGGCCGAACCTCCTCCCGAGCCGGGACGGACCGCCGGTGCCCGAACCGGACGCGACGGAGGGGGAGTGGGAGGTCGGAGACGCCTTTATCCTGGCTACCGACGCGGCGGCACAGTGGCTTCTGCGCACCGACCCGGCAGCGGTCCTGGAGTTCGACGAAGACCGATTTCGCCTCGCCACCGACTCCGCGCGCGGCACCGGAGGGCTCCGCAACGACGACTCGACGATCGTGCTGCTCGAAATGCGGGCGCCGGAGGAGGGCGAGTAGCCCTCTCCGTTCGGCGCCGGATGCACCGCCCGTTATGAGCGACACCGCCTCATCGTCCGAGTTTGCGCCCGGCTCGCCGCCGGCGCCGGCGTCCCGCCGCGCGCTGCTGCGCTGGGCCGCCGATGCCCTCGAGGACGCCGGCCGCGACGAGCCCTACCGAACCGCCGAGTGGCTGCTGATCGACATCCTCGACTGCCGCCGCCTCGACCTGCATCTGGAGCCGGACGCCCGGGTGACCGCAGACGCCGCCCGCGCGTTCGGCGCCCGGGTTCGGCGCCGGGCCGAGGGGGAGCCGATCCAGCACATTCTGGGCTACGACGAGTTCTACGGCGTGCGGCTCGCGGTGACGCCGGACGTCCTCATCCCGCGCCCCGAAACGGAAGAACTGGTCGAGCGCGCCCTCGACCTGCTTCGAGACCGGGAGGCGCCCCGCGTCCTCGACGTGGGGACCGGGAGTGGGTGCATCGCCCTCGCGCTGGCAACCGAGCGACCGGACGCCCGGGTTGCGGCCTGCGACGTCAGTGCGGAGGCCCTCGCCGTCGCCCGCCGCAACGCCCGCCGGCTCGACCTCGACGTCCGCTGCTTTGAAGCCGACCTGTTCGACGCGGCCTTCCTCGACCGGGTGCGTGAAGAGGGAGGGACCGGCCTCGACCTGCTCATCTCCAACCCGCCGTACATCCCGGACGCCGAGATTCCTCACCTCCCGGCCATCGTTCGCGAGCACGACCCCGAGATCGCCCTCCGGGCCGGCGACGACCCGCTTCGCTTCTACCGGCAGCTTGCAGACGAGGGGCGGGAGGCCTGTGCTGCCGGCGCGATCCTGCTCGTAGAGGCACACGCCGAGTACGCCGACGACGTCGCCGCCGTCTTCCGGGCGGCGCAGTGGTCGGACGTCCGCGTCGAGGACGACCTCGCCGGCCGGCCCCGCATGGTGTGGGGGCGCTGCCCGCCGGCGCCCACCCCGTAACCCCACCCCGTAACAATGCCTCCTCGTACCGCTGCCTCCTCGTGAAGCTCCGCAGGGCGGCAGTCCGTCCAGGGGCGCCTGTAATCTGCTTACTAATCTGCTTAAAGCGGATACAGCCGCATCCATCCGTCCCCACCGTACGTCGTCAATCGGCAGACGACCGCAGCCGGCAAAGGGCCGACATCAAGGAATGATCGACATCAGGGAATGATCGACCGGAGGGGAGGGCTGAAACCAGGAGAGGGCTGAAATCAGGGGAGGCGACCGATCGACCCGCGCACCTCGCGGCGGGGGCGAGCGCGTGCACCCGCCCCTCACCCGAAAATCTGTGCCGCTTCCCGGTACATGATTGCGTGGCGGTCGGCGGTGGCCTCCGGGCTGTCGGCGTAGCCGCCGGCCAGCAGAAGGACGGTGGCGAGGTTGCGGTCGGCCAGTCGCTGCAGGGCGAAGCGCTCGCGGGCATGCACCCCCTCGCGCGAGAGATGAATGCGCCCGTAGCGGTCGCCCTCCATGACGTCGATGCCGCCGAGGTAGAAGACGAGGTCGGGCCGGGCGGCGTCCAGCACGGCGTCGAGATGTGCATCCAGCGTCTCCAGGTACGTTGCGTCGTCCGTTTCGTCTTCGAGCGGGACGTCCACCGTTGAGGGCGGCTTGCGGAAGGGGTAGTTCTTTGCGCCGTGCATCGAAAAGGTCGTGACGTCGTCGTGGTCGGCGAACACGGCGGCGTTGCCGTTGCCCTGGTGGACGTCCAGGTCCAGAATCAAGATGCGGCGCGCCCAGCAGGAGGTTTGCAGGACGTGGGTGGCGACGGCGACGTCGTTGAGGACGCAAAACCCCTCGCCGTGGTCGGGGAAGGCGTGGTGCGTGCCGCCGGCGAGGTTGCCGGCGACGCCGTCCTCGAGCGCCATCAGCGCCGCGTTCAGCGTTCCCTGCACGGCCAGGCGGGAGCGATACACGAGCCGTTTCGACCAGGGGAGCCCCATCCGCCGTTCTTCGTGGGCGGACAAGGAGCCGTCGGCGAGGCGCCGGAGGTAGTCGTCGGTGTGGACGCGCCGGAGGTCGGCCCAGTCGGCTTGGCGGGGAGAGACGACGTCGCCGTCGGTGAGCACGCCTTCCTGGAGGAGGAGGCGGTGCAGGGCGGGAAACTTCGCCATCGGAAACGGATGTCCGTCCGGCAACGGAACGTAGTACCCGTCGCAGTAACTGACGCGCATGAGTCGGGACGCTGTGGTGGAAAAACGCAGGGGCGGCCGGTCCGGCTCCCGGACACGCCCCGAATGCCTGCTGGACGAACGACGGACGGAGGGCAGGGATTCCTCGCCGTCGGTGGCGATGGAGAGATTGCGCGTTTTTTGTCGGCTGAAGAGCCGAGTCGGCCGAGGAGCCGACCGACCCGCCGACGGGGCGTTGACGACGGGGCGTTGACGACGGGGCGGGTCGGGCCGGCACCGCCGGCGCCCCCGAAACAATTCGGGGGGAGCCGGGTGCAGGATTGATGCGCTGGCTCCTCGCCCCGCACCGCCTCCCGGCTTCTTCCGGACTGAACGACACCCACGATGAACCGGACCTCTCTTCTTCTCGCCGGGATCGGCTGCACCGTCGTCGGCCTGCTGGGCGGGATTCTGTTCATGCTCGTCATGGAGGACGACCCGTCCCCGCGCCCCGTCACGCAGGTCGTCGACCGGGTCGAGCTCGGAAGCGACCAGCCCCCGGTCGGGACCGCGGAGGCGGACTCCGGGATGCTGCGGGAGGACCCGCTCCCGAGCCCGCCGGTTCTGAACAACCTCTTCCGCCGGGTGGCCGACCGCGTTACGCCGACGGTCGTTTTCATCCAGGTTCGCACCGGGGCGCCGGAGCAGGCGGAGGAGGGAGCCCGAGAGTTTGAGGGCGACATGCGCGACTTCTTCCGCCGCCGCATGCCTCGACGGAGCGTGGGGAGCGGCGTGTTGATCAGCGCCGACGGCCACATCGTAACGAACAACCATGTGGTCGAACAGGCGCGAGAGATCCAGGTCACCCTGGCGGACAAGCGCCAGTTCGACGCCCGGGTCGTCGGCCGAGATGCCTCCACCGACCTCGCCGTTCTGAAGGTAGACAGCGCCGAGCGCCTGCCGGCCATTCGCCTCGGAGATTCGGGGGCGGTGGACGTTGGGGACTGGGTCGTGGCCGTCGGCAACCCGTTCCGGCTGACGTCGACCGTTACCGCCGGCATCGTGAGCGCGCTCGGCCGGCAGGTCAACATCATCGACAACAGCTTCCGGCTGGAGGACTTCATCCAGACCGATGCGGCGATCAACCCCGGCAACTCCGGCGGAGCCCTGGTGAACTTGAACGGGGAGCTCGTCGGCGTCAACACCGCCATCGCCACCGAAACCGGATCGTACGAAGGCTACGGCTTTGCCGTGCCGTCGAATCTGGTCGAGCGCGTTGCCGAAGACCTCATCGCCTACGGAGAGGTGCAGCGCGGATTCCTCGGCGTCAGCATCGCCGACGTCAACGCCGACCGCGCCCGGCAGCTCGGGCTCTCGGAGATCCAGGGCGTGTACGTGGCCGGCGTCCGCGAGGACGGTGCGGCCGACGACGCCGGGTTGGAACCGGGCGACGTCGTCCTGGCTGTCAACGGCTCCACCGTCGACGCGCCGAACGCCCTCCAGAGTGCAGTGGCGCGCTACCGTCCCGGCGAGAGAATCCGCGTCACGGTGTGGCGGGACGGGCGGGAGCAGGCGTACACGGTGCGGTTGATGGGGCGCGACGATCCCGCCTACGAAGGATGGCTCGGCAACGCCGCCCCCCCCTCGGCAGAGCGCCCCGCTCCCGAAGACGACGAGCCCTCGCCGCCGTCTTCTTCCGAGCCGGCAATCACGGAACTGGAAGAATGGGGCCTCGGCGTGCGGTCGCTGGAGGGCAGCGAGCGCAGGGCCTTCGGGGTGGACGCGGGCGTATACGTCGCCTTCGTGGAAAAGGACAGCCCGGCGGCCCGAGCGGGCGTGCCGAGAGACGTCGTCCTGACCCGGGTTGACGACGCGCCCATCGCCGCGGTCGAGGACGTCCAGTCGGCGCTGCGGTCTGCCGGGCCCGTGCTGCTCCGGGTGCAGCGCCGCGACGGGACAAGCGCCTTCTACGAGGTAAAATAGAGGCCCACCAGCCGCCCCCGCGCACGGGCGCAGGGACCGCGAACCGCCAGCGGCTGCGCTCGGCGCGGCACCCGGCTGTCCCCTGCCCGCGCCGCCCCCGCTGCCATCCGCGGCCGCCATTCCCCGCGACCCCCATTCCTGCTGGTGACGCCGATTTCTCCGACGCCGGCCTTCTGTACGAACCCCTCTGCCCATTCGACGCACGGCACCGGGGCCTGCATCCGGTCCTCTTTCTCTTCCTCCGAATGAACGCATCCCCCTGCAGCGCATGATCCGTTACCTGACCTCCGGCGAGTCGCACGGCGAGGCCATCGTTGGCGTCGTCGAAGGAGTTCCCGCTCGCCTTCCGCTTACGCCCGACGACATCAACACCCATCTGGCCCGGCGCTGGTTGGGCTACGGTCGCGGCGGACGGTCGAAAATCGAGAACGACAAGGTCCACATCTACTCCGGCGTCCGGTTCTCCGAGACGCTGGGCAGCCCGATCTCCTTTCGCATCGACAACGGAGCCTATGAAAAAGACAAAGCCGGCTGGCCGGAAAAAATGGCGGTGGATGGCGATGGCGCGGGCATCGAGAAGGTGACGCTCCCGCGTCCCGGACATGCCGACCTCGCCGGCCTCCAGAAGTACGAGTTTGAGGACATCCGCCCGGTCATCGATCGGTCGAGCGCCCGGGAGACGGCCATGCGAGTGGCCTGCTGCTCGGTAGCGCGCCGCCTGCTGAACGAGTTTGGGATCACGGTGGGCAGCCACGTGGTGCGCATCGGCGACGTCGGGTTCGACGAGCCGGAGGACTGGGTGGAGCGGCGCAACGCCCTGCTTCGGGACGGCGGCGCCCGGGCGCTGTACGAGGCAGCAGACGAAAGCGCCACCCGCATGCTCGATGACGACATGACGGAGCGCTGCATCGAGCACATCGAAGACACCAAGAAGCAGCGCGACTCGCTCGGCGGCATCTACGAAGTGGTGGTGACCGGCGTGCCGCCCGGACTCGGGTCCTACGTGCACTGGGACCGGCGCCTGGACGGCCAGCTCGTGCAGGCCATCTGCTCGATTCAGGCGCAGAAGGCAGCCGAGGTCGGAGACGGGGTGCGCAATGCCCACCGGCCCGGCTCGAAGGTTCACGACCCGATCATCCACGGCGACGAACGCGACGTGAGCACCGGGCCCTACGCCCGGCGCCGCAACCACGCCGGCGGCATCGAAGGCGGGACCACGAACGGGATGCCGATCATCGTGCGCGGTTACATGAAGCCGATCCCGACCCTCATCAAACCGCTCGACTCGGTCGATACCGAAACCGACGAGGCGCAGCCGACCCGGTACGAGCGGAGTGATATCACCAGCGTTCCCGCTGCCTCGACCGTTGCCGAAGCCACCGTTGCCTACACAATCGCCAACGCGTTCCTTGAGAAGTACGGCGGCGACTCCCTTCCCGCCATCCGCCGCCACTGGGAGGCGGACGAAGAGGCCCGCACTGGCGAGACGAACCGCCCGGACGACGCCGGTTGACGGGCAAAATCGGCCGTTCGGTTGACTGTGGCCGTGTTGCTGACTAGCTTCTCGATCATTCCTGCGTACGCATGCGCCGTCGAATCGCCGGGGAGCGGCGGCCGGAAGCGGCCCGCGACGACCCCTGCCGTTCCCCGAGAGATTCCCTCACAAGCAAGGGCCATCCTGCAAGGGCCTTCCTGCAGGGGTCATCTGCGGGGCCGTTTCGCGAGAAATATCCTCCCGGAGCTGCATATCCCGGAAGGGCCCTCCAACGGGGGCGCCGAACGCGCTTTGTCGACCCCTCCCGCCTCGTCGGGAAGCGGGCGGGAGAGCGTCCGCCCCGGAAGGAGCCGGCAGCATCCATCGGCAGGCGCACCCGCGAGCGGGCGCCCGGCGACGGCGTCGGTGCAGGGCCGCTGCCCGCACCGCCAACGCCCCGATCCCGCACCGCCTGCGCAGGCCGTGCGGCTGCTGCCCGCGGGCGAACCGGCGCGACTGGACCAACCGATCTCGAACGAACGGAGCACGATCGCTGATGGCTCGCACACACTCCCCCTCGGATGAACCATCGGCCGCGGAGCCGTCGTCGGACGGAACCTACGCCGGCCCCTTCATCGAGCGACCGGAGGCGCTGAAGCGCTTTGTGCGCTCGATGCCCTCCGCCGTCCTCCTGCTCGACGACCAGTGGCAGATCCTCGCCGGCAGCGACCGCCTCTCCGACGTGTTCGTCCCCAGCCTGTCGGGCGACGACGCCGAGGGGGCGGGACGCGGCGACGGGTCGACGACGGGCTTTTTCGACCTGTTCTCGGACGAGGACGGAAGCTGGAGGGACACGTTCGAGACCTGCCTCGCCCAGCAGCGGACGCGCCGCGGCACCGTCCGGCCCCTTCCCCTCGAAGACGGCCTCACCGTCTGGGTGGAGTGGGAGGTGCGGCCGTGGCAGGAGCCGGAGGGCGACGCCGGAGGGCTCCTCGTTTTCTTGACCGATCGCACCGGAAAGCACCGGGCGGAAACGATGCGCCGCCAGGTCGAGCGCCGGTTCGACACGCTGGTCGACACGATCAGCGAAGGCGTGCTGCTGATGGACAACACCGGCGTCTTTCGCGACTGCAACGCGGCGGCCGAGCGCATTCTGGGCCGCCCGGCCGGAAAGATCGTCGGCAGCAAATTCAACGACCCGACGTGGAAGGGACTTCGGGAGGACGGAAGCCCGCTTCCGAATTCCGACTTTCCGTTCTGGCGGGCGTACTTCGAGCGCGAACCCGTGCGCGACGAGGTGATGGGGATCTACCCGCCGGACGAGCCCCCGCGATGGATTCGGGTCAACGCCCAGCCGCTTTTCGCATCGGAGGGCGACCCGGTGCAGGGAGACGTCGACGGCGAGGGGCAGGACGACCCCTACGGCGTTCTGGTGTCGTTCGAAGACATCACGGACCAGCAGCTGAAAGACGAGGCGCTGCAGACCTCGCGCGATCTGCTGTCGAGCGTGCTGAGCAGCTCGCTGGACGGGATCATGGTCTTTTCCTCCGTGCGAGACGAGTTCGGGCGCGTGAAGGCCCTGGAGTGCGTTCTCGCCAACCCGCAGGCGGAGAAGATGGTGGGTCGGGCGTCGGAGGACATCATCGGGCGTCCGATGGCGGAGCTCCTGCCGGTTCAGCAGGAACAGGGGCTGGTGGACGCGTACATCGAGGTCATCGAGAACGGCGAGCCTCTCGAAACGGAGATCGAGTACAACACGGACGACGGCCGGACCTGGCTGCAGGTGGTGGCGGTGAAGGTCGAAGACGGGGTCGCCATCACGTTTCGGGACGTCAGTGAGCGCCGGGAGGCGGCGCAGGCGATGGCGGCGGCCAACGCCAAGCTCGAGCAGCGCAACCGCGCCCTCCGCGACTTCGCCTACATCGCCTCGCACGACCTGCAGGAGCCGCTGCGCAAGATCAGCGCCTTCTCGAACCTGGTCATGGAGGACTATGCCGACGAGGTGGACGAGACCGCGCACCACTACCTCGAACGCATGCAGGACGCGGCGCAGCGCATGTCGCGCCTCATCAGCGACCTGCTCGTCTACTCGCGCGTGACCACGCGGGCGCGCCCGTTCGAGCCGGTCGACCTGGAGGCGGTGATCGCCAACGTGCGCAGCGACCTCGACATGCAGATGGAGGACGTAGACGGGACGATCGAAACCCGCGATCTCCCCACGATCGATGCCGACCCGACGCAGATGCGGCAGCTCCTCCAGAACCTGATCAGCAATGCGCTGAAGTTTCATCGCGAGGGCGTTCCGCCCGTCGTTCGCATCGAGGCGGAGGTCTTTCCCGCCCAGGACCCCGACTGGGCCGCTCGTGTGGATGCAGACGCCGATAAAATTTGCCGCCTCACCATTGCCGATAACGGGATCGGCTTTGATGAAAAGTATGCCGATCGTATCTTTACGCCGTTTAAGCGGTTACACGGACGCGGCGATTATGCAGGCACCGGAATGGGGCTTGCCATCTGCCGGCGCATCGTTGAGCGTCATGGGGGGGATATCACCGTGTCGAGCACACCGGGTGAGGGCACGACGTTCACGGTGTTGCTTCCCGTTGCCCGCTCCAACCGGGGTGCACACGAGGCCGAGGACTCCACGACCGACCATGCAACGACCGACTCGAGTTTGGATGAGTAATGACCAGCGCATCCGTATTCTGCTGGCAGAAGACGATCCGGACGACCGGCTCCTCACGCGGCGAGCCATCCAGAAAAGCCGGATCGCCAACACCATCTCCACCGTGGAGGATGGGGAAGAGCTCATGGACTACCTGCGCCGCGAGGGCGCGTACGAGGATCCGGACGACGCGCCGCGTCCCGGGCTGATCCTTCTGGACCTGAACATGCCGCGGATGGACGGGCGCGAAGCGCTGAAAAAAATCAAGTCGGACCCGGAACTGCGCCGCATCCCGGTCATCGTGTTGACCACCTCGGAGGCCGAACAAGACATTCTTCAAAGTTACGACCTCGGCGTAAACGCCTTCGTGACCAAGCCGGTCACGTTCGACGGCTTGGCCGACGCCATCCAGGCGCTCGGCGACTTCTGGTTCGAGATCGTGAAGCTCCCTTCAGAGCGCGACGCAAACGAATGATTGCTTCGACCGAAGTTCTCGACATTCTCCTGATCGAGGATGACGAGGACGACTACATGATTACGCAGGCTCTGCTCTCGAAGGCGCAGAGCATCGACTGCGACCTCGACTGGGCGCAAAGCTACGACGAAGGGATCGAGGCCATCGTGTCCAACACCTACGACGCATGCCTGGTCGACTACCGCCTCGGCGCGCAGACCGGTCTCGACCTCCTCGAGGAAGTGAACCGGCGCGGCGGCGTACCGACGCCGATCATCCTGCTAACCGGCCAGGGCGACCTGGAAGTGGATCTGCACGCCATGCAGGCCGGCGCGGCCGACTATCTGTCGAAAGACGAGATCGACGCCCCCCTCCTGGAGCGGTCCATTCGCTACGCGGTTGAGCGCAAAGAGGCGGAGCAGCGCATCCGCGAGCAGGCCCAGCTGCTCGACAAGGCGCGCGACGCCATCATGGCGTACGACATGGAAGGGCGCGTCGTGTACTGGAACAAGAGCGCCGAGCGCCTCACGGGCTGGAGCGAAGACGAAATGATGGGCGAAACCGCCCGCGAACGCCTCTACGCCGCGGAGCAGCAGGACAAGCTCCGCTCCTGCTACGACACCATGATGGAAGAGGGGGAGTGGACCGGCGAGCTCGACCTGCAGAGCAAAGACGGCGACGAGCTCATCGTCGAAAGCCGCTGGACCCTCGTGCGCAACAGCGCCGGGGAGCCGAAGCACGTCCTCGTTATCAACACCGACATCACCGAGCGCAAGCGGCTGGAGTCGCAGTTCCTGCGCTCGCAGCGCATGGAGAGCATCGGCCGCCTCGTCGGGGGCATCGCCCACGACCTCGGCAATCTCCTCGTGCCCATCCTCCTGGGCGTAAAAGTGCTGACGCGGCGGTTTGGAGACGATCCGAAGGCCGAGCGCACCCTGTCCATGATCCAGAAGAGCGCCGAGCGCGGGTCGGACATGGTCGAGCAGGTGCTGGCCTTCGCCCGGGGCGTCGAAGGCGAACGGGTCGCCCTTCAGTCCGGAGCCATCATCGAAGAGGTCGAGAAGATCACCGGAGAGACCTTTCCCGAACGGGTCACGGTCGAAACGGACGTACAGGACGACCTTCCGCAGATCGTCGGGGACGCAACCCAGATCCAACAGGTCTTGATGAACCTGAGCGTGAACGCCCGCGACGCGATGCCGGACGGGGGGACGCTGTCTCTGCGCGCCTACCCCACGGACGTGACCGATGCGGATGCGAAGCGAACGATCGATGCGGAACCGGGCCGATACGTCTGCATCGAGGTCGCAGATACCGGCACGGGCATCCCGGACGACGTGGTCGACAAAATCTTCGAACCGTTCTTCTCGACGAAGCCGGAAGGAGAAGGGACCGGGCTCGGCCTGTCCACTGCGTACAGCATCGTGAAGAGCCACGACGGGTTTATCGACGTGCAGAGCGAACAGGGCGAAGGGACGACCTTCCGCGTTCACCTTCCCATCGCCGAAGAAGAGTCGACGCGGCGCTCTCCGCGCGAGTCGGCAGAGCCTCGGGAAGGGGCGGGCGAGCTGGTGCTGGTGGTCGACGATGAGGAGTTTATACTCGACACGGCGCGGGACACGCTCGACGCTGTCGGGTATCAGACCCTTACCGCAGACGGCGCCGAGGCCGCCCTCGAGATCATGAAGGAGCGCGGCGACGAGGTCGACGTCGTCATCACCGACCTCCGGATGCCGCACATCAACGGATTCGACCTGATCCGTGCCCTTCGCGCCGACCATCCCGATCTCCCCATCGTCGCCGCCAGCGGCCTGGCCGACGGGCGAACGGACGAAGCCGTCGAGGCCGGCGCGCAAACCTTCCTCGCCAAACCGTTCACGGCCGAAAAGCTGCAGTCCGCCCTGCAGGACGTTCTTCAAACCGACGAAGCCGCTGCGTGACGCTCCCCGCGATCGTAGAACCCGCCCCGACGTCGGGCCCAAGATCCGTCCCGAAATCGGACGCAGAACCCGATCCAGAACGCGGCCCCTCCACACCCTGCCGCCGTGCGATCGCTCTCGGCAGCCCGGCTCCTGAGGCCCGACCAGATCCCGCCCCGATTGTTCCTGCCCCGATCGTTCGCGCTCCGATCCTCCCGTGCCATCGAAGGGGAGGGATGCCCATCTGCGGCGACCGCCGGGAAGGTAACCAAACCGTCTCGATCCCCCCCGAACTGCGCCGCTGGGGGCCCCGTTTCTCCCCAAAGTCCGATCACGTTGCCGCCTGACCCCTTATGAGTTGGATTCAGCGCCTCGTCCACCGCGACGACGTCTCCCTCAACACCAGCACCGACCCCGCGCCCGCCGGCCCAGACAGTCCCCACGCCGTCGTGATCGGCGCGGGCTTCGGCGGTCTGGCCGCCGCCGTCCGCCTCGGCGCCCGCGGCTATCGCGTCACCCTCGTCGACCGCCTCGACCAGCCCGGCGGCCGCGCCCGCGTCTTTGAGCAGGACGGCTTTACGTTCGACGCCGGCCCCACCCTTGTGACGGCGCCGTTCCTCTTCGAAGAACTCTGGGAACTCTGCGGGCAGAAGCTCGAAAATCACGTCGACCTCGTTCCCATCACGCCGTTCTACCAGATCCGCTTCGACGACGGCGACATCTTCAACTACACCGGGGATGCGGACGCGATGGAGGCGGAAATCCGGCGGTTTTCGGAAGAGGACGTGGCCGGCTACCGCCGCTTCCTGCAGAAAAGCGAAGAGATCTTCGAAGTAGGCTTTGAAGAACTGGGGCACGTGCCGTTCAGCAGAGCGTCGGACATGCTGAAGATCGTCCCGGCGATGATGAAGCTGGGCAGCCACCGCTCCGTCTACAGCTTCGTGTCGAAGTACATCCGCCACCCGAAACTGCGGAAGGTGTTTAGCTTCCATCCGCTGCTCGTAGGAGGCAATCCGTTCAACACCACGTCCATCTACACGCTCATCGCCTTCCTGGAGCGGAAATGGGGGGTCTGGTACGCGATGGGAGGGACGGGCTCTCTCGTAAAGGGGATCGCCGACCTGATCGACGACCTGGGGGGAACCCAGCGCTACGGCGCGGAGGTCGATG